>JAEEXH010000107.1 GCA_016291435.1 Oscillospiraceae bacterium
CATGCGACCTCGCAGACCTTGTGATGATGCACAAGTATCTCCTCAGATCCGGCGACCTCACACCCGCACAGGGCAAGGCCGCTGACATGAACCGTGACGGAAAGATCAGCGCAAAGGATCTGACGCTTCTGAAACGCATCCTGACAGGCGCAAAATAAAAGTCAAAGCGAGGAATCCTCCGATTCCTCGCTTTCTGCTTGCCGCTGATTTCCGTGTGTATCAAAACGGTTCTGCTCTGCCTGCATGCCGGAGAACCGCCGGTCAGCGGCGGAACATACAAAGAAGCCCGCGCAGAAACCGTTTCCGGCTGCGCGGGCTTTGTTTATGTGAGAAGCGGATAGAAGGGAAGCACGAAGCCTGCCGTGACCGTGCGCTTTGCCGTGAAGCCCTCACCGGGCTTCGGGAGCTCGCCGTTCTTGTAGTTTTCGAGCAGCGCATCCATGATCACATAGATCGAGGAGTCATAGCTTTCGAGGAACTGACTGTAAGGAGGCTCAGTGTATTTCAACAGATATTCAGGCAGCGTCCCGTCTGCTTCATAGGCAGGGAAGACCTCGTCCTGCTCCTCCAGCACCTGCGAGAAATCGTCGAGCATCGTGCCTGCATAGCGGATCAGATCGCCGTTCGTGATCAGCACAACGAGTGTGAGCAGCAGGCTGAGCGTGCCGGTCGAAAGTCCGGTGACAGCCATGCCGGTGCCGTCCATGCGTTTCGTCAGAGAGATGATGCCGAAGATGATCGCAAGCGGTCCTGCAATAAACTGTAAGCCGCAGCAGATGGTGATGAGGCTCACGATGCCGAGCACCAGTGAAGCGATCGCAAAGCCGACCTTCGGCTTCGGTGCCTGCGGGATCTGCGGTGTCCCGACCTGTTCGTATCCGTTCTGATAGTCCATGATGTTGAACCTCCGTTCAGACCTCCGATTCCGCGTTCCAGTCCCACTGCGGAAGCTCGGTGAGATCAAAGGGTGTGCGCTGATAGACGCAGTAATTCAGCCAGTTGGCAAAGAGCAGGTTTGCCGTAGACCGCCATGTAAAGAGCGGCGGCTGTGTGGGATCGTCGCCGGGGAAATAATTGTGCGGCAGCTCGATTTGCAGTCCCTTTTCGACGTCGCGGAAATATTCCTGCGCCAGAGTGTTGCGGTCATATTCGGAGTGTCCGGTGATAAAATACTGCCTGCCGTTGCGGTTGGCGATGACATGCACGCCAGCTTCCGCAGAGCTTGAGAGAATGCGGAGCTGCGGCACCTTCTCGATATCTTCTCTCCGCACCTCCGTGTGGCGGGAATGCGGGGCGTAAAAGACATCGTCAAAGCCGTGGAGAAGCTGCGTGTGGTGCTTTTCGAGCGTGTGCATAAAGACACCGAACATCTTTTTTTCGAGCAGATATTTCGGCACGCCGAAGTGGTGATAGAGACCTGCCTGCGCGCCCCAGCAAATGTGCAGCGTACTGTAAACATGCGTCTTCGACCATTCCATGAGGTCGCAGATCTCGCCCCAGTAGTCAACCTCCTCGAATGGAATCTGCTCGACCGGTGCACCTGTGACGATCATGCCGTCGAAGAATTTGCCGCGGACATCGTTGAGCGTCGCATAGAAGGCGTCGAGATGGCTCTGCGAGGTGTTTTTTGAGACATGCGATTCCATGCGCAGCAGCGTGATATTGACCTGCAATGCAGTGTTGCTGAGCAGCCGGAGAAGCTGTAATTCCGTTTCCAGCTTCTTCGGCATGATATTGACAATGAGAATCTCCAGCGGACGGATATCCTGATGGGCGGCGCGTTCGCTGTCCATTACAAAGATGTGCTCATGCAGGAGCGCCTGATATGCAGGCAGCTCCGGGGAAATACAGATTGGCATGTGACGATTTTCTCCTTTCACCGGCACCCTGCGCAGGAAAGGAAAAGACCGCCGACTGCTGAGGCGGTCTTTGTCACATTCTCAAACAGGGTGAATTTGTGTTTCGGCATTGCCGTGTACGCCGTCCAGCCCGAACTGCCGGTCGCGGCGCTTCTCGAAGAACTTGACTGCGACCTGACCGAACTGTGCGTAGGAGAGGACATCCTCCTCCTGCATAATCCACTCAGCGCATTCCTCACGCAGCTTGTCGAGCTCCGGCTCGAGGAGATCTGCGGGGCGGCAGTCGATCGGCTCTGCATCGCCGATGATCTTCTTGCGGAATTCGGGGTCGATCGGGATCGGGGTCTTGCCGTATTCGCCGCGCACCAGTGCTTTGAATTCCTTGGTGACCATCTTGTAGCGCTCGCCGCCGATAATATTGAACACAGCCTGTGTGCCGACGATCTGCGAGGACGGTGTGACCAGCGGGGGCATACCTGCATCCTTGCGGACACGCGGGACCTCCTCAAGAACAGCCGTAAGCTGATCTGCCTTGCCCGCCTGCTTGAGCTGGGAGAGCAGATTCGAGAGCATGCCGCCCGGAACCTGATAGATCAGCGTCTTGGCGTCGGTTGCCAGCATCTTCGGGTCGATGAGACCCTCTGCAATATACTTTTCGCGGAGCTCCATGAAATAGGGTCTGAGCTCACAGATCTTCGCGAGGTCGATGCCGGTGTCGAACTCAGTGCCCTGGAGCGCTGCGACCATAGATTCGGTCGGTGCGTGAGAAGTACCGAGCGCCAGCGGGCTCATCGCGGTGTCAATCACATCGCAGCCTGCTTCCACAGCCTTCATGAGGCACATCGAAGCGAGACCGGAGGTGTAGTGCGTGTGGAGCTGGATCGGCAGATCGACCGCAGCCTTGAGTGCCTTGACGAGCGACTCTGCGCGGTAAGGCGTGAGCAGCGCCGCCATATCCTTGATGCAGATGGAATCTGCGCCGGCGTTTGCAATCTGCTTTGCATATTCGACATAGTATTCATCGGTGAAGGTGTCACCGGTGGTGAAGCTCATCGCGACCTGCGTGTGTGCGCCCTCTTTCTTCGCCGCACGGATGGCGGTCTCAAGGTTGCGGATGTCATTCAGCGCATCAAAAATGCGGATGACGTCGATGCCGTTTGCGATGGACTTCTGCACGAAGTATTCGACCACATCGTCTGCGTAATGCCGGTAGCCGAGCATATTCTGCCCGCGGAACAGCATCTGAAGCGGTGTCTTCGGCATGTTCTTCTTGAGGATGCGCAGTCTCTCCCACGGATCCTCATTCAGGAAGCGCAGGCAGGAATCGAAGGTCGCGCCGCCCCAGCATTCGATGGAGCGGAAGCCGATCTCGTCGAGCTGCGGAAGGATCGGGAGCATATCGTCTGTCGTCATGCGGGTCGCGAGCAGAGACTGGTGCGCGTCACGCAGGACGGTTTCCGTAATTCCGATTTTAGGCATGGTATCACACTTTCTCAGCCGAGCACGGCGAGTGCATCGCCGGGGTTCACGGAGCTGCCCTTGGTAGTGTTGACAGAGAGAATGGTGCCGTCCTCAGGTGCGACGATGTCATTCTCCATCTTCATTGCCTCAAGGATGAAGAGCACCTGACCCTTGGTGACGGTATCGCCGGCAGCGCACTTCACATCGAGGATGGTGCCGGGCATCGGTGCGGAGACGGGGGTGCCGTCTGCTGCGGACGCTGCGGGTGCTGCTGCTGCCGGAGCCGGAGCTGCTGCGGGAGCTGCCGCCGGTGCGGGTGCTGCTGCGGGAGCCGCTGCTGCCGGTGCTGCGCCTGCGCCGAGCTCCTCGACGACGACGTCATACTGCTTGCTGTTCACTGTGACGCGGAATTGCTTTGTACTCATGATAAGCCTCCTAGAATCGCATTTTCATACTGAGATGTTACGGCGCATCGAAGCCGCCGTTTCCGGGACCGCATCGGCGAAGTCTGTCGATTCCCTTGCGGATGCCGGTAAAAAAGCCGTATTTTTCAATGGCAAGGATCATATATTCCGAGCAGGAAGGCTCGAATCTGCACCGCTTCCGAACGGAATCCGGCGCAAACCGCTGATAGAGCCGCACAGCTGTCAGAGCGATCTCCGTGCGGCGGACAAAACACCAGAGAAATGCACCTGCGAGCGGGATCCCGTTTCGGGCGGCAGAGCCTTTGCTCCGCAGTAGTTCCCGCAGAAGCAGGCAGGTTGCTGTCGGCACAAGAATGGCAGCCGTCAGCTTGCCCCAGTGGATTGCCGGTCGGTCAAGCCGGCGCGCATACGACTTGCTGCGGGGATCGGTCGGATCGTCCGCGAAGAGCATGGCGCCGAGCATGTCCGGCGTTAGCGGTGTTGTTTCATCGAATAGGATTGACGGTGCCTCAGACATCGCGCTCGAAGATCAGCATGTAGTAGTTGACCGGGATCGGAGCCTTGAAGCAGCCGGGATTCTCAGTCACGGTGATGGTCTCCATAGAGTGATAATTCCACCCCTGCGAAGCCTGCTGATTGATCATATCTGCGAACATGTTGAAAGCTGCCTGCGTATCGCCTTTTGCGACGCTGACGCTCTTCGGACCTGCAACTGCCTTATACTGTTTCATAGTCTTATCCTCCTGAAATCAAACATCTAAACATCTATAATAATGACTGACCGCCATTCCTGCCGTTTATTAAGATCAGAACGGGATATTGCTGTGCTTCTTCGGGAGATTGGTGACACGCTTGCCCTCGAGCAGATCAAGCGCCTCAATGACAGCCTTTCGGGTGTCTGCCGCTGCGATCACGCTGTCGATGACGCCGAGCTCGGCTGCCTTCTGTGCAGAGGCGAGCGTTGCCTTATATTCCTTTGCGAGCTCTGCGCGCTTTGCACTGACATCGGCTGCGCCCTTGAGCTTGTCGTGCCAGAGGAACTCCACAGCGCCCTCGGGTCTCAGCGGTGCGATTGCCGCATCGTCCCATGCGATGACATAGTCGCTGCCTGCGCCTCTGCCTGCAATGGCGGAGAATGCTGCGCCGCATGCCTCGCCGGTGATCAGCGCGATCTTGACGGTAGTTGCTTCCGCATAGGCGCCGCAGAGCGAAGCCATTGCGCGGAGGGAGCCTGCCTTTGCCGCATCGGTGTCATCGGAGAAGCCGCAGGTATCGACGGCTGTGATGACCGGGATCGAGAATGCGTCGCAGGTGCGGACGAAGCGCGCCATCTTTGCGGCATCGTCTGCCGTGATGGGGCTGCCGCTCTTTGCAGTGGTGATGATGCCGACGGTCATGCCGCGGACACTTGCGAGCGCGGTCTCGACGCTGTCGCCGTATGCGTCATAGACGGTGACGGCGGAATCTGCGTCTGCGATGCCGGCGATGAGCGCATCCTTCGAGAATGCGTCAGGCTCTGCGTATTCTGCGATCGGTGCACCTGCGAGATTGTTCGCAGGGAGCATTCTGAGGATCGCCTTTGCCTCTGCCATCGCTGCTGCGTCATCTGCCGCGACTGCCGCGACGACGCCTGCCTTCGCAGCGGTCGCCGGCTTGCCTGCATCGGTGCCGAAGGGCGGGGTGAGGTAGAGCTCCGCGTTCTCTGCCGCGATGACAAAGTCAGCGGAAGCTGCCATCAGCGCCGCACTGCCCGCGCAGACGCCCGCGATCACGGAGATCTGCGGGACAACGCCGGAGAGCTTTGCCGCGCAGGCAATGAGCTTGCCGTAAGCGGAGAGGGAATCTGCCGTGCCGTCCACATAGACACCCTCCGAGTCATAGATGCCGATGATCGGCGCGCCGGTTTTTGCGGCGAGGTTATAGAGCCGCTTGATCTTGCCGGCAGTGCTGCTGCCCATCACGCCGCTGCTGACATCGGGCGACTGTGCAAATGCGCAGACAGGCTGTCCTTCGACATAGCCGTGTGCGCAGACAACCGCAGCCGGTGCGTCCTTTTCGGTGCGCAGTGCATCCAGCTCGGTGTAAGTGCCGCCGTCAAACAGGAGCGCAAGGCGTTCTTTTGCTTTCGTTCCGTTCTGTTCCATATGATCTGTACGCGTCCTTTCGTATGTTAGGAAGAATTGGAATCCATACTGTTTTATTATAGCATAAATCGCTGCAAAATGCAAGACCCCAATACAGGGAAATTTGCGATTCGGGGAGAGATTTCGCTTTCCTGCTTCTGCTGCGCACTTTGGACGGAGAATTTAGGCAAAGGGGCGGAGGCACATAACAAACGGGAGGGCTTTTTGTGCGATAATACGCTTGCTATTTTGGCGGCTCTGTGCTATAATGAAATTGTGTAAGCGGATCCTTGATGGCAAATTATGTCCTTCACACTTGTCCTGACCGTGCTGGTATAATGTATTGCCATCTGCTGTCAAGGCAGAGGGCGATGCTCTCACCGCCGAAAGCGTCAGCAAATTGCAGGCGCAATACGGCTTTATGATCGCCCCAGCACTCCGCGATCTCGGAAAGCTCGGTCTCATGCAGATCCCCGCAGATGCGCCCTGCCGGGATGCAGAACAGCTTGCGGATTTCGCGGATTATTTCAAATAAGCAGTGACAGCCCCCGGAGCCGATCTGGGGGCTGCTTGCTTTTTCTTCGGAAAAATAATATAATGTTTCTGTCATATTTTTCGCGCAACTGACACTCACTATACAGAAGCGCAGGAAAGGAGGTGCTGCACATGGATCCGTTCGAAGAAATGTACCGGACATACAGTGCGGATGTATACCGGTTTCTGCTGCGGCTCTGCGGCTTTGACCGCGCAGAAGCAGAGGAGCTCACGCAGGAGACCTTCTTTCAGGCATTTCTCGGGTTTGAGAAATTCCGCGGGGCGTGCAAAATGAAGACATGGCTCTGTCAGATCGCGCACAATGTCTATGTGCAGCATGTGAAGCGCGAGACAAAGGCGCAGCACGCAGATCTTGCGGAGACGGAGCTCCCCGCACCCGGCGACATGGAAGCGGACTGCGAGCGGCGGGAGATGCTGCGGGCTGTGCGGGCGGTGATGCGGACGCTTGAGGAGCCGATGCGCACCGTGGCGGAATACCGTCTGCTTTCGGAGCTTTCCTATGACGAGATCGCGGTGCTCCTGCATCTGCGCCCGAACACGGCTGCGGTGATCTTCCACCGCGCAAAGGAGAAAATACGCAGGCAGCTCAGAGAGGAGTATGGCTATGAAATATGAGCATAACATGATACAGGATCTGATGCCGCTCGTCGCGGACGGGGCTGCATCGGAGGAGAGCCGCGCGGCGGTCATGGCGCATGTCGCGGAATGTGCGGAATGTGCCGCAGTCTGGCGGGAGATGCAGCCGGAGATCACGGCATTTCAGGAGAACGCAGAGAATGCAGTGCCCGATCCCGAGACCGTGCGCTACACCGCAGCGGCAAAACGGGTGCGCCGGCGGCGCAGATCCCGTGCGCTGCTGATCGTCTGCGGGGTGCTGCTGCTTGCGGCAGCCGGATGGTATACCTTCCTCTGGTGGGACGGCTGCCGTCTGACACCCGAATCGGCGGTGAAGGCTGAGATCGCGGAGAGAAACCGCGGCTATCTGAATGATATTGAGCCGTGGCATGATCCCTCCAATACGGTCGAGCCGCTCTGCACGGTCAAAACAGAAGACCGGAAATTCGCTCTCACTGCGGCGCTCGAGCGGGATGCTTCCGGCAAACCGCTGGTGATCCACTTCTGCGAAACCGACCGCAAGGAGCCCTATACCTTCGGGCTCTGGGCGAATCATACCAGCGTGGACATCTATCTGGAAAGCGAGGATTCAGAACCGCTTTATGCCGATGTCTTCGGCTGTGCGAATGCGAACTTTCCTTGGCCGCTCTGGGGATTCTGCTACACGACCGACAGCGCTGTGAAAACAGTCGAGCTGACCGCAGGCGGGGAGACATGGACGATGGAGCCGGTGAACGGCGCCGCGGTCGCCGATTGCAGCAATTACAAGGCACTGCCGTACAGCAATAACCAGCTCCCGGAGAATGATGCGTTCGTACACGGCAAGGCATATGACGCAGACGGCAATGTGCTTTATGTCCGTGAGGACGGCAACTGGGTGAAGGCGGAATAACAAAAGGGGAGCCCCGTGTCGGGAGCTCCCTTCAGTCTGTCGCTAAAGTCCAGAGATCGCGAATCGCAGGGCGATTCGCCTAGGGGGAGCCTCTATCGCAGGCTCCCCCTCTCGGCAAAATGATCCACTGGCTCGTTTTGCTCGATTCACCCCTGCCG
>JAEEXH010000026.1 GCA_016291435.1 Oscillospiraceae bacterium
GGGGATCAGGAAAGCGGGGGCTCGGGGGCGAAAACCTAAGGGGGAAGGGGGTTGTGAGTGGAGCGAATCTCCCCCTTTCCCCTTGGGTTGTCACCCCCGCTTCGTGAAAAACTGGCAGTGACGGCGCTGTTCGCGCCTGTTGCAGTCAGTGTTCTGTCAGCGGTGCCGGTGCATTCAAAAGCTGCGAGCAGCAGCGTCATACTAAGCTGCTGAGCACTCTCTGTCAGTTGCCCGGACGGCAAAACGCCTGCACGGGCTCCGTGCAAATAATGATTTACTGCGCTATCAGTTCAGAAAGGAGAATCCGATTGATCCAATACAATGTCACCGGGATGAGCTGCGCCGCATGCAGCGCGCGCGTTGAAAAGGCGGTCTCCGCCGTGGAGGGCGTGACGGCCTGCTCTGTCAGCCTGCTGACAAACTCAATGGGCGTCGAGGGCAGCGCATCCCCGGAAGCGGTCATCGCCGCTGTCACCGATGCCGGATACGGCGCTGCGCTCAAAGATGCTGCCGCTGCCGCTGCCGCATCCCCCGCCCCCGATGCAGACGCCCTCGCAGACCGCGAAACGCCCGCGCTCCGGCGAAGGCTCATCGCGTCCGTCCTGCTGCTTCTGCCGCTCATGTATCTCTCGATGGGGCACATGATGTTCGACGCCCCGCTCCCTGCATTTTTCGGGGGCAATCACATCGCCATGGGGCTCGCGCAGCTTCTGCTTGCCGCCGCCGTCATGGTCATCAATCAGAAATTCTTTGTCAGCGGCTTTCGCGGCGTTCTGCACCGCGCTCCGAATATGGACACACTCGTCGCGATGGGCTCGGGCGTGTCATTTCTCTGGAGCGTCTATGTACTCTTTCACATGACACGCGCCGCCGCAGACGGCGATACAGCCGCAGTCGAAGCCGACATGATGCGCTTCTATTTTGAATCCGCTGCGATGATCGTCACGCTCATCACCGTCGGCAAGCTACTGGAATCCCGCGCAAAGGGAAGAACAACCACCGCGCTCAAAGAGCTCATGCAGCTCTCGCCGAAGACCGCCTGTGTCGAGCGGAACGGCAAAGAACTGACGATCCCCGCTGAACAGGTCATGCAGGGCGATATATTCCTCGTGCGCCCGGGCGAGAGCATCCCTGTGGACGGTACGGTGCTGGAGGGTGAGAGCGCCGTCAATGAAGCTGTGCTGACGGGTGAGAGCATCCCCGCAGACAAGACAGCGGGCGACCCTGTTTCCGCTGCGACAATCAATCAGTCGGGCTTCCTGCGCTGCCGTGCGACCCGCGTCGGCAGCGACACTGCCCTCTCACAGATCATCCGCATGGTCGAGGAGGCCTCAGCGACCAAGGCGCCCATCGCAAAGCTCGCCGACCGCGTCTCCGGCATTTTCGTGCCCGCAGTCATCGGCATCGCGCTGCTGACGTTCGTGATCTGGCTGCTCGCCGGGCAGACCGCAGGCTATGCGCTTGCCCGTGCCATCGCCGTGCTTGTCATAAGCTGCCCCTGCGCACTCGGTCTCGCAACGCCGGTTTCCGTGATGGTCGGCTCGGGTCTCGGTGCGAAAAACGGAATCCTGTTCAAGACGGCGGCTTCACTGGAGGAAGCCGGCAAGGTGCAGATCGCGGCGCTCGACAAGACCGGCACGATCACAAGCGGTGAACCCGCTGTCACGGACATTCTGCCGATCGGCTGCGAGGAGAACGCCCTGCTTCGTGCAGCGCTCTCGCTTGAACAAAAAAGCGAGCATCCGCTTGCAAAGGCAATTCTCAGCTATGCGTCGGAAAAGCACATCACCGCAGAGCCTGTCACGGATTTCGCCGCGCTCGCAGGCAACGGTCTCACCGGCAAAGCTGCCGGCAAAACGCTGACCGGCGGCAGCCTGCGGTTTCTGCGTTCCCGTACAGAGATCAGCGCTGAGACCGAGCAGACCGCTGACCGTCTTGCGCAGGAAGGCAAGACACCGCTTTTCTTCGCGGAAGACGGAAAGCTGCTCGGCATCATCGCTGTCGCAGACCGCATCAAGCCCGATTCCGCGGAAGCCATCCGGCAGATGCAGAATATGGGTATCCGCGTGGTCATGCTCACCGGTGACAACGAACGCACAGCAAATGCCGTCGGCAAAGAAGCGGGTGTTGACCGCGTGATCGCAGGTGTCCTCCCGGACGGCAAGGATGCGGTCATACGTGAATTACAGAAGGAGGGCAAGGTCGTAATGATCGGCGACGGCATCAATGACGCGCCCGCCCTCACCCGCGCAGACATCGGCATTGCGATCGGCGCGGGCACAGATGTGGCGATCGACGCGGCAGATGTCGTTCTCATGAAGAGCACGCTCTCTGACGCCGCAGCAGCGATCCGTCTGAGCCGTGCAACCCTCCGCAGCATCAAGCAAAACCTTTTCTGGGCGTTCATCTACAACAGCATCGGCATCCCGCTCGCGGCAGGCGCATTTGCCGCATGGCTCGGCTGGGAGCTGCATCCGATGTTCGGCGCCGCTGCGATGAGCCTTTCGAGCTTCTGTGTTGTGACAAATGCACTCCGGCTGAATTTCGTCAATATCCACGACCCGAGGCATGACAAGGCAGTCAGACCCGCGTCAGCAAAACCCCTCGTAACCGCTGAAGCACCCGCAGAGCTGACCGAAACGCTGCATATCAGCGGGATGATGTGTGAACACTGCGAAGCGCATGTGCGTGCCTGCTGTGAGGCGCTCGCAGAGGTTGATTCTGCGGATGTGAGCCATGAGCAGGGTACAGCAGTGCTTCATCTGAATGCCCCGCTCACGCACCGTGCGGAGCTCATTCAGGCGATCACAGATGAAGGCTATGAAGTCACTGAATAAACAGCAATCCCCCGATACCGCAAATCGGGGGGTTCTCTTACACATAAAAAATCGCACAGCACCAAACGGTACTGTGCGATTTCGTTTTGCCGATTACTCCTTGACACCGCCGGCAGCGACACCGCCGATGATGAACTTGGAGAGGAAGATGTAGATGAGTGCAACCGGGACGATGGAGATGAAGACCGCGAGTGCGTTTGCACCGTAGTCCGCATTGTTTCTCGTCATGAGAACATACTGAACCATCATCGGCATTGTCATCTGGTTGTTGTTGCCCGAGATCAGAACCAGAGACTGCGTATAGTAATCATTCCACTTCTGGATGAATGCGAAAATAGCCTGAACAGCGAATGCCGGCTTCATCATCGGGATCGAGATGGTGATGAAGGTGCGGAACTCGTTGGAACCGTCGATTCGTGCAGCCTCGATGATATCGAGCGGGAACGATGACAGCATGTATTGTCGCATGAAGAATACAATCGCAGGCGCCGCAATGGACGGAATGATCAGCGGGATGTAGGAGTCGGTCAGATTCATGTTCGTCAGCATTCTCATGAAGCCGACGGAGGTAACCTGCGTCGGAACCATCATGACTGCGAGGATGAACACAAACATCGGTCCCTTCAGCTTGAAGTCATAGACCACGAGGCCGTATGCCGTCATGCCGGAGAAGAAAACGGTCAGACCCGCGCAGGAGAGCGCGATGATCAGAGAGTTGCGCACACCGATGAGACCGTGATACTTCGTATACGCTTTGCCGAGCTTCTGGAAGTTTGCAATCATGTTGTTGCTCGGGACAAGCGAGAAGCCGAGGACCGCCTCAGAGGAAGTTCTGGTCGCCTGCACGAACAGCAGATAGATCGGGACAAGGCAGATCAGCGTCAGAATAATCAGAACGATGTAAACCAGAATGGACTTCAGAAGGAGCTTACCCTGGTAACCGCCTTTGTCGGTATCATAAGTTACCTTGCTCATATGCTGAATCCGCCTCCCTTCGCCTTGCGTTTTGCATCCTTGATCATCTGCTTGCGCTTTCTGTTCTTCTCGATTGCATCCTTATCGCGCTGGACATAGAAGACCAGAGCGCCGAGGATCGCAGTCACGATGAACAGGAGCACAGATGCAGCCGCCGAAATACCGTACAGTCTCGATGCCTCAGTACCGGCATGGAACTTGTTATAGATAAAGATTGCGACGGTTTCAAGGTTTGTGAGCTGTCTGGTGCTGTTATCGGTCAGCATGTACGGAATATCGAACATCTGGAGACCGCCGATCATAGAGGTCAGCAGCGTGTAGACCATGATCGTCTTCAGCAGCGGCAGCGTGATCCGCCAGAAGGTCTGGCTGGAGCTTGCGCCGTCGATTTCAGCAGCTTCAAAGAGGGACTCGTTGATGCCCTGGATACCGGACATCAGCATGATCATCGTATTACCGAACCACATCCAGACCTGGATGAACATAACCACGCATTTCGCCGGCATATCGGAGCCGGTCTGGAGCCACTTGATGCTGTTGTCGAACAGGACGTTCGCGACGGAATACTTGGAAGCGCCGACGAGCGTCATGAACAGACCTGCAACGGAAGCAGCGGTGATGATGTTCGGCATATACATGACGACCTTGAAGAAGCCCTTGCCGGGCATTTTAATGCGCATATCTGTGAACCACACTGCAAGCAGGAGCGAGAGTGCGAGCTGCGGAATGAAGTTTCCGACCCAGATAATAATCGTCGATTTGAAATCGCGGATAAAGTCCGTATGGTTCTTCGTCGTGCCGAACAGGATCTCCTGGAAGTTTGCGAGACCGACAAAATCGCCGTTCGATGCACCGGCTACGGTACCGTTACCGTGAACAGAAAGCGAGAATGTCGTCAGGAGCGGGTACAGCATGAAGATGAAGTATACGATAAAGAACGGTGCTACAAAGATGTATCCGTACTTCGCATAACTGACGGATTTGATCCGACTTTGTGCAGAGGTAGCCATTCAGCACACCCTTTCAAGAAGAAATTAGTGAAAATCACAACTCAAAATGAGAATATAAACCTATTGGGGCAAGCCCAATAGGTTTATATTCGGTTATCTTGTTTATTTGCCGTTTATCCCTTGCGGGATTTGCGGAAATGGTGCGTCGAATTACTCGACAGTGATGTTCGGAAGGTCAGCCTGGACAGCAGCCTTGAAGCCGGTGATAGCCTCATCGGTGGTTGCGTAGGTGCCCGCAACATAGTCGCCGACTGCATCGTTGAACTTACCCTTGATGACGGAGTCATACTGGGTGACGAAGCTCATGTCGATCTTATCAGCCTGGTTGAACAGGACAGCGAACTGATCCTGGCCGCCGAGGTATGCGTTCTTGTTGGAGCCCTCGTCGATGATTGCCTTCATGGTGTCCTTGTTGTTCACGAACTCAGAAGCATACAGAGCATACTTCTTCATGGTGTCAGCATTGACAGTGAAGAACTCAACGAAGTCATGTGCAGACTTCTTGGTGTTGCACTTGGTGGACAGAGCAAGCCATGTGCCGCCCCATGCCCAGCCTTCCGGACCTTCAGTGATGTTGAACTTACCGCCGGTAGGACCATCGGTAACCCACTCAGTTGCGTCATCCGGAGTCTCGGAGTTGCCCTCCATGCCGCTCAGGGTGCCGTTCTTACCGAAGCACCATGTGCAGAGGAATGCACCCATGGTGGAATCATCCTGCATGATTGCGTTCCAACCGCCGGACCACTGTGCCTCCTGGGTCACGTAGCCTTTGTCATAGTACTCCTTTGCGCGCTCGAGGTACTTGGTGCAGTAGTCATCAACAACGAGCTTGTCGTCCTTGACCCATGCTGCGCCCTTGTTGTACTGAGCGACCTGCCACATACCGCCGAGGGTATCAGCCATAGCGATCTTGTGACCGTCATCCTGCAGCTTCTTAGCAGTTGCAGTGAAGGTATCCCAGTCCTTAACGAACTCCTGCATCTCAGCCGGGGTCTTTGCACCGAGGTACTCCTCAGCGAGGTCGGTTCTGTAAACATAGCCGCCCGGAGTTGCCTGCCAAGAGGAACCCTTGATGTTGCCCTTGGAGTCAGTGCCGATTGCGGTGACGTAGCCATAACCGTGAGACAGATCTTCCTTGGTGAAACCGAGGTCGGTCAGCGGAGCGGTGTACTCGTCCTTCTCGATGTAGTCGAGGATCCAGTCTGCCTCGAGGCAGAACAGGTCGCAGTCCTCGCCGCCGTTGAAGTAGTTGACATACTGATCGCGAGCTTCCTCACCACCGGTACCAACCTGGACCCACTTGACATTGTCTGCATTGTAGTCGCTGTTCTCCTGGAACAGAACTGCAAACATGTTCTTCAGGTCGTTGTCGGTCCAAGACAGGACGGAAAGGGTCGGATCCTCGTTGGTCAGCTCAGCAGCTGCGCTGCCTTCGCTGGACTCATCCTTGGACTCCTCTGCGCTGGACTCGTCCTTAGACTCCTCTGCGCTGGACTCAGCCTTGCTGGAAGTATCAGCAGTGCTGGAAGAATTGCCGCCGCAAGCAACAAGTGCGGACGACGCGATCGCCAGAACAGCGACCAGTGCCAGGGACTTCTTAAGCTTGTTCATTGTAAGTTTCCTCCTTCATTTTGCTGCGAAGAAATTTTGCTGCGTCGCAGCCGGAAATTTTGCCCGCAAGCTGACGGGCGCTGAATTTCGCTGCGATTTCCGCAGCCGGGAGCGTGTATCGCTTCCTTTATGAACACAAACCGCCGATTGCGTGCATCCCGGTGTCAGGCTTCCGGTCAGTACGCGCACTTCGGTCTATGTTTTCATACTGTAAATATACACGAAATCCGCGCAAAAGTCAATCCCAATCACTATTTCGTCACTTTATTTGTAGGAAATAACGAATTCAGGCAACTTGGTTTATATATTTTCGACAGCATGATGATTTCTTTGCACAGTTTCCGCGAAATCGGCATCAAACTGTTACAATTCGGTTACAATTTGTCTCCGAATCATTACAAAATGGCGTTTTATGTTCCCGAATCCGTTTTTTCAGCACTGCCGCGGTTTTTATTTCCCGCAGCAGCCTTATACGAGATCGTGCATTTTTCGCATATTTTTCACATTCGCAGACAGGACTTGCTTTTTTCCGGGGAATGCTGTATGATATAGATATGAAGTACAGCCGTCTTATACTATATAAAATGGAACGAGGTAAACGCTATGGCATACTATCCTTTCTCGAAGCGCCCCGATACACTGGTGCTCACCTGCCTGCATGTGCTTGACGGTGCCGACATCACGACCGTCTGTCACCATTTCAATGACAACGCCTGGGAGTTCATCTGCGGCTGCGAGAATCACACCGATGAGGACGCCGTGGTCATTACGGTCGGCGAGCTCTGCGAGATGGATCCTTCGCTGCATCTGCTCTCCGATCTGCCGGTCGGTGCATGTGCGCTGCGCCCGTCGCGGCAGCACGCCTGGCAGCGCGGAAAGATCGAGGGCGAGGATTTCTACCCCGCCGCCGAAAGCCGCATGCAGTAATCAGCGGGCTGTGTCGTTCTCTACATATAAATAGTCCGTCAGCTCATGCACGATGTAATCGCCGGAGAGTGACTCAATGATCCAGAGCTCGTTGATCGAGAGAAAACCACCGAGCTCTTCCCGGAGACTGAGGATGGCATCCGCCTTTTCTTCGTCGATGCCGGGGATCGTCAGCAGCTCCTCACGGGTCACATGATTCAGCTCGTAGCAACCGGGCGCCGGTGCTTCGGTTGTTTCATCAGCAGGCTCCGCGGTCTGCGGCGGCGCGGTGACAGCAGGCACCTCAGGCGGGAGCTCGCCCTCTATGTGAAACGCCTCCATGATGCGCGCCGCCAGCTCCTCGCCGATGCCTTCGATCTCCGTAAGCTGACTGCGCCGTATAAAGCCGCCGATTGCAGTGCGGTAACCGACAATGCGCTCCGCCAATACAGAACCGATGCCGGACACACGCATCAGCGCCGCAGGATCTGCGGTGTTGAGGTCTGTGTCCGGCATTGTTGTTATGATCCCGGTTGTAGTTTCTGCGAGGAAAGATTCCTGTGTGCGGGAGACAGTCACTGCCTCGCGGAGCACGGTGCCCGCAGTTGTCCCAGCGGAAGTCATCTCCGGCTCAGCGGCGACCTGCACGCGCTCCGTACGCAGGTCGTCCTTCGGCTGTGTCACGAAAAAGGTCACAAGTGCCAGAACGGCTGTGAGAATCACGCCGCCGATCACGAATATCCGCCAGAACTGATCCGTCATCCGAATGCACCGTCCTTTGTCTTCGCAGTCATCCCCGCCCGGCGCCGAAGCCAGATCAATCAGGAGCGCATCCTGACGGACGCACATAAGCTGTTCGGCATCGAGCACCGGTGCAGGTACGGTATTGATGATCAGGCGGAACTCCGGCAGAAGGGCATCTTTGCGATCAAAAGAAACCGCACGGCACCCGTCGCCTTCGCTCCGCGCACGGCGGCGAGGGGAAACCGCTCAGTCGCGCCATCTGCGGCGGAATGCGAGACATGTCACATTCTCCGCCTTCTTGAACTGCTTGGAAAAGTAGCTCTGATCATTGAAGCCGCAGAGCGCTGCAATCTCCTCCACGGACTTGTCCGTGAAGCGCAGCAGGCGCTTTGCGTAATTGATGCGGAGCCCGATGATATGCTGGAAGATGGTTTCGCCGTATGCGCGCTTGAATTCGCGTGTGAGATAATACTTGCTGATGTCGAAGCGGCGGGCAAGCTCGTCCAGGCGCAGCTCCTCGGTGAAATTCGCGTCGATGTACGCCAGCACGGTCTTGAGCTTCGCCTGCAAGGCGGTGTCGGTCTCCTCGGCGACGCTGTTGACGGTCAGCAGCATGGTCAGGAGATTGGCGAGCAGGCCGGAGGTCAGCACCTCAGTGTCCGCGTAGGACTCGGCATTCAGGCGCATGATCTCCTGCACGAGCGACGAGAATTTCGCCGTTGTGACAGGATGAAAGACCGCCTGCTGCCCTGCGCTGAACAGCTTGTAATATTCCGCGGTCGTGCAGCCGTCGAAATGCACCCAGAGCAGCTCCCAGGGCTGTTCGGGGTCGCTCTCATAGGAATGCTGTGCGCGGCAGTCGATGAAGAAGCAGTCACCGGCAGAGAGCCGGTAGGTCTGATCCTGGAAACGGAGCATACCGCGTCCGTCGAGCACAACGGCGAACAGGAATGACTGCAAATTGCGGCGGCTGGTATGATGCGCGGCGCTCGCCTTGAGGTGGCCGCATTCCTGCACATAGAAAAATGTGCGCTTGGCAACTGCGCTCGGCGTGCGGATGATGCGGCTGTCGAGCGGATTGGGCACCTGCGGGGCACCCTGCTGCGGCATAGTCATGGTCTCCTCCTCCTTCGGGCAGCGAACCGTTCGCACGCCCGGCGGTTTCTGTTATTTTACACATAGATTTCTTCCGATAATTATCCTTCTTATCATTATACCGCATTTTTTTGGAAGTTTCAAGTCGTTTTTAGTAGAATATTGCGCTCCGATTTTGTGCAAAATTAACGATTTTACGAAATCGCAGCAAAAGGAGGGTGAAAGTTTGCGCTGCCGGCCGGGCAGTCTCACGCGATCTGCAAGCGCCCGCCCGCAAACGCCTTTGCTTTCCGGCGCGGCGGCGCTGCCGAGAGCATATATCCCCCGCCGCGCACGGTATGCAGCAGCTTCACTGCAAATCCCGCATCAACCTTCCGGCGCAGATAGTGGATATACACCGGAATCACCGCCGCCGACACATCCTGCCCGCCGGAGACCGTCGCCTCGATCCGCTCTGCCGATACCGCGGCATCCGGGTACTGCGCCAGATACTCCAGAATCGCGCATTCCTTCGCCGAGAGCCCCAGCCGTCTGCCGCCCCGTGTCGCGACATGATGCACAGTATCAACCGTCAGATCGGCGATGCAGTACCGACCGCTGCCGGAGCTGCCGCCCGGGATCTCCGCATGCCGCCGGCAGCAGCGCACCAGCCGCCGCACCCGCGCCATGCACTCATCCATATGAAACGGCTTGATCAGATAATCGTCCGCGCCGCTGTCGAGCCCGCGCACACGCTCAGCGACCGATGTACGCGTGCTGAGCAGCATCACCGGCGTGTCCAGTGCGCGTGTCCGCATCTCCCGCAGGACGGATATCCCGTCCATATCCGGCAGCGCACGGTCAAGCAGCACTGCATCAAAGCGCGGGACATCGAGCAGGCGCAGGGCATCCGTCCCGTTCTCCGCAGCCGTCACGGTGAAGCCGTCTGCTTCCATGCGTGCCCGCAGCGCCTCTGCCAGCGCTTCATTCGATTCTGCAATCAAAATCCTTGTCTCCATCGTGCTCACTCTTTCGTTCCGTATACATTCCGGCGGTCTGCTTTCTGTTATATAGTATAACGCGGAAAGATAAAATGAATCTGAAAGCAGCGAAAAAGAGCGCAGTTCTGTAATTGTTAAATTGCACAAATCAGCGCCTTAAAATTCAGCGTTATGTAGAAAATGAATTGGATACTTGAAAGGTTTTTTAACATATGGTATAATAGATGTATCGTTTCGCGCAGGGGCATGTGCAGAGCGGGTTCTCAGCCCCGCTCCCGAAATCCGGTATCGGTCTGTGCACATGATAGCGCGGCAGATAGGAGATAAGCATATATGAAAAGCTATGACACGTCCAAGATCAAAAACATCGTGATCGCAGGCAACAGCGGCAGCGGCAAGACTGCACTGGCAGAAGCTCTGCTCTACCGCGCAGGCGTCCTCGACCGCATGGGCAAATCCGCCGACGGCAACACCGTCTGCGACTATGACCCCGAGGAAATCAAGCGTAAGTTCTCAATCAACCTTTCGCTGGCATCTTTCGATTACAGTGATTTCCATATCAACCTGCTCGATACCCCGGGTCTGTTCGACTTCGCAGCAGCAACCAATGAGGGCATGTATGCAGGTGATACCGTCATCATCACCGTCTCCGCAAAGTCCGGTGTGCATGTCGGCACCAAAAAGGCATTCAAGGCCGCGCAGAAGCTCGGCAAGCATATTCTCTTCGTCATCACCAAGATCGACGATCCGAACCAGGATTTCTATTCCGTGCTGAACTCCCTCAAGGAGGAATTCGGCGCAAAGGTCTGCCCGGTCATCGTGCCGGAAATCGCAGGCGGACAGTTCAAGTCGCTCGTCCACCTCAGCAGAATGAAGTCCTATACATATGACAAGAAGGGCGTTTCCGTCGCGGCTGACGCGCAGGGCATCGTCCTCAACGATAAGGAAGGCATCACCGCAGACGATCTGCTCTCCGGTCTCTCCGAGGCAGTTGCAGAGACCTCCGATGAACTGATGGAAAAGTTCTTTGCGGAGGAGCCCTTCACGCAGGAGGAAATCTCCCACGGCATCCATGAGGCAATGCGCAACGGCTCCGCCTACCCGGTGTTCACCGTTTCCTGCACGAATCCCGCAGGCTGTGACCTGCTGCTCGACTTCCTGAAATACATGCCTGACCCGACCACTGCGGCTGCACTCAAGGCGACTGACGGCGCCGGCAAGGAGATCGACGTCACGGTCGATCCGGCTGCACCGCTCTCCGCATTCGTCTTCCGCACCGTCGCCGATCCGTTCGGCAAGATCAGCTTCATCAAGGTCATCAGCGGTGTGCTGAAGCCTGACACCGATCTCGTCAACGCGGCAACCGGCGCAGCAGAGCATGTCGGCAAGATCTTCACGCTGCTCGGCAAGAAGCAAATCGAAGTCGGCTCGGCTTCCGCGGGCGATATCATCATCGCGACCAAGCTGAACGCGACCACCGGTGATACCCTCTGTGCAGCAGGCAATGTCGTGAAGTTCGCGCCGGTCAAGTATCCGAACCCGACCTTCCGCATGGCTGTCAAGGCGACCGCACAGGGCGATGAGTCCAAGATCGGCACCAGCCTCCAGAAGCTGCTGGAAGAGGATCAGTGCCTCTCCTATGATCTCGATACCACCACGAAGGAGCGCATCCTCGCGGGTCTCGGCGATCAGCATCTGGATGTCGTCAAGGCAAAGCTGAAGTCCAAGTTCAATGTCGATATCGAGCTCTCTGAGCCGCGCATCGCATACAAGGAGACCATCCGCAAGAAGACCGACAAGGTGCAGGGCAGACACAAGAAGCAGTCCGGCGGTCACGGTCAGTTCGGTGATGTGTGGATCGAGTTCGAGCCGTGTGACAGCGAGACGCTGGTCTTCGAGGAAAAGATCTTCGGCGGCTCTGTCCCGAAGAACTTCTTCCCGGCCATCGAGAAGGGCTTGCAGGAGAGCGTCGAGCGCGGCGTGCTGGCCGGCTGCCCGGTCGTCGGCATCAAGGCAACGCTGCTGGACGGTTCCTATCACCCGGTCGATTCCTCTGAAATGGCGTTCAAGATCGCGGCATCGCTCGCGTTCAAGGAAGGCATGAAGCAGGCAAATCCGATCATGCTTGAGCCGATCGGCTCGCTGGCTGTCACGATCCCGGACGACAAGACCGGCGACATCATGGGCGATCTGAACAAGCGCCGCGGCAAGGTGCTCGGCATGGAGCCCGCCGGTGACGGCATGACCACGATTCAGGCTGAGGTGCCGATGCGTGAGATGCACGACTTCACGATGTATCTGCGCCAGGTTGCAAAGGGCATGGGCGAATTCACATTCGACTTCCTGCGCTATGAGCCGCTTCCCTCGAACCTCCTCGATGAGGTTGTCGCAAGCGTCAGGAGCGGCGAGTCCGAAGAATAACTGATACGACAAGAGCCCCGGTGCAGCAGATGCACCGGGGCTCTCAGCTTGTAAAAAAAGGTATCGCTGGCGCGATGATTTATAATGGGGCTCCGCCCCAAGCCCCGCCGGGGGCAGCGGCCCCCGGACCCCTTTATTTTTATAGGGAGTAATGCAGGCGTGTCCAAAAGCCGCGAACAGCGGCGTCATGGTAATGCAGTCGAGCGCGGAATAGTCAGTCGGCTTGAGAATAACGCCTGCGCGGGCTCCGCGCCGGGGCTCTCACATTTCTCAGAAAGAATCTCAGCCGACAATCATCGACTTGCCGGTCATCTCAGCCGGCTGCGGCAGACCCATCATTTGCAGCATGGTCGGCGCAATGTCCGCCAGAACACCGCCCGTCTCACGCAGCTTCACATCGCCCTCGCCGAGCACGATGAACGGCACCGGGAAGGTTGTGTGCGCCGTGAACGGTGTGCCGTCATCCTCCAGCATCTTGTCGGCGTTGCCGTGGTCTGCTGTGATGATGACCTTGCCGCCCTTTGCGAGCACTGCCTCCGTGACCTGACCGATGCAGTCATCGACCGCCTCGACCGCTGCCACGGCTGCGTCAAACACGCCCGTGTGACCGACCATGTCGCAGTTTGCGAAGTTCAGGATGATCGCATCGAACTTATCTGCTGCAATCTCCTTCAGCACTGCCTCGGTGACCTCGTAGGCACTCATCTCCGGCTTCATATCGAAGGTCGCAACATCCGGGGACTTGATGAGGATTCTGTCCTCGCCCTCAAACTGCCGCTCCTCGCCGCCGTTGAAGAAGAAGGTGACATGTGCATATTTCTGCGTCTCGGCAATGCGGAGCTGTGTCTTGCCGCACTTTGCGAGATACTCGCCCATCGTCATCGAGAGCTCCTCGGGCGGGAATGCGACGGAGACATTCGGCATGGTCGCGTCATACTGTGCCATGCAGACGAAATGCACCGGGAAATAGCCCTTCTTGCGCTCGAAGCCCTTGAACTCCGGATCAACGAATGCACGGGTGAGCTGGCGCGCACGGTCGGGGCGGAAGTTGAAGAACACGACGCTGTCATTCTCTGCGATCACTGCGCCGCCCTCGATCACTGCCGGGAGCATGAACTCATCGGTGACGCCGTTTGCGTAGGAATTCTGAATCGCCTGCACCGGGTCGGTCTCTGCGATGCCCTCGCCGTAGGTCAGCGCGGCATATGCCTTCTCGACACGGTCCCATGCGTTGTCGCGGTCCATTGCGTAGTATCTGCCCATGACGGTCGCGATCTTGCCGACGCCGATCTCGCGGAGCTTCGCGGCTGCCTCCGCAACATATTCCGCAGCGGAGGAAGGCGGCACATCTCTGCCGTCAAGATAAGCGTGGACATAGACCTTCTCAAGCCCGAAGCGCTTTGCCATCTCCACGAGACCGTAGAGATGCTCCTGGTGGCTGTGAACGCCGCCGGGGGAGACAAGACCCATCAGGTGCAGGGCTGTGCCCTTTGTCTTTGCGTTCTCCATCGCGGCGACGAGCGCCTTGTTCTCAAAGAAATCGCCGTCCTGAATGGACTTTGTGATCTTGACAAGCTGCTGATAGACGATTCTGCCGGCGCCGATATTGGTGTGACCGACCTCGGAATTGCCCATCTGACCGTCTGGCAGACCGACATCCAGACCGGATGCGCCGATGGTGGTGTTCGGATATTTTGCGAAGTAGCCGTCGAGATTCGGGGTCTTCGCGGCACGGATGGCATTGCCGTAGTCGCTCGGATTGATGCCGAAGCCATCCATGATCAGCAGTGCAACAGGTGCTTTACTCATTGTTTTTTCTCCTTTTTTATGTATTTGCGGTGTTATTCAATGACCGCGATGCGGTGAATGGGGATGTAATTGCATTCCAACACATAGTAGTCGCCGTGGGCATACATATTCGAGTGCTGGAAATAGGTGCTTTCGTCGGCGGTTTCCGCCTCGACCACGGCGTCGATATAGCGCATGGTCGGAATTTCGCCGTGAACGGGATAATAGAGGTAAAACGCCTGCCCGCCCGTGACGACCTTCCAGCCGTGCGCGGTGCCCGTTGCGAGATCGGTGTTCGGATACTGTTCGCGGAAGCGGCGGATGACTGCATCCCCATCCTCGAGCGTGACCTTCGGCGGTGCGCCCTCCTGCTCATAGCTGTACATGACCTTGAAATCGCCGCAGTCCATGACATCATAGGAAAACGCCTCGCTGCCGTCCGCGCGGACATATAAGCCGCCGGTCAGCATCGGTGCCCAGTCCTCGCCTCTGAAATAGACCTCCGTCTGCAGTGCATCTGCCAGATGCGCCGCGCTGTCGAAGGAAAACATCTCCGTGAAAATCTCGAAATCGCGCAGAATCGGGAAATCCGGCGCATTGGCGAATTCTGTGTTCACATAGCCGAGCTTCAAATGGAGCTGCATCAGCTCCGGAAGAATACTTTTGAGATTGTCGCCGGTGAACTTCTTGCGGACAAAGCTGCCGTCGTTGCCCTTGTTGACATACTCAAACCGCAGCACCTTTCCGCCCGACAGAATGCCATTAACCTCTTCGAGCAGCGCATCCTCGATCTCCTGATGCTGGTAATCGTCGCCGGTGTGCTCGTCACCCTCGCCGACCAGCACGCGGAATGAATTGTCCCCGTCCGATGCCCAGACGATCGCCGTGCCGGTGTAGTAGGAATCAAACAGCGCGCCGTCGCGTTTCAAATCAACGTCCGTGATCTCGGGTGTGAAGCCGTATTTCTCCTGCACCCATCGGGCCGCGTCGCCCTGCGCACGCTCTGTGCGGAGTGCCTCATCCCGGTCTCTGCCCGCCTCAGCGCAGCGAAGATAGACATAGGTTCCGCCGGCGATCAGCACCGCGAGCCCTGCCGCGCTCCCGATGAGAATGAGGAGGAGCTTTTTCACGGAGACGGGCTGTTTCTTCTCACTGTGCTGCATCGCGTGACCTCTGCCAGATCATACCTGCCGCCGCTGCCATCGCGAGCATCGCAAAGGTGCTCAGCACGCCAAACCAGCTTCCGAAGCTGCTGAGGGTGCTGATCTTCGCGTACATCATCGTGCCTGCGCTGCGGGCGATCCACATATTCTGCACCAGATTGAACACCAACGAAAGCGCCGAAAGCACGATCGGTGCGCCGACACCCGCCAGAAGCATCAGCCCGGCATTCTGCTGCGGGGCATTCTGATCGAGGTGCTGCTTCATCGCGAAATACAGGATCACATACACAGTGAGCGAAACGGCCGGCATCAGCAGCATCGGCAGAAAGCCCACGCGGTCTGCGGCAGAAAATGCGCTGCTGCCGGACAGGCGCAGGATCTGATCCTGAAGCGCCCAGATGCCGAACAGGATCGCCGTATGCGCGATCTTTGCAATCAGCCCCGCCGTGAGCCATATACGAATCGAATGTGTTTTGTCCATTGTTTCCTTACCGCAGAAGCGGAAATGCAGAGGACTCCGCATTTCCGCATCCGTTCCTGTCAATTAACCGTTGACCGCTGCCTGCACGATGACGTTGAAATCCTCAGCCTTCAGCGATGCGCCGCCGATCAGACCGCCGTCGATATCCGGCTGTGCGAGCAGACCTGCGCAGTTCTTTGCGTTCATCGAGCCGCCGTACTGGATCGTGACAGCGTCTGCGACATCCTGACCGTAGAGCTTTGCGAGCTGTGCGCGGATGAATGCGCAGACCTCCTGTGCCTGCTCGTCGGTCGCGACCTTGCCGGTGCCGATTGCCCAGACCGGCTCATACGCGATGACAACATCCTTGACCTGCTCCGCGGTGACGCTCCAGAGGTCGAGCTTGATCTGTCTTGCGATGACTTCCTCGGTGATATTGCACTCACGCTCCCAGAGCAGCTCGCCGACGCAGACGATCGGCTTCAGACCTGCCTTCAGGGCAGCCAGCGTGCGCTTGTTGACAGTCTCGTCGGTCTCGCCGAAATACTGTCTGCGCTCGGAGTGACCGATGACGACATACTCGACGCCGAGCTCAGTGAGCATCGGAGCGGAGATCTCGCCGGTGAATGCGCCCTTCTCCTCGAAGTGGACATTCTCTGCGCCGATCTTGACATTGCTGCCTGCGGTCGTGTTCACGGCAGTCTCCAGATTGGTGAACGGCACGCATGCGATGACCTCGATCTTGCCCTCAGCATTTGCGACGAGCGGCTTGATCGCCTCGAGCAGTGCCTTTGCCTCGGGGCGGGTGTTGTTCATTTTCCAGTTGCCGGCGATGATCGCCTTTCTCTTTGCCTTATTCATGATAATACTCCTTTGAATATATATTTCCGGCAGATGCCGGATGATTTCCTTTTTTGCTTTACAGCGCAAACCACGCGATTACCGCGCAGATGACCGGGCAGATATTGAACAGAAGGTTGCCGGTGAAGGTATCTCCGTCGCTGACTGCTTTGCCGATTGCAAAACCGATGCCGCCCAGCGCACTGTAGATGCCGATGCCTGCCAGCACCGAAACGGCCGTGCCCCAGCCGAAATGTGCGCGCAGCTTCATCGTGAACACTGCAATGCTGCCGACCGCCAGTGCGATCACGATGATCATACCGATCACAGTGCCGATTACGGCATTGCCTTTTATTTTGCGCATAAACGCTCACTCCTTTCGCAAATCACAAAAACGGGATCGACGCCATATCATCGGGATGCTCGCCGTGCTCCTTCGAGATCGGCGGAACGGATAAATCCGTGCCCGCGGGGAGCGGACGCTCACGGGAAACATCAATGCCCGCTGCGGTGGTAGATGCAAAATCTGCGTAGATGCGTGCCTGTCCAAGCATCCGCAGCAGCTCGCTGCGCTTGCCCTGCGGCAGCATATGCGCTGTGGAGATCTCGCCCTCCAGCTGCTTTGCGTAGGAATCTGCCTCCTCAAGCCTTCCCTCTGCATAGAGCAGGCTGAGTGCAAAGGCTTCCTCTGTCAGGTGCGCCTGGGTGTCCTCCATATCGCGCAGCCGCTGCTGCACAAGCAGCCGGTAGCTCTCGACCGCATCATAATCACCGGCGCGCTGCGAAAGCACCGCCGCCAGCATGTAATAGACAAGCGCATCGTCAAGATACGGGCGGTATCTGTCCGTGAGCAGCGGAGTCTGCATATAGATGCTGTCCAGCCACAGGCGGTTCTGCACGAAGAGCTGGTCGGCGCGGTCGAGATTGCCGCTCAGTGCTGCAATCCGCAGCATGATGACATGCTTCATCGCGAGCAGACGCTCCGAAAGCTGATCGTTGTCCGCCTGCGCATACTGCTCTCTTGCAACGGGATAATCCTCGCACATCATATAGAGGTATGCCGCCATGATCCGCTCCCTGCCGTAGCCGAAGGGATTGGAATGCTTGCAGATAAAGCCCATGTCCGGCGAATAGCCGTCCTTTTCATACATCTGATCGAGCTTCATGAGATTCGTCTTGCCGGTCAGGAGCGTCAGCAGGCGGAACGCAAACACCACAGAGAGCGATGTCACGCACGCCAGGAACAGAAACATCAGGAACATCGAGAACATCTGTACCGGATAGCTCGGCTTGAACGAAACGAGGATGCCGAAGAATGCAAAGAAGATAAATGTCCACTTTGCAAACTGCCTGAT
Source organism: Oscillospiraceae bacterium (assembly GCA_016291435.1). Classification (GTDB taxonomy): domain Bacteria; phylum Bacillota; class Clostridia; order Oscillospirales; family Ruminococcaceae; genus Firm-04. Next base: position 18,186 of record JAEEXH010000026.1, read on the forward strand.
GATGCGCGGGGTATCCGGCGGCATCAGTTTATTGAGCACGCTGAGGAACCATTCTTTCATACATGAGCCTCCGTTATACCGTCTGTGAATAGCGGGATGCCTTGCTGACCGCATGCAGCAGTCTGTCACGCTGCCAGTCCTTCATATCCGCCGCCGCAATCTTTGCCCGGATGCTGTCCGCCAGCGCATCCGCCTCTGCGGTTTGCCGGAGCGCATAGAGCCGCTCAGCGCACGCAATCTCCGCGATGAGCCGCAGGACGTCATTACCGTCGGAATCGTGCGCTCTCACAAGATCGCAGTAATACGCCGAAGTATCCGCATCGCCGTGCAGTGCATACACAAGTGATGCCGTCGCATAATAGGCGCTTGCCGCCTGGCTGTTCAGCTTTGCATAGCTGTCCAGCATCGTGCGGTTGGCAGAAAGAATCTGATATGCCTCCGCCGCTCTGCCTGTTTCGGTGCAGAGAAGCATGCGGCAGTTATAGAAGATGAGCTGCTGCGGCGGCTGCACCTGCTTCGGCACGATCGCACGGAGCAGGGTCTCCGCTTCCGTGTAGCGCTCCAGCAGGATCAGCATGTCGATATACCGAAGCTGCTCCTCGATTCCCGGGTTCGGATAGATCTCGCGGTGCTTTTGCAGCACTTCATCGCAGACGCCCTTCTCCGCCATCAGGTCATAGAGCGGCTTTTCCCGTTTGAGCTTCCGCAAGACCCATGTATACAGCAGGAAATTCAGGATCAGCCAGACTGCCGCCGCGCCTGCAAGAAGCAGGGGCAGAGAGGCACGTCTTCCGAACGCTGCCCAGAGCGCCGCAGTGCAGACCAGCAGTCCGCCGAGCAGCGGGAGCATGACCCGCCAGAGCGAACTGACGTACTGTTTCAGAAGCTGTGCATGTGTCGGCATCGTGATCTGTCCTTTCGCGTCAGAAATACAGCACAGGCGGATTGGTGCGCAATCCGCCTATACTGATATGCAGTTATCTTACTTCTCAGCGATTGCTGCGACACCCGGGAGCACCTTGCCCTCAAGATACTCAAGGGAAGCGCCGCCGCCGGTGGAGATGTGGCTCATCTTATCTGCAAAGCCAAGCTGGATCGCAGCCGTTGCGGAGTCGCCGCCGCCGATGATGGTGGTCGCATCAGCAGCAGCCAGTGCCTCGCAGACAGCGACAGTGCCCTTCTTCAGGGTCGGGTTCTCAAAGACGCCCATCGGGCCGTTCCAGACAACGGTCTTTGCGGACTTTGCAGCCTCAGCGAAGAGTGCAGCAGTCTTCGGGCCGATATCAAGACCCATCTTGTCAGCCGGGATCTTGCCCGCCTCAACGAACTCGACCTCGATCTCAGCGTCGATCGGATCCGGGAAGGAAGCCGCCACAGCGGTATCAACCGGGAGCAGGATCTTCTTGCCGAGCTCAGCAGCCTTTGCGAGCATCTCCTTGCAGTAGCCGATCTTCTCCTCATCCACGAGGGACTGACCGATCTCGCCGCCCTGTGCCTTGATGAAGGTATATGCCATGCCGCCGCCGATGATGAGCGTATCGCACTTCTCGAGCAGGTTGGAGATGACGTTCAGCTTGTCTGCGACCTTTGCGCCGCCGAGAATTGCAACGAACGGACGCTGCGGATCCTCAACTGCGTTGCCGAGATACTGGATCTCCTTCTGCATCAGATAGCCGACTGCGGTCTCCTTGACGAAGCGTGCAACGCCGACAGTGGAAGCATGTGCTCTGTGAGAGGAGCCGAATGCATCCATCACGAACACCTGACCGTCAACGAGGTCTGCGAGCTCCTTGGAGAAGCCGTCATACTCTGCTTCCTTGGTCTCCTCATTGCCGCGGAAACGGGTGTTCTCGAGGAGCACGATCTCGCCGTCCTGCATTGCAGCGACAGCAGCCTTTGCGTGCTCGCCGACGACGGTATCGTCAGCAGCAAAGACGACCTTTGTGCCGGGCAGCAGCTCTGCGAGGCGCTTTGCGACCGGTGCGAGGGAGAACTTTGCCTCCGGGCCGTTCTTCGGCTTGCCGAGGTGCGAGCAGAGCACCAGCTTGCCGCCGTCTGCGAGCAGCTTCTTGATGGTCGGGAGCGCCGCAGTGATGCGGTTGTCGTTGGTGATCTCGCCGTCCTTCATCGGGACATTGAAGTCGCAGCGGACAAGGATCTTCTTGCCCTTTGCCTGAATGTCGTCAACCGAAACCTTGTTAAGTCCAGCCATGTCAATTACATCCTTTCAGATTGGGATTTGTTTGGAGTCGGCGCACTGACCCCCTGAGGGCACACGCCGCCTCTTATATTTTACACTATTTTTCCGATTTTTGCAAGAGGGAAAGCGGGGGTTTCTGCAATTTTTTTCGGGACAGAATAAAAATGCCCGCCGGAGGGGTATTCCGGCGGGCACTTTGCAGCAAAGCTCAAGGCTCGAATATATATTCGATTTTATCATAATCTATACCATACGCCCAAATAGAAGCGACATCGGTTGAGCCATTGCCATTCAGATTCTCCGCATAGGCGCTAAAGTACCCATCTTCCGAATCAACGATTTGATCACCTTTATAGAACAAAAGCTTGAATTTGGCGAATGTCCCCAGATTATCCTTGACCTGCTTGAATGTAATATATAAATTATCTTCCGACTGATCATACTGTACCATTTCGACAGCATCACGATCTCCCGCCATAAACGAGTCTTTTTCTACTTTATACTGCGGCTGCAAATCTGCATTCGATATATCTCCATCGAAATAAAACTGGATATAGTTTGATTCACCTTTTGTCAGGACTATATCATTAGTCGATTTCCCTACAACGCTCCCATCTGATGCGTATGCAAGCATTGATGCGCTGATGGATGCGTTCTGTTTTGCCTGCACTTTGTGAATCACAATTGTGTGTCCAATCGAATTGGTAATAGTCGCAGTAGTTTCAATATCATAATACTGATTATGCTCATAAGATTCATCGCCGGCGGTTGTTTCAGCGTCTGATTCGCCATTTGTACTTTCAGTGTTTGAAGAATCGCCCTGATCTTCTGAGTTTGTAGTCATTTCAGCTTCAGATTCACTGTTTAAGCTGTCAGAATCCGAAGAGTCATCCTGCTTACTCACACTGATCATATCATACTGAATAAGCCATGACCCAAGCATGCTTTGCACCTGCTTCACTTTCACGGTCACCAGATCGCCTTCTTTGGCATTCGGATTCTCCGACGAAACAAAATTCAGATGCTCACCCGTTATCAGGTTATACCCAAATGCAGATTGCGGTTCCAATTTGTTGACTTTGAACTGCACCGTTTTTCCTTCAAGATTATCACCCGAATTCAACGCGCTTTCAAATGCTTTCACATCATCATAGTCTAATTCAGCTGCCGTAGGCTCCTCCGCAGAGGATTCACTGCTGCTTTGTGCAGATTCAGCAGTGCTGGAGATGGAAGTATCTGTCGTTCCGCAGCCGCCAAATAGCCCCAATGTTCCGGCACTCAGCATTAACGAAAGCAGCAGATAAGTTTTTTTCTTCATGATTCATCCATCCTTTCAGAATAATATTATCATAATTATAGGACAATCTGTCCTATTTGTCAATGATAAAAGCTGTTTTTCTACGAATTCCATGAACCGCTTAGCCAGCGGTTGTGCATACTGCACATAGGACATATTGTCCTAAATCGGTAACGATAGAATCTTATCCGTTATAATTGAATCATGTTTAGAAAGCAGGCAGAAAGGAGGCACCGCGCATGTTCAGCCGCATCCGTGATCTGCGCGAGGATCACGACAAAACACAGCGCGAAATCGCGGAGTATCTCTTCTGCGATCAGTCGCTCTATTCCAAATATGAGCGCGGCATCCGCCCTGTGCCGGTCGAAATCATCATCAAGCTCGCGCTCCTTTACGGCACCAGCACCGATTATATCCTCGGGCTCACCGACTGCCCCGAACCGCAGAAATAATAATCCCCGCACAGCCTCAAAGCGAGAACTGTGCGGGGATTTCTTATGTTTCCTGTCCTGCAAACTGCGTCATATAAAGCTCGTGATATTTGCCGCCCCTCGCAAGCAGCTCCTCATGCGTGCCGCTTTCGACGATGCTGCCCTGATCCATGACGATGATCTGGTCGGCATCCTGAATTGTCGAAAGGCGGTGCGCGATAATCAGGCTCGTGCGGTCCTTCATCAGCGCCGCCATTGCGTTCTGGATGTTCTGCTCGGTGCGGGTATCGACGCTCGACGTTGCTTCATCGAGAATCAGGATGCGCGGATACGAGAGAAATGCGCGCCCGATCGCGAGAAGCTGCTGCTCGCCCTGCGAGAGCGTCACGCCCGTCTGCCCGATCACCGTGTCATACTGCTCGGGGAGCTTTGCGATCACACGGTCGCAATAGCTGGCATGCGCGGCGGCTTCGATCTCCGCCTGCGGTGCATCGCTGACCGCATAGGCGAGATTTGCGCGTACCGTGTCGCTGAACAGCTTGGTATCCTGCAAAACGATGCCGATGCTGTCGCGGAGCTCGCCGAGCGCAAGATCCCGGATATTCCTGCCGTCCAGCAGAATCTCGCCGCTGTCGATCTCATAGAAGCGCATCAGCAGATTGATGACGGTCGTCTTGCCGCTGCCCGTCGAGCCGACCAGTGCGATCTTCTTGCCCGATTCGATGTGCAGCGTGAAATCGTTGATGATGCGCTTGCCCTCGACATAGGAGAAATTCACATGCTTAAAATCAATGATGCCGCGCACCTCGCCGGTGCTCTCGCCGGAGAAATCCTCCGATTCGGTATCGAGAATCGAGAAGACGCGCTCCGCGCCCGCGATCGCCGTCTGAATCTGCCCGTAAAGCTGTGCAAGCTCATTGATCGGGCGGGAAAACTGCTTTGAGTAGATGATGAACGCTGAAATCACGCCGACGGAGATATAGCCCTTCAGCGCGAAATATGCGCCGAAGACGGAGACGATCACAAAGGAGACATTCGAGAGCATGTTCATCACGGGTCCCATGCAGTTTGAGATGATCTCCGCGATGATGCCGGTCTTCGTGAGCTGGTCGGCGGTCCCAGAGAAGTCGCCGATGACCTGCTTCTGCCGGTTATAAGCCATGATCGTGCGGTAATTCGTCACCATCTCCTCAACGGTGCCGTTCAGTCTGCCGAGCAGCTCCTGCCGCTTGACAAAATAGCGCCGCATGTGCTTGGACATGAAGCTCGTGAAGAACACGGTCAGGATGACGGTCGAGCAGGAGAGCAGCCCGAGCGGGACGCTGTAATGCAGCATCATGGCGGTCGTGCCGATCAGCATAAGCACGCCGGAAAAGAGCGAGCTCAGCGACGACGAGATGATGCCGGAAATGTTGTCTGCGTCGTTTGTCATGCGGCTGATGAGGTCGCCGTGAGAATGCCCGTCAATATAAGAGATCGGCAGGCGCACAATCTTGTCAAAGAGCTGTGTGCGCAGCCGGCTGACGATCCGCTGGCTGAGCGACGCGCTGATGTATCCCTGCAAAAGCGTGGTGATGCCCTGCACGGCATAGAGTGCAATCATGATGATCAGGATGCGGGGCAGGAGATCATACTCCGCGGAGACGATCTTGTCGATCGCCTGACTCTGGAAGCTCGGCGCAAAGACCGATGCGAGCACGCTCACCAGCACCGCCGCAGACATCAGCAGCACCGTTTTGCGCTCCGGCTTGAAATACGCGAGAAGCCGCAGAAGCGTCTGCTTGCTGTTTTCCGCCTTTTCGATCGGTGCGCCCATCATGCCCGGACCGCGCCGGAAGCCCTGCTGCACCGATCTCGGGGTATATTTCTCAGCCATTCTGCTCCGCCCCCTTCTTCAGCTGGGAGCGGTAGATCTCCCGGTAGACTTCGCAGGTTTGCAGCAGCTCCTCGTGCGTGCCGCAAGCCGCGACTGCGCCGTTATCGAGCACAGCAATGCGGTCTGCATGCTGCACGGAGGAAATGCGCTGCGCAATGATGATCTTTGTCATGTGCGCATATTCCGTGCGAAGCGCACTCTGGAGTGCAGCCTCCGTTTTGAAATCCAGCGCACTGGTGGAATCATCGAGAATGAGGATCTCAGCCGGCTTCACGAGTGCCCGGCTGATCGCGATGCGCTGGCGCTGCCCGCCGGAGAGACTCATGCCCGATTCCGTCACGCGGGTGTCATAGCCGTCATGCTGCTGCATGATGAAATCATCCGCCTGTGCAGCCTTCGCCGCCGTGCGGATCGCTTCCTCGGATGCATCCGAATTTCCGAGCAGGATATTCTCCCGGATCGTTGTGCTGAACAGCTCAGATTTCTGCAATACAAACGAAATGCGGCTGCGGAGGTCATCCAGCGGAAAATCGCGGACATCGGTGCCGTCCACCAGCACCGCGCCTTCTGTCACATCATAAAACCGCGGAATGAGGTTCACCAGCGAGCTCTTACCGCAGCCGGTCTCGCCGATGACTGCCAGTGTCTCCCCCGCCCCGACCGACAGTGTGATATGGCGGAGCGTATCGGCAGACTGCTCGGGATAGCGGAAGGAGACATCGCGGAATTCGACTGTGCCCGTATGCGCTTCCGGCGCCGCACTGCCGTCGCGGATCGGCGGCTCTGCGTCGAGAACTTCCCGCAGACGCTTGGCGGAGGTCAGCCCCCGTGTCACGGTCTGGAAGATCATCGCCAGCATCATCATGCCGTTCAGGATCTGCGAGAGATAGGTCACCGCCGCCATGACGGTGCCGGGCTGAATGCCGCCGTCCTGCACGCGCAGCGCACCGATGCGGATGATTGCCACAGTTGCGAGATTCAATACAATATTCATGATCGGGCGCATATAGGACATGAGGATCAGCACGCGGAACTGCGTATCCACAAGATCGCCGTTGCTCTGCCCGAAGCGCTTTGCCTCGCGTTCCTCCTGCACAAACGCCTTCACAACACGCGCCCCGGCGACATTTTCCTGTATCACCGTGTTCATGCGGTCAAGCCGGTGCTGAAGCTGGGAAAAGAGCGGCGTCGTCCTCCGCACAACGAAGATGATCTCCGCAAGAATCAGCGGAAGCGCCACGCCGATCACGATGCCGAAATCTGCCGCAAGCGACACGAGCGCAATGCTGCCCGCAACAAAGAACATGCCGCAGCGCACGCATCCGCGGATCATCTGCGAGACCATGTTCTGCACCTGCGTCACATCGCCGGTCGTGCGGGTGATCAGCGAGCCGACGGAGAAATCGTCAGTCTGCGAGAAGGAAAAGTGCATAATGCGCGAGAAGGCATCCTTGCGGATGTCATTGCCGAAATTCTGGCTGCACACATTCGTGCAGACACCGCTCAGGATGCCGCAGACGCCGCCCGCCAGCACGATCAGGATCATCATCAGACCCGTGTGCTTTACAATCCCGAGATCCGGCGTGCCGCCGTTTCCGAGCCCCAGAATGCCGTTGTCAACGATCTCCGCCATCAGGCGCGGCTGATAGAGATCCACATAGACCTCCAGCACCATAAACGCGGACGCCAGCACGGCAAAGAGCCAGTATTTTTTCAGATATCTGAATACCAAGCGATCCCCTCCCGATAAATAATATACATTTATTATATCGGATTTTGCCGCTTTTTGCAAGTACATTTTACACAGCAGGAACTTTTTTCGGCGTACGAAAAATTTTCTTACAATACCCCTTGACAAAACCAGCGGGATATGGTATAATGATTTGGTCGTAGGGGTATAGCTCAGCTGGTAGAGCAGCGGACTCCAAATCCGCGTGCCGAGGGTTCGATTCCTTCTGCCCCTGCCATTGACAGTGAAGCAAGCTGCGAGGTTCATGCTTCGCGGCTTGTTTTCATTTTCAAGTTGATTGTTCGTCTAAGCGATTTTGATTCAAGAATCAAAATCAAATAGCCGATTATCCGTGTGCCTGCAAAGCCTACGGGGTGTATCATTTCATCACCGCCCTGCGCGCCCGGTTCACTTTATTCGCATCGCTCGGTCATGCCTACCGATTCACTGTCATGCACCTTGATCGCTCAAGACCTTTTCTTGTCTCCTATTGAAAAGAAGCATAGAGGTTGATCTGATTGCTCAGACAGGTTGTTTTCGCGTGTGTGACAGATGTGCTGGAACATTTCCGTTCCATGAGCCGGAAAGCCGGATAATCAACTGATATTCAGTTTTCAAGCTGCCTGATATACCAGACAGGGATGGGTAAGATTTGGTGTCGGTATATCGCTGTGAAAAACAGTCAAGCCTTCCAGTTCCGCGTCCAACGATCCTGAAAGGCTTGATGAATATGTGCACCGCGCTTTTAAAAGCACGAATACAACCATTGCACTAAGTCAGTCAGGCGGTCCTACGCCGAGCTGATTACGGAGCGTGATCGGATTGCCGTCTGATCGCGCTCTGTGTGATGCTTTATCACTGTTTACACCCATCAATTATAACACATTTCCGTATAGCTGTCAAGAGCCAATTTCATATTGTCGCCAGTTTATCCGTCCCCTGTGGGCGGCTTTTTTCATATACAGCGGTTTTCAGATTGTGACACACCTGTCAACTCTGCATATCGAAAGGAAAAAGTGACACACCTGTCAACTTTTTCGTATCGCCGCTCCGGAGCGCATGGAACACAGATCGCTCCGTGTTCCTATTATATCACAAAATAATAACACTGTCAACCCAATATTTATATTATAATTTGCAGTCTCCTATACTATAATGATTGAGTAAAGGAGGTTCTGGAATATGGATATCGGAGCAAAACTGCGGGAGCTGCGAAAGGCAAAGCAGCTTTCGATTTACCGCGTTTCACATGATACCGGCATCTCGCCGAATCACATCAAGGCACTGGAAAACGGCGAACGCAACCCCTCGCTGGACACACTTGCGCGGATTTGCGTGCCGCTGGGCATTTCGCTGCCGGAATTGATAAATGACGATGCGGAAACCACATATCTGACGGAAAAAGAAAGAGAGCTGGTCGAGTATTACCGTACCCTGCCGGATGAAAAGGCGGATCTGCTGATTACGATTGCAAAAACATTGAATGCGTGATGCAAGACAAGATACCGGAATTATTCGTCTCAATCAAAAAAGTGACACACCTGTCAACATTTTCCTCGCTTGAGAAAAAGTGACAGGTGTGTCAACTTTTCTAGAGCGAGGATAGGCATGGAAAAGCGGCTCGGATTGTTTTCCGGGCCGCTTTGTTTATTTTCCGTGATAGCATTTAAAATAATATCCATAGGATGATTTGAGCTTATACTTATGAATCAGCCTTCCGCATTCAGAACAATGGCTTGTCAGCCTGTCTAATTCTTTAGGCGTTGTGAATGCCATACGGTTCACTAATTCGTACTTATGTACCCAAAACTCGCTGAACAATTGGTAATAGGTGTACGGCGGGCTTTTCTGTTTCATCAGATAGTCATCCATCTCACTTAGCGAAAATTCATCCGGATCATAATGCCACACTCCGGTTGTAACCCTCGCCCAGCACGGCTTCTGTAGCAATTCTTCTTTTGTATGCGGTTCAAGTTCTATCAGCAATATGACATCTCCTTGATTAAAATCGCAGTTCTCCCATGTCCTCCAAGGCCACTTCCATTTGTAATAAACAGTATTCTGATAATACCATGCCGAAAGATGATCTGCAACATCGCTGAGATCAAACACCCATATAACTTTATAACCGCATCTCGTATAAAACTCGTTTCTTCTGTCAAATTCTTCGGAGCTGATTTTGCTGTGTTGGAACTCAATCACATATTTACCGTAAATCATCACATCTGCACGATGTTTTTCTCCCGTGTTTCGGTCAACAACCGTTACTTCCTGACAGCGCGATAAAAACAAAGCTTGCCTCAAACGATGCCATTCGCTCATGTCGGGCGTTTTGAAATCTTGATCACAATCGCTACCCTTGGTATGAGCAAAGTGCCAGACACGCTTCTCCCCTTGTTTACAGACCACGGGCATACCGCATAGCGGACAATGATAATGCAACTGTTTATCTGCCTGTTCTGCTTGCACTCGAATGCCGTCATCATCTTTAACTGCAATGAACATCGTTCAAAGCTCCTTCCGTGAATCAGCATGATAAACACTCTAAACCAGTATACAAAACTCATCAGAAAGCCATTTCTAATTTGAAAAGAAAACTAGTCTTTTTCCGCCTCCGAACCCTGCTCCTTAACTGCCGCAGGAATATAGTCGCCCATTTCCCTGTAAATCAAACCGCTGATAAAAGCATTGACCGACAGACCGTGTTCTTCTGCATATTTGCTGATAAGCGCACGCTCGCCCTTTTTCACACGCAGCTGAATTTGATCGTATGCCTTCTGCTTGTAACGCTGTACTGCCTTTTTACTTGTAGCCATTTTGCTCACCTCACAACATCCGTCTTATCTATCAGTATACCACAATAGACATAGTGCTAGCAATATACAATGTATACAAAAAGGAAAGTCAGCATTTGTGCAAGCCGCTTATTGACATATTACTAGCAATATGCTATAATAAATCATGTAAGAAACCCATCTAATTCAAGGAGGAATGCTGAAATGTACGGGCTTCAAACAGAAGGACGCAATCCGCATGCAGCCGGATGTCACACAATCATGAGCAGGGCAGAGGAGGCTGAACGATGATCAGAGAGATGTATCACGGAGCGATCGTGCGATCGGAGCGCAACAGCACCGATCCCGAATACCTGAAGCTGTCCGAAAGGTGGCTGGAATTGTCGAGCAAGCTGGAACAGCAACTCACGCCTGAACAGCTTGACCTCTTTCACGAAGTCTGCGATGTGCAGGGCAGCTGCGGTTCGATCACAGCCGAGGAAATGTATGTCGCGGGATTCCGGGATGCTGCGCGGCTGATGATCGAGATCCTGATTGAATAAGAAATCCGGGGAGCATTTCAAAGCGGAATGCTCCCTTGCTGCTTCTAATACGATCTCCGAAAGGAATGTCATCAATGCTCACAGAGTAAAATGGATGTTTCATTTTATGTACCTGATTATTCCGCGCTCCGGAAAGCATCAACCCGCCGAAAGGAAAACATCGTTCCACGGCAAGGAAAACACCAATCCGCATAAGGAAAGCAGTAATCCGCTGATGGAAAGCACTTCGTGTATAATAGAATTAGAGGCGTAAGGTTTACCGAGAATATGCCAGCTTTACACAGGATGAGAAAAACGGTTATCTGTAATAAAATGGAGCCGGTACCTGAACAGTGCCGGCTCGAACTGTTTTCTATATTGAAATAAGCGGTATGTCATTGTGACCTACCGCTTATTATTTCAGAATTGGAATATGAAAGTCATTTGATTTTCGCCTTGGTGCAGCGTTCTGTAATGAATTTCTCAACAAAATCAAAATCCGCTTCCTCCGCATAGACCTGATTCTTGTCGAATAGCTGGTTTACATGAATGGTATTGTGCTTCCGCCGCACCTTAACAGTTTCAACTTCCTTAAAATTAGATTTGCTGCTGCTTTTTGCCGTTGAAAGAAGTCCTGCACCCGCGACCGCCGGGCGATTCGCTGCGGCGCCGACAATGAAGGTCAGCCATGCGATCGCCTCTGCCTTTTTGACCTGTCTGGGCATCTGGATATGCGTTACGCTTTCCTCAGTCATTTCAAATAAGACCTGATACTTCCAACCGAAGACTGACGCAAGGATGAAATATGACAAGAGGCTCAGGACGAAAAATACTCCTGCTAAGATTACGAAAATTTTTGACGCAGCCCACAGATCCGATACACTCCCGATAACACCCTGAATCAGATCAATGATCAGTGTGAACAGAAACACCGCTCCGAAGGAAATCCCCAGCACTTTCCACACTGTAAACAGAATCGTCGGATTACGCAGCATATGATACTCATATGTCCAGCGATAGATGCCGTCTGGACAGCGCCAGATATTCTCTGTGACCTGCTGTCCCTGCATCACGGCAGTTTGCTCTTTCATGTTGCATCGCCTTCTTTCTCAAATACTATGGTAAATATCACGCCGTTTTCCGTGAAAAGCATCGGGAGCCGTTCCGAAGTGACTGTGCCGATTTTTCATCATGATCAGCTCCAGTGGATTTCAGATGTATCAAAGCCGTGCTGTCCGAGGATCTGTTCAGTATCGCGCCAGCCGATATAGGGCTGCTGTACCGGCAGCTGGACAGGCTGCTCGAAAAACTGCTTGAGTTTTGCAGCGCCCCACTGTTCAAGGAATTTATCCGTATACATCAGGATCGCTTTGATCTTGGAAACAGTGACCTTTGAACCGTTTGCAAGTGTAAGCTCCATCTTGCCGAATCTCTGCGCCATTCTCTCAAGCACGACATCGTAGGGCTCCGATCCGTTTGCGATCTGCAAATCTCTTGCGAGTTCAAGCACAGAATCGGCATAAGCGTCTGTGCCAGGCAGATTTCCGACAACCGCTTCATAAACATCCTGATCCACTATCGGGGGTTTGAAATTCAGCGGTCCGTTGATTAAGTATTTGCTGACTGCAATTTTGAGTGTTCTCCGGGTCATATCCTTCATCGTTTCCCGAATGATTCTCCACCACAGGCTGGCTTCCGGTGTCTGTCCTTCCTCTTGTGCATCGTACTCGTTCTTGATTTCGAGCACCGTATTTTTGAGCGCACTCACCAGAGAAGCAAGAACGAGCACCTTGACGAGCGCTTTCCAATCAGCTTTATCCGCATCTTTCAGCATCAAACCGGACAGCGTGTCTTCCATGATCCTGAGAAAACGACTCGGGTCCAGCAGAGACATATAATCAAAGGGGACATCCCAGAAATAGGCCACGCTTGCATCTGCAGCAATTTCCTCCAGATATGTCTTCAGCGGAGACACGATGGCATCAACCAGATCGGAATCCAGCGGGGGCTGACGAGTCTCACAGTATATTTTCAGGAGCATTCCGAACGCTGTATCGCACGCCCATTTTACGCCAGTCAGACAGACGATCTTTTTGCCGTATTCAACAGCCTTCGACATTTCCTCTCTGTAAATGAACTCCTGACGCTGCATTCCGTAATCAAAGATCCAGTGTCTCATGCGGCTGAGATCCGCTGTGGGAACGGATGCCTTCCGCTGCATAAGCATATCGACCGCGGTTTTGGCGTCTGTTTCTTCAAGATCCATCAATCTGATCAGCCGGAACAGACTTGCAAGCTCCTTATGCCGTGCACGGAATTCAGAATCCCTGGGCTCACCGTATACACCGACCGGAATTGTACCCTCGGCGTTCTCATGGCCTCTCCCTGCTGCAGCAAACACTTTCATGTCATATCGCAGCACATCGTCCGGCTTTTCGACCAACGCAGGCATCTCCGGCTGGAAGAGGATCATCTCTATATGATCCGTACTGTCATTTGAAACTGATTTTGCCGTCAGTCTGCATTCAAGCCGGATCTTTGCATCGTTGACCGAATTGGTCGTGAATACTTCGTTTGCTTTACCGGAGACATGTGCGAAGGAACAGTTCACCGCCTGACAGCCATAAATGTCAACAAACTCATAGCCGTATTTGACAGGAAGTATTGTCGGCTTGAGTCCGGGTTTGTTTTCTTCGATCAGCTCATTGGTGTAAAGCTCCGCATACTCTGTGCTCTTCTGCCGTTCATCGCAGAGACGGAGGTCATAGAAGAAGCCTCTCGGGAAGATCTCGACCGGGAAAACAGAGGTCTGTGTGACCTTGCCTGCGGAAGCTGTGATGTTCAACTGTATGACCTCTGAACGACAGAACAGCGTTTCCGGTTTCTTTGTGCGGTTGTCCAGAATGACTGTGAACAGGAACTCCTGCTCGGTCATTGCCTCGCCGGCAACAGTATTTTTCTTCAGCAACACAGCGGGCTGCGTCACAAGGTCTTTGCTGCCGCTCGACACGGTCAATGCAGGCTGCTGATAAAAACCTTTTACTGCAATGCAGAGCTTTGTATTGATATCCTCTCCGGTAAACAGTTTATGAGAAGGTATGCCGCGCACTCGTCCGGAATTCGCTTCAACAACATATTGTCCGCCGAGCTTGATTCTTCTTGCGATTTCTCCGTTCTGCTTAAAGTACACCAGCGCGATCTCCCGTGTCAGGTCAAGCTTGAATTTCACCCGCTCGCGGAACTCGCCACCCTTGCCGGTGAAAGTAAAGACCACAGATGCAGTCTCGCTGTCAACCGGATGTGTCAGGCTGGCAGATACTCTCATAAGCCTGCGGTCGCCGGACAGTGCAGTGCGGATATCCAGTTCCTCGGAGCTGACCTTGATCTTCGCGGTAAGCTCGTTGGCATCGTGTGTCTGACCGGTGACGGTATGGATCTGAATGATTTTTGCGGTGAGATGGTACTTGCCGCCGGGACTGATCGTATCCCCGAAGTCCTTGCCGATGACCATCTTGTAAATGACAGGATTCTTTTTCTTCTTGCTGCTGACCGCCGAAGCCACAGCACCGCCGACGATCGCGGCACCGACTGCACCGGCAGCAGCCTTTTTCGCTGTATTGTTTTTGCCCGTCACAATATCAGGATCGATCACCGCACCGGAATCTGTGCCGTCAGTGGCTTCTGCGTCCTTATTTACGGTCTGTTCGATCCATTCGGTTGATTCGGCGGTGGTTTCTTCTGTCACCGCAGCGACCGGTTCCGTTTCCGATGTATCCACCCATTCGTATTCGTAAAAGGAGTTGATAAATCCGTTTTGGACAACAAGATGAAAACAGAAATAGAGGTGGCTGCAAGAACCGGTGTTTCCGGCCGGTATATCCTGCGTGAAAACGCCTGAAAAATCCTTTGTCAGAGAAGTGTAGCCGTCACTCTGGTCAAGGACAGGTTGGATTCTGTCATTTCCGTTACCCGCCTCCTTGAAAGTGGAAAAAGGATTAGAACGCGGATCCCATGTAAGATAAATATTTACATAACCGCCCGGATTTAATCTATGAGCACTGGTATCTGCTTCCAGATTAACATTGATGGATAACGATTCTCCCACTTCATAGCGTTCTTTGCTGTTAGGAAGCGGAGAGAATGTTACAAACATATCACCGTATTCACCGTAACAGTCCTGGTGTCCCTTCTGACCGGGAGAATCCCCATACGGCCCGCGTATGTTGTGCTCAATCAGTTGATTGTGGACATGAAACCCACTTGCTGCATCGCCTTCGGCAGTCCGCCCGTCATAGATTGGGTCCTCCAGAAGATCCTCGTCAGTCCAATACTTCACATATTTCCAGTAGCCTGTCTCTTCGGCGCGAACAGGCAGCGTGAAGATCATCAGGGCATGACAGACCACCAGTGATACTGCCGCAAAAAAGGATAGCATCCGCGTCACATTTTTTCGGCCGTTCAGTATCAGCGCGACACCAGCAATCACTGCTGCCAGCAGGACGCCGTACCAGAACCAGCCGGTCATGCTGAGGGAAAACACGCCGCAGAGCAGCGCCGAGACTGCAAATCCCGCCGCTGCACCGGCCAGAATCCCGCGGAAGCGCGCAGGCACGACTGTCCGCACGCCCTCTGCGCCCTTCTGCGCAGAAAGTGATGCGGCAAGCGACGAAAAGAAGCCGTTTTTGACCGTCACGGCACGCAGTGCGAGCGCTGCACCGCTGATGCCGACCATCGTGCCGCTGAGACCGGCAGTTCCGGCCATGAACGCATAGGC
>JAEEXH010000027.1 GCA_016291435.1 Oscillospiraceae bacterium
GCCCGGACCGACGATCTTGTCAACGCGCGGGATTGTGTCAGTGCCGTAGGCGAGTGCCGCGACAGCCTGCGCGCCGCCCATCAGGAAGATGCGGTCAACGCCGCAGAGCGATGCAGCGACGAGAATATCCGGATTCGGCTTGCCGTCCTTGGCGGGCGGTGTGACCATAATCAGCTCCTTGACGCCTGCGATCTTTGCAGGGATCGCGTTCATCAGGACAGAGGAAGGGTACGCTGCGGTGCCGCCCGGAACATAGAGTCCGACGCGGTGTAAGCCGCGCAGACGCTGACCGAGAATGACGCCGTCCTCGCGGGTGTTGCAGAAGCCCTGCTCCTTCTGGCGGTTGTGAAAATCGGAAATGTTTTCGATGGCATTCAGCAGCGCCTCGACAAACTTCGGGTCGGCAGCCTCCAGCGCATCGGAGATGGTATCGGCATCGACCTCGAAGCACTCGGGGCACTTGCCGTCAAATTTCTCGGTATAGGCGCGGACAGCCTTGTCGCCGTCTCTGCGCACATCGTCGAGGATCTGTGTCACGGTCTCAACGACCTTCGGATCGGGTGCGGCACTTCTGCTGCGAAGCTGTGCGAAAAATGCGGCTTCGTCGGTGCCGTTGCAGCGGATGATCTGCATATCAGGTTTCCTCCTTGTTCTCAAAATAGCGCTCGATCTTCGTCACCAGCGTCTCGATCTCGCTCTGCCGGAGCTTCATGCTGACAGAGTTTGCGATCAGGCGTGCGGAGATCGGGCACACATCTTCATATACTTCAAGCCCGTTTTCTTTCAGTGTCGTGCCGGTCTCGACAATATCCACGATGCCGTCGGAGAGCTCCAGCAGCGGCGCGAGCTCCACGGAGCCTTCGATCTTCACAATATCAACATCCATGCCCTTTGCCTCAAAGAAGCGGCGGGTCACATTCGGATATTTCGATGCGATGGTCTTGACGCCGTAGCCGGAATAGAAATCGGTGCCCTTCTTCACGGCGAGCGCGAATTTGCAGCGTCCGAAGCCGAGATCCAGCAGCTCATAGAATTTGCCCTGCATCTCAAGAATTGTATCCTTGCCGACGACGCCGAGATCACAGACACCGTGCTCGACATAAGTGATGACGTCATTTGCCTTCGCAAGGACGCACTCAATGCTGCCGTCGCCGATCGGGAGAATGAGGCGTCTGCCCTTCTCGCGGACCTGCGTGCAGTCATAGCCGAGCTGCTCAAGCATCCCGACGGTGTCCTTTTCGAGCCGCCCTTTGGTGAGGGCAATGCGCAGCGGTCTAGTCATGGGTCTCACGCTCCTTCCGTAGTCTTCTCGATCGGCAGCACCGTGTCAATGCCGTGTGCTTCCGCGTAGGCTCTTGCTTCTGCGAGCGTTGCCGAGAGCGAATGCTCGACGACAAGCCCCTTTGCGCGCATGTTGGTCGCCGCCTCGACCGCGGCCGCCTCACAGCCCTCTGCCGCCCAGATCAGCACATTGCTCGGAGGGAGCGTGCCGGAGGGTGCATCCTGCCGCTTGCTCAGCACCTTTGTCACGGCATCGACATTGACCGCAAAGCCGGTCGCGGGGACATCATAGCCGAACTCCGCAAGCAGATTGTCGTATCTGCCGCCGGAGAGGATCTCCTCGCCGTATCCCGAGAGATAGCCGCGGAGAATCATGCCGGTGTAATAATCCGTGCGGTGCATCATGCTGAGATCGACGGAAACACGGTCTTTTCCGGCAAATTCCGCAACGGACTTCCAGAGCGCGTGCAGATCGTTCAGAATCGCGGTGAACGCATCGCCGGTTGAATATTTTGCCGCCTTCGCAAAGACCTCCTCGCCGCCGAAGAGCCGCGGCAGAATGCGCAGCGCCTTTGCCGCAGGAGAATCCGGGAGCGTGTCGAGCAGATCGCCGAGCGCCGGGAAGTTCTTGGACTCAATGCAGTCGCGGAGCTGCTCCTTTGCTGTCTCCGATGCCGGAAGCTGCTGCATCAGCACGCGGAACAGCGCCGCATTGCCGAGCTCAAGCTGATAATTCGGATCGAAGGAGCGCAGGGCATCGACTGCCGCCGCGATGACCTCCAGATCCGCCATGCGCGAATCGGAGCCGATCAGCTCAATGCCTGCCTGTGTGATCTCATCGTCCCTGCCCTTCAGCGAGGGAGAGATCACATGGATGCTCTGATTATAATAGAGACGGAGCGGGAGTGTGCTCTCGCGCAGTCTTGTCGCACAGACACGCGCAATCGGGACGGTATTGTCGGGACGCAGGACAAGCAGTCTGCCCTTTGCGTCGGTGAGCTTATACATCTGCTCCTGCGGGAAGGGCTGTGCCTTGCGGTTGAAAACATCGTAGAATTCGAGTGTCGGCGTGATGATCTCGCTGTATCCGCGTGCGGAAAAGAGCGCATGCAGGCGGCTCTCGATGTCGCGCCGGAGCGTACACTCGGCGAAGAGGGAATCTCTTGTTCCTTCCGGGGTGATGCGGTCGTATTTGTTCATAGGTTACTCCTCATATTTGAATGCGGAATGATGGATTCTCAGCAGCCTTGTATTCACTTTAGCTTGCTAACATGCTACTATATTACCATAATATCATAGAAAAGTCAAGTCAGAAGAGGGAAAGCTGATTGGATTTCGGCAGGTCTTCCAAAGCACCGAGCGCATCCAGCGCATCTATTGTCGCTTTTGACGCACCGCTCTGCTCCTGCAATTCATCCACGGAGATGAAATCGCCGTTCTGCGCGGTCTCATAGAGCTTCTCTGCCGCCTTTGTGCCGACGCCGTCAATCGCAGCAAACGGAATGCGCAGCTTGCCGTCCTCGACGCGGTAATTCGTCGCGTGCGACTTGCGGATATTCACCTGCAGGAAGAAGATCCCGCGAGACATCGCCTCATTGACGATGCGCAGGATATCCAGCAGGTCGCCCTCCTTCTTCGTGCGCTCCTTACCCTTTGCGGTCAGCTCGCGGATCCTGTCGCGCACCGCATCAACGCCCTCGCAGGCGAGCCTTGCATCGAAGTCGCCGCCGCGGATGGAGAAATAGGTCGCGTAGTATTCCAGCGGATGATAGAGCTTGAACCAGCCGAGCTTGAT
Source organism: Oscillospiraceae bacterium (assembly GCA_016291435.1). GTDB lineage: Bacteria > Bacillota > Clostridia > Oscillospirales > Ruminococcaceae > Firm-04. The sequence goes on from JAEEXH010000027.1 coordinate 3,077, forward strand.
CGCCGCGGTGACATACGCCGCCGCATGCGCCTTCGGGAACATGTACTTGATCTTTAAGCAGGAGTCGATATACCACTGCGGGACATCGTGGTCAAGCAGCATCTGAATGATCTCCGGCGTAAACTGCTTCGGCGCCTTGCCCTTTCTCGTCCATTCCATGATCTGGAACGCCATTTTCGGCTCGACATGGTGATAGAGCAGATAGGTCATGATCGAGTCACGGGTACCGATGACATCCGAAATCGTACAGGTCTCGTTCGCGATGAGCTCCTGTGCATTGCCGAGCCACACATCCGTGCCGTGTGACAGACCCGAGATTTGCAGAAAGTCGGAAAAGAGCTTGGGCTTTGCATCGAGCAGCATGCCGATGGTGAAGTTCGTGCCCATCTCCGGGATGCCGAGCGAGCCGGTCTTGCAGAAGATATCCTCTTCCGTGACGCCGAGCACCGAGCAGTCGGTACACATTTGCAGCACCTTCGGGTCGGTCGTCGGCACATCGGCGATCTTGATGCCGGTCATATCCTCGAGATGCTTGTAGAGCGTCGGGACAACATGCCCGAGCTCATCGAGCTTTAAGATAGTATCGTGCAGCTTGTGGAAGTCGAAGTGCGTCGTGATGATCATTTCGGAATCGTCATCATCCGCAGGTTCACCCGGCTGCTGCACGGGCGTGAAGTCAAACACATCGAATTCCTCGGGGATAACGACCATGCCGCCCGGATGCTGACCTGTCGTCTTCTTGACGCCGACGCAGCCTGCGATCAGGCGGTTCATCTCGCTGTTGTTGACGGTGATGCCGCAGTCCTCAAGATAATGCTTGACATAGCCGTATGCGATTTTATCCTGCACGCCGGAGATCGTGCCCGCCTTGAACACATTTGCTCTGCCGAAGAGCTCCTCCGTGTAGCGGTGCGATTCCGACTGATACTCACTGGAGAAATTCTGGTCGATATCCGGCTCCTTGTCGCCGTCGAACCCGAGGAAGGTCTCGAACGGGATATCGTGCCCGTCGCGCTTCATATCGGTGCCGCATTCGGGGCAGTTCTTCGGGGGCAGGTCGAAGCCGGAGCCGACGGAGCCGTCCTCGATGAATTCGCTGTGCCGGCACTTCGGGCAGACATAGTGCGGCACCAGCGGATTGACCTCCGAGATGCCCGCCATCGACGCGACAAACGACGAGCCGACGGAGCCTCTGGAGCCGACGAGATAGCCGTGCTCCTCGGAATGCGCGACCAGCTTCTGCGCGATCATGTAAAGCACCGAGAAGCCGTGCTTGCAGATCGACGAAAGCTCGCGGTCGAGGCGCTTCTGCACCAGCTCCGGCAGCGGGTCGCCGTAGATGGACTTCGCCTTGTCGGTCGTGATGCGGATGAGATCCTCCTCCGCGCCGGGGATGGACGGCGTGAATGTGCCCTTCGGGATCGCGTGGCAGCGGTCGATCTTGTCCGCGATGAGATTGGTGTTCGTGACGACAACCTCATACGCCTTGTCCGCGCCGAGATAGTCAAATTCCTCGAGCATCTCATCGGTCGTGCGGAGATACAGCGGCGCCTGTCTGCCGGCATCATCGAAGCCCATGCCCGATTGCAGGATCTCGCGGTAAATGCCGTCCTTCGGATCCATGAAATGCACATCGCAGGTCGCGACGGTCGGGATGCCGAGGCTGTCGCCGATCTCAATGACCTTGCGGTTCAGATTGCGCAGGTCCTCTTCATTTTCGACGGTATAGCGGTCGCTGTCGATCATGAAGTGATTGTTTCCGAGCGGCTGGATTTCAAGGTAGTCATAGAAGGATGCGAGCCGTTTCAGCTCATCATCCGGCTTGCCCTCGACAATCGCCGAAAAGAGCTCGCCCGCCTCGCACGCACTGCCGTAGAGCAGTCCCTCGTGATGCTTCACGAGCAGCGATTTCGGGATCAGCGGTTTCTTATAAAAATAGTCGATCTGCGAATAGGACACGAGCCGGTAGAGATTCTTCATGCCGGTCTGGTTCTTCGCGAGAATGATCTGGTGATAGGATTTCAGCTTGCGCGGATCGACCGGCGGCAGCGCCGTGTTGAGGTCGCCGAGCGTCTGAATCCTGTCCTCTTTCAGAAGGCGCTCCATCAGCGTGAGATAGATCTTCGCCAGCATATAGGCATCGTCGGAGGCGCGGTGATGCTCAAACTTGCCGAGCTTCAGCTGCTTTGCGACCTGATCGAGCTTATGGCGTGCCATCTGCGGGAGCATCACGCGGCACATGACGAGCGTATCGAGCTTCACGAACGGATGCGAAAGCCCCTGCCGCGCCATGACATTGCGCATGAAAGCGCAGTCGAAATCGGCATTGTGCGCGATGAGCACGGGATTCTCTCCGCAGAATGCAAAGAACTGCTCAACGGCATCCTTCTCCTTCGGCGCGCCCGCGACCATCTCATCGGTGATGCCGGTGAGCTCGGTGATCTTCTCCGGGATATGGCGCTCGGGATCGACAAAGGTATTGAAGCTGTCCACAATGCGCATGCCGCGGATCTTCACGGCGCCGATCTCGGTGAGCCGGTCCTTCGATGCCGAGAGACCTGTGGTTTCGACGTCGAACACAATGACCTCGTCCTGCGGCGTGCGCGGGTCGGGACGGTCGATGATATGCACCGCGTCAAGGTCGTTCACCACATACGCCTCGCAGCCGTAGATCACGCGGAAATCCTTCCATTTCGCGGTGGCGTTCATCGCTTCGGGGAACGCCTGCACCACGCCGTGGTCGGTGATCGCCATTGCACGGTGCCCCCACTCATGCGCACGGTTACAGAGCGCTTCGGCAGAATTGACCGCATCCATCGCGGACATGTTCGTATGCAGATGCAGCTCCACGCGCTTCACCGGCGCATCATCCGTGCGGCGCTCGGGCGTGTAGCTGTTGATCGCGGTCGGCTTGATTGTGATGTCGCGGTCATAGTCGTCATAGGATACCGCGCCGTAGATCAGCAGATTATTGCCCTTCTTGCAGTCGCCGAGCGGGAAATCCTTGAATTCCTCGGCGGTGAAAAACATCTTGACAAGCACGCTGCCCGTGTAATCGGTGACAGGGAAGGTCAGCAGCGTCTTGCCGCTTTTCAGCTCGCGTGATTCAGGTGACGCAAAGACCTCGACTGCAATGCAGTATTTCTTTGCGCCGCTGTCATAGACATTCTGCGAGCCTGCGACGGCTTCCGCAACGGACACCGGCTTTTCCTTGATGAGCCGCTTGTAGATGACACCGAGCGTCTTCTTGTCGGGCGCATCGGGGCGCACGGGCTTCACATCCGGGTCGAGATTGCTGAGCGACGAAAATGTCGGGGCTGCTTCCTTTTCGGCAGCCTTGTACTCCGGCATCGGTGCATCGGGGATCTCGGCTGCGGTCGCGGCGTGCTGCGCCTCGCTGACATGGTTTTCTCCCGCAAACTGCACGCGGACGCCGAGCGAAAACATCGTCTGCACGGCGCGGGTGATCTCATTGCGGATATGCGTCTGCTCCAGAAGCTCCGCGCCGCCGTGCATGAGCCCGATCGTGACCACACCGTCTGCATAGCTGAGCGCGGCATCGTCGAAAAAGCCGTTGATAACGGAATAATCGCGGCGCAGGAGTTGAAGCAGATCGGGCAGGATCTCCACGGAAAAAGCCTCCGAGGGATAGCGCGCCAGAATGCGCACGCCCGCAAGCTCCAGCCGCGCAGCCAGCTCCTTCTCGACCGCCGTCAGCGTCTCAAAGGGGATATATGCCGGATATTCGGTGACAAAATACAGTCTTGAGCGGTCTTTGTTGGCAAGCACCTGCGTGAGCGTGCCCTGCATGACGCGCTCCGGCAGCTTTGTGCTGTATTCCCGCAGAAAGCTGTGCAAGGTTTGTGACATAGCATTCAGATCCTTTCGGGGATGTCGGCATGGCCCGGATCATCCGGGGAAATCAGGAAAGCACGGCGAGCGTCCGTTTTGCAATGCTGAGATCTGCCGCATTGATCTTCTCATTGAAATCGTAATCCACGACATGCCAGAGGTTCAGATCACCGTCGCAGAGCAGATATTTTTGCAGCATCACAAGATCTGCTGCGGTAAACACGCCGTCATAATTGCAGTCGCCCATCACAAATGTGTTCGGCATTTCCAGCGAGCCCGGGTCGAGCACACCGTTCGCCAGTCCGATCCGGAAGACCTGTTCGCCGGTCCGGTTCTCGCGGATGGCACACACAGGGTCATCCGTGATCTCCCTGCCGGTCACCAGAGGGACCGAAACTGTCCAGCAGTCCAGCATGCCCTCCTCCCCTGCGAGATAATGCGCGGGGGTATCGGCGGTGATGAATTCGGTGAGCTTCGCCTCGGCGTTTCCCGTGAAATGCACGGCGGTATCGGAGCCGTGCGGTGCAGTCAGGATCAGCGCACGAAACGCTCTGCTCTCCCCCGCTGCGCCTTCATAGGAGGTCGCAAACTCGATGCTCTGGAAATACCAGTCAGTCTGCAGCGATTCGTTGAGGTAGGAATAGTATTTCCCCGTCCACACAGGATCCGTCGGGTCGCCGTCCGGGTCGGCATAGAGCGGTTCGACGGACACATAGCCGTCCTCCATCGTGACAAGATAGGTGTAGTATGTCACGGTCTCGTGATTCTCGCCCCAGAGCGGCACAGTCACGACGGAAAGCCCGTCCTCCCGCGGCATATAGCGCACGCAGGTTTCATCGAAATAGCTGAAATATGTCCCCTGTGTGCCGACAAAGAAAGCACCCGCCTTCGGGGAATAGAACACCGCCTCGCCGCCTGTCGCTTCATAACGCAGCGCGGGCGCATCCTCTGCCGAAGCAGGCAGCGGGAACACGGCGGCGCACAGCATCAGTGCGGATGTGAATGCAAAGAGTCTTGTCTTTTTCATAACAGTCTCCTTATGGGGGATAAAAGAAGGCAGATCAGAGCTTCTCGATCTCCGCAAGCAGTGCCGTGACGATCTCGTTCTCCGGCACCTTGCGCAGCACCTCACCCTTTTTGAAGATCACCGCGCAGCCCTCGCCGCCCGCGATGCCGATATCCGCCTCGCGTGCTTCGCCGGGGCCGTTCACGACGCAGCCCATGACCGCAACCTTGATATTCTTCTCACAGCCGCGGAGTGCCTGCTCGACCTCATTTGCGACCTCGATCAGGTTGATGCGCGTTCTGCCGCAGGTCGGGCAGGAGACAAGCTGCACGCCGCCGCGCAGTCCGATCGCCTTGAGGATATCCTGCGCCGCCGCGATCTCACGCACGGGGTCTGCCGTCAGCGAGACGCGGATGGTCTCGCCGATGCCGTCCAGCAGCAGCGAACCGATGCCCGCTGCCGACTTGATCAGTCCCATGCGCTCCGTGCCCGCCTCGGTCACGCCGAGATGCAGCGGATAGGGACACTGCTCTGCGGCAAGGCGGTAGCATGCGATCATGTTCTTCACATTGGAGGATTTGATCGAGATGACAATATCATTGAAATCATATTTTTCGAGCAGCTTCGCGTGATTCAGTGCGGATTCGACCATTGCCTGCGGGGTCGGCCCGCCGTATTTCGCGAGCAGCTCCTTCTCGACAGAGCCGGAGTTCACGCCGATGCGGATCGGAATCTGCTTCTCGCGGCACTTGTCCGCAACCGCCTTGACGCGGCTCTCCTCGCCGATGTTGCCGGGATTGATGCGGATTTTGTCGATGCCGGCATCTGCGGCGGCAAGCGCGAGCTTGTAGTCAAAGTGAATATCGGCGACGAGCGGGATCGAAACCGCCTGCTTGATTGCGGGAATCAGCGCAACGGCGTCCATATTCGGAATCGCGGCACGGACAATCTCACAGCCCGCAGCCTCGAGCGCCTTCGCCTGTGCGACCGAGCCTGCGATGTCATCGGAGCGCGTGTTGAGCATGGACTGGATGTAGATATGCTTGCCGTCGAGCAGACATTGCCCGACCTTTACAGGATGCAGATTTCTCATGATGATACGTCCTTTCTCTCAGAAGTAAAAACCGTTGCGCGACTGAATCGGCTTCGGCGCCGCCACCCATGTCACCATGCCGTGATATTTCACCACGACAATCTTGCCGGCATCGCCGCAGCCGGGCTTCGCCTTCAGGATATATTTGCCCTCCGGCTGATAGAACACCAGATAGCTTTCCGTCCATGTACGGCGCCGCGAGTGATGCGTAACCTCATACATGTGGTCTATGGGAATCTCAGTGCAGACAGCGCTGCTGTCCACATTTTTCCAGAGCATGCGCCGGAACAAATCAACTGCGAATACCGCCGCTGCAATCACGCCGAAGATAAACGCAGCACGCGGGTTGATTTCGGGATGACGGCGGCTCGGCAGCAGATTGGAGACAGCCAGCACTGCCCCGATTCCGATCGCAGCGCCTGCCTCACGCGAAACATGACCGGACTGCTCTCCCAGCTCGTTCAGCACCGCCTCGGAGACCGGCTCCCAGAGCGGCGGGAGCATGCTGTTGCATTGTTCCCGTTCCTCCGGAGAGAGATGATGCTCGATGAACCAGCAGATGAACGCGATGATCAGCTCACCGAGCAGCAGAATCACCAGCAATGAGGTGAGTTCGGGATCCAGAAATCCTTCCACTGCGGCAGGAATGACAAACAATCCGGCAAGCATAATATACATCGGGTATTTCTTCCCGCCGAAGGGGCAGGCAAATTTCAGCCTTTTCATATCAGTTCTCCGATCCGGTCTGCACTGTGCCGGAATGCGGCATCCAGAAAACAGACCCACGAAATTGAATCACGGCGATAAAATCCTTCCCGCCGCTGCCGGGCTTTGCACGCAGCACATAGCGTCCGTCCGGCTGATAGAACACCAGATAGCTCACACGCCGCGTGCTTCTGCGGTAAAAATGCGTAAGCTCATACATATGGTCAATCGGGATGACTGCATAGGCTGCGGTCTCGTCTGCCTGCCGCCAGAGATTGCGGCGGCGCCCGTCCAGCAGCAGAATCAGCACGACTGCCAGTGCGCAGATCAGGAAGATGCTGAAATGCATGTTTCCTTGATCATCCGGGATAAAGGACAGCGGGCTGAGCGCCGCCGCACAGGAGATCCCGACGATCGCTGCGGTGCTGAATGCAGGCACCTGCGCGTGCAGATCACGGAGAAGCGCCGCATCGGCAGGCAGCCAGAGCGGCGGCACGGAGGCTGCGATCTTTTCCGCCTCCTCCGGGCGTAACCGCTGAATCATCAGCCGGCAGACAGCCAGCACAATGAAGGGCAGCAGAATCATCATCCCGAACGCCGCAGAGGGCGTCACGCGCTTTGTCCCCAGCAAAAAGGCGGGCAAGGCGATGCCGCACATGCAGAGATAATACGGATACTGATGCCCGCCGAACAGACAGGCATATTTCAGGCGCTTCATGTAAGATCCTCCCGTTCTGCGACATACACCGTGCGCGGCACGGATACCCATGTGACAAGATGCCGGTATTTCACGACGGCGATTGCGCCGTAATCGCCGCTGCCGGAACGTGCGCGCAGCACATATTTTCCGTCCGGCAGATAGAAGACCAGATAGCTGAGCGTGTAGTCGCCGTCCTTGTGATGATGCGTCACATCATACATATGGTCGATCGGAATGAATGTATACACGGCAGTGTCGTCGATCGAGCGCCAGATCATGCAGCGCACAAAGCCGAAGACGAGAATGCCGATGCCGAGGACAACAACGGCTTTGCACACCGTTCCTTCCCCTTCTGTGAGCCAGAGCTGCGCACCCGTGAGCAGCCCGAGCACGATGCAGCCGATGCCACATATCAGCGCTTTCGGATCAATGATGCGCTTGATACTGCGCACACGCGATATAATATCCGCCGTGACAGGCAGCCAGAGCGGGAATTCGCTCCGTGCGATTGCCTTCTGCTCCGCAGGCGTCAGGCGGTTCTCAAAAACATAGCAGAGCAGCAGCACGACAATCACCGCTAGGAGCATCGCGGTCAGGCAGGAGTCTGCCGGGAGATCAAGCTGCAAACCACAGAATGTCGCAGCCCCAAGCCCCGTGATGCCCGCAGCAACAGGCGGATATTTCTTCCCGCCGAAGGGACACTGCATTTTCAGGCGTTTCATAAGTTTTCCTCACAGTCAGGCGTCAGGATGCAGAACCACTTTCTGTATCGGATGACCTTGACGGTATCTGTGTGCGGTTTGTCGATTTGCAGGATATAGCGTCCGTCCGGAAGATAGCAGACGGCATAATGGCGATAGGATTTGCCGCCGTACCTTCTGGTGCTGACGCGGGTGAAGCAGTGATTGGCGCGGAGCTCTGCGGTCTCTGCCCGTGCGTCGATGTGCTTCCAGAAGCGTGTGACCAGCCACACACAGAGCAAGACAGTGCCGAACACACCGAGCAGCAGGCCGCAGACCGGCAGCATTTCGCCCCATGTCAGACGGCTTTTTCCTGCAGCGGTGACCAGTCCGACAATACCGGCGGGCACAAGCATCACCAGCAGCAGCGGGATGATCGTGAAATCGCCCATTCTGCGCCGGACAGCCTCCAGCTCATGTTCCGACGCCTGCCGGAATACCGGCGGCTCCGCATCGGCGATCTTCGTGCGCTCCTCGGGCGTCAGCCGATGAAACCAGATGTAAAACAGCCCGAGCAGCAGGAAAAACAGCAGGGCGACCCCGCCGAATCCCAGCACCAGCATCATTGCGAGCGTGATGCGTTCCCTCTCATACATGCCGATGCGTGCAGCCAGAAGCGGCATGATCAGGCAGGCTGCGAAAAACGACACGCCGAACGGAAAATAATACCCCTTGAACAGCACGCGGTATCTGTGTTTTTTCATAGCAGCTCCCTGCGCAGAAGACGCGCAAAGCCGCGGCACCGCTTAACTGCCGCGGCTTGCCGTATCTGCGTCCGGTTCACCGGTTGAAGATCTTGAAAACATCCTGGAATGTGATCGCAACCATCAGCAGCATCAGCGCGGAGAGCCCGACAAAATGGATCATGCCCTCGACCTTCGCAGGAATCTGCTTTCTGCGGATCGCCTCGATGATGAGGAACACAAGCCGCCCGCCGTCCAGCGCGGGGAACGGAATCAGGTTGAAGATGCCGACATTGATCGTGATGAAGCTCATGAGGTCAAAGAGCGTCATGCAGGCTTCGCGGAAGGTCGCGCTCTGCTGCACATAGGTCGCAGTCGTGTCCACGATGCCGACAACGCCCGAGAGATCCTTGAAGCCGTATTTGCCGCGGATCAGGTCAAAGAGCGAGATCCAGATCAGGCGTGCGGTCGAGACAAAGTTCTTGCAGGTTTGCAGCAGGACATTGCCGACCGTTTTCTTCTGCCCGTAGACATAGAAATCGAGCAGAGTGCCGGTCGCGTTGTCGTGGAATTTCACACGGTCATAGGTGACCTTCTCCCCCTCGCGCACGACGACAACGCTGTAAGTGTCGCTGTCGGTATTTTGCAGCGCGTAGGAGATGTCATTTGCCGTGTAGATGCGCAGCCCGTTGATCGAATAGAAGGTATCGTCGGGCTGAAGCCACTCTGCCGATGCCGCCGTCACAGCGCCGCTGTCATCCGCGTGGAATTCCGCGATGGTCGTCGTCGTGATCGCCGTGTCGATGCAGAGCACGGCAATGATGAGGAAGAAGCCGAGGATCAGGTTCATTGTCGCACCGGCAACGGTCACGAGCATCCGCTTCCAGACCGCCTGCTTGCGGAAGGCACGCGGATCGTCGCTGTTTTCATCCTCGCCCTCCATCGCGCAGTAGCCGCCGATCGGCAGCGCACGGAGGGAATACTTCGTCTCGCCCTTTTGCTTTGAGATGATCGCGGGACCCATGCCGATGGAAAATTCCAGCACACGGATGCCGCATTTTTTTGCCACAAAGAAATGTCCCGCCTCGTGAATCATGATGATGATGCCGAAGCAGAGAATCGCAACCAGAACGGTGAGCAGGGTCATGCACTTGCCTCCTCGAGATGTGCAGCGACAAATTCACGCGCTGCATGATCAGCCTTCACAACATCCTCATAGCATGTGAGCGGCGTGACAGGGATCGCGTCAATCGCCTGTGTGACAAGCTCGCCGATGCGCAGGAACGGGATTTTCTCCGCGAGGAATGCCGCAACTGCCGCTTCGTTCGCGCCGTTCGCGGCAACGGGAGCCGTGCCGCCCATTTCGCTCGCACGGATACATGCGGTGAGACAGTCGAAGGTGTCGTAGTCGGGCTTTGCAAAGGTCAGCGTGCCGTAATCCGTGAGGGAGAGCGGCTTTGTCGGGCAGGGAAGCCGGTCGGGATAGCAGAGCGCATACTGAATCGGGATTTTCATATCCGGCACGCCCATCTGTCCGATCATCGACTCATCCTGATAGACAACTGCCGAATGCAGCACGCTCTGGCGGTGCACGACAATTTCAATCTCGTCGGGCTTCAGGTCGAAAAGCCAGCGTGCCTCGATGAATTCCAGCCCCTTGTTCATGAGCGTGGCGGAGTCGATCGTGATTTTATTGCCCATGCTCCAGTTCGGATGATTGAGTGCATCCGCAACGGTCACATGCCGCAGATCGTCCTTTGTTTTGCCGTAGAAGGGTCCGCCCGATGCGGTGAGAATGATCTTTTTGAGCTGCGCACGTTTGTTGCCCTGCAAGCACTGAAAAATCGCCGAGTGCTCGCTGTCAACCGGATAGATCGGAACGCCTTTTTCCGCAGCGGCATTCATCACGAGCGCACCGCCCGCGACCAGCGTTTCCTTGTTCGCGAGTGCCAGCGGCTTGCCGGCTTCGATGGCTTTCAGCGTCGGCAGAAGGCCGACCATGCCGACAACGGAATTGAGCAGAATATCTGCGGATTTCTGCTGTGCGATCTCGCAGAGACCGTCCATTCCTGCCAAAAGGCGGCAGCCAAGACCGGCTGCCGCTTCTTTGAGTGCGGGATAACGGGATTCATCTGCGATGCACAGGAGCTCGGGGTGCAGGGCGCGTGCCTGCTGCACCAGATCATCGACGCGGGTATTTGCGGCAAGGGCGGTGACGCGGAGATTGTGCTTCTCCGCAACTTCGATCGCCTGCGTGCCGATGCTGCCCGTTGAGCCGAGGATCGCAAGACTGTTCATCATTTCAGAGATACTCCTTATACAATGTTGAAGAAGGACGATGCCTGCACATAAGCGCAGAAGAACGGCAGAACCAGCAGCACGCTGTCGAAGCGGTCGAGCAGGCCGCCGTGACCGGGCATGATGGTGCCGTAGTCCTTGATGTCAAGCTGACGCTTCAGCACAGAAGCCGCGAGGTCGCCGACCGTGCCGAGCACAGCGCAGACCGCCGCGACGCAGACCGTCGAGAGCCAGCTCACTTCGATCGGGGTGCCCTTGTTCGCGAGCACCGCCTGATAGACCAGATTGAACACAACGAAGAAAATGATATTGGTGACAATGCCGCCGATGAAGCCCTCCAGCGTTTTCTTCGGGCTGACCTTCGGGCAGAGCTTTGTCTTGCCGAAGAAGGTGCCTGTGAAATAAGCGCCGGTATCCGCAAGCCATGCGCCGCCGAGCGCAAGCACGAGATAGGCAAGGCCGTGCTGGGAATGGGTGTTGTGCAGCGTGATCGCGCATGCCATGCCGTTTGCGGTCAGGAGCGTGCCCGCGACCGCAGCAAAGAAATCCTTTGCGGGCATTTTCTGCGCCTGGAGCACATAATCCGAGAGCTGGAGCCCGATGCAGACAACGGTCAGCATCATGCGGAAGCGAGCCGCGATGCCGACTGTCACAAAAGGCAGCGCAGCAGCATAGATCAGCGAAGCGATTGCCGTAATGCGGTATTTGAACAGATCGTTCGCACGGAAGAATTCAAAGAGAATGATCAGTGCAATCAGTGCGGCAGCGATCGGCAGCACGATCGTGTGATGCAGGAAGAAGACCAGCAGTGCGACCGCAACGCCGATGCCGGCGGAAATCAATCGAGTAGCCATATTCTATATGTGTGCGGCATCACGCCGCTCTCCTTTGATGTTAGTGATGTGCGGGGGTGTGTATGTCAGGAATCCTCGCCGGGATTGAGACCGCCGAAGCGTCTGGTGCGGCGCGCAAATTCGACGATTGCCTTGTCGAGCTCCTTGGAATCGAAGTCCGGCCAGAGCGTATCGCAGAAATAGAATTCCGCATAGGCACACTGCCAGAGCAGGAAGTTCGAGATACGCTGCTCCCCGCCCGGTCTGATCAGCAGATCGACATCGGGCATATCCTTCGTGTAGAGATTCTGCGAGATCATCTCTTCGGTGATGTCATCGGGATTCAGCGTGCCCGCCTGCACCTGCTTCGCAAGGCGCTTCACGGCAGAGGTGATCTCATGCCGCGAGCCGTAGTTTGCCGCGATGCCGGCGGTCATGCGCTCAAAGTCATCGGTATCCTTCTGGATATCGAGGAACTGCTGGCGGAGGTCGCTCTCGAAGCCGTCCTCATCGCCGAGCAGCACAAAGCGCGTCCGCAGGTCAAAATGCTCGTAGGCTTCCTTCAGATACTTGCGCATCAGATCCATCAGCGCATGCACCTCGTCGTCGGGGCGCTTCCAGTTTTCGGTGGAAAACGCATAGAACGAGATGTATTCCACGCCGATGTCATTTGCATAGCGCAGGAGCTTGCGGAAGGAAAGCGCACCCTGCACATGCCCGTAGGTGCGGGGCATGCCGCGTTTTTTCGCCCATCTGCCGTTGCCGTCCATGATGATCGCGATATGACGCGGCATCATGTCTCTCGGCACGGGCGGTTCCTTTGGTTTTCTTGCCATATCATTGACTCCTTATCCTGCCGCTCCGGTCAGATGCTCATGATCTCCTTTTCCTTTGCGGAAACGAGCTTGTCAATCTCCTCGGTATACTTATCGGTGAGATTCTGCACCTTCTTGTCGGCATCCTTGAGATCGTCCTCGGTGATCTCGGAATTCTTCTTCATCGCCTTGAATTTGTCCATGACATCTCTGCGCTCGTTGCGGATCGCGACCTTTGCCTCATCGCCGTACTTCTTGATGGTCTTGCAGAGATCCTTTCTGCGGTCCTCGGTGAGCTGCGGGAAGACAAGGCGGATCTGCTTGCCGTCGTCGGTCGGGGTGATGCCGAGCTCAGAGGCAAGAATCGCCTTGGTGATCGGCTTGATCATGCTGGTATCCCACGGAGCGATGACGAGCATTCTCGCCTCGGGCACGGAGACCGCCGCGACCTGATTGATCGGGGTCGGGGTGCCGTAGTAGTCAACCGGGATCTTATCGAGCACAGCCGGGTTTGCTCTGCCCGCACGGATCGACGCAAACTCCTCAGTGAGGCGGTCGATGGTCTTCTTCATATGCTTTTCAGCGGAATTCAGCTTATCCTTCATCAGTTCGTTCATGACAATTCTCCTTACTGTATATGATATGGAGCCGGATGCGGTTTCATACCGGCAGCGGTTCTTATTCCGGGAGGATCAGTGTGCCGACCTTTGCGCCCATGCAGGCATCGTAGATATTGTCGGGGCGGCTGAGGTCGAAGACGAGCATCGTTGTGCCGTTGTCGCGGCAGAGGGCGGCTGCTGCGGAGTCCATGACGCCGAGCTGGCTGCCGATGACCTCAGAGAATGCGAGGGTATCATACTTGACGGCATCGGAATATTTGTTCGGATCCTTGTCGTATACGCCGTCAACCATAGTTGCCTTCATGAGAATATCCGCTTCGATCTCGGAAGCACGGAGCGCTGCCGCGGTATCCGTCGAGAAGAAGGGATTGCCGGTGCCGCAGCCGAAGATGACGATTCTGCCCTTTTCAAAGTGACGGATCGCACGGTTGCGGATATAGGGCTCTGCGACCTTGGTCATGGTGATCGCGGTCTGCACGCGCACCTCACAGCCGAGATGCTCAAGCGCATCTGCGAGCGCGAGTGCGTTCATCGCCGTCGCGAGCATGCCGATATGGTCTGCTCTGGTTCTGTCCATCGAGCCGGACGATCTGCCGCGCCAGAAATTGCCGCCGCCGACGACGATGCCGATCTGGACGCCCGCATCGGCGCAGCGCTTCACCGCCTTGCAGATGGGGACGATGACGTCATAGTCGAGTCCGGTTTTCTTGTCACCGGCGAGGGCTTCGCCGCTGAGCTTGAGAAGTATGCGCTTATATTTGAGTTCCATAATGGTACACCTCCGTATGCTAGATAGTTCTATTATACACGATTCCGAGCAGAAAGTAAAGGGGAAACGGAAAGAAAAAGATAAAAATTTCACAGGATATGCCGGATCGGGCACAATCTGCGGAGGCGGGCACATATGGGCGAGCCCCGGGAGTGCCCATCCTCTCCCGGGCGGCGGATTCCGGGGCTTCCGCACTAGATTTAGCGCTGACAGGTCGGTTCTGACACAGCATCTAGTGCTGGCTGATATGCACAAATTTTTGCGTTTATAGAAATAATATTTCTGCTTTTTGCACAAAGTTCGGGATTGCCGTTCTTCTTAAAATCCACGCAGATACGCGGGTCCGCGGTGATCTGTTCGCATTCTGCACTTTTTGCGCAAAAACGTGTGCCGGCCTCCGCGCACAGGGTACAAAAATCCCGTAAATTGGACGTTTTTACGTTTTAGCACGGTAAATCAAACAAACGTTTTCGGGGCAAATGGGCAGAAAACACGCCGGATCCTTGGAAAACTGATTCTTGACAGAACGCAGAATCTGTGATAAAATAAGGTCACGGGCAGAAATGGGAGCTCTTGGAGAGGCTTTGGGGAGATGATGGGCACGGCAATCGCTTCCCAGGCACTCCGGATACTCCTTTCTCATAATCCAAAACAAACAAAGATCGCCCCGTATTCATGTAGAACAATCCTCCAAACTCCAAACTCCATACAAAGATAATGTAAAGAACAAAAGAAAGAGCACACAGCATTCGAGGAATTCGTTGAGTTGAACACACCGGCGTCCGTGTCAGCCGGTGTGCTCAGCTTTCATTCGCATCCTTTGCCGCCGGTGTGCGGGAAGGGAGGCGGACGCCTTGCTGAGTCTCGCAAACAGACAGATCGTACAGCTCGACGAGCGCGGACGTCTGAGCTTTCCCCAGCAGTTCCGCTCCCGCATGGGCGATGAGCTTTATATCTCCCAGGATGACCGCGAGCGCGGCTTTCTGGTCGTCCGCACCGAAGAAGGCTACAACAACAACATCAGAAAGATCGAAGCAGAGCGCGAAGCAGCCGGCGATACCCCCGAGGAGATCGAGGACTGCGTCCGCGACTTTGCAATGATGACTGCGATCGTCAATCCCGATAAGAACGGCAGACTGACGCTCCCGAAAGAGCTCAAGCTGTATGCCGGCATCGACACCCGCGAGAATGTGCCGAAGGAAGAGCGCGGCAAAGCTGTGTTCATCGGTCTCGGCGACCACGCGGAAATCTGGGAGGAATCCCGCCTCGAAGCATATCAGAAGAGACGCAAAGAGGAAAGACAGACACAGCGAAAGATCGCTGACGCGGCACACGCAGCCAAGATGAAGGCAAACACAGAGGAGAACCAATGAGCGACTATCATCAGTCCGTGATGGCAAATGAAGTGATCGCGGATCTTGACCCGCAGCCCGACGGCATCTATCTCGACGGCACAGCGGGCGGCGGCGGGCACTCCCGTCTCATCGCAGAACGGCTGACCGGTAGCGGACATCTCTTCGCGCTGGATCAGGACCCGGACGCAGTCGCGGAAGCATCGCGGCGGCTTGAGGGTCTCCCCGCAGAGGTCATACAAACGAATTTCACGCAGCTCGGCGAAGTGCTGGCTGCACATCATACGAAGGCAGACGGCATCCTGCTCGATCTGGGCGTCTCGAGCCATGAGCTCGACGACCCGGCACGCGGATTCTCCTATCTGCATGACGGTCCCCTTGATATGCGCATGTCGCAGCAGGGGCGCTCCGCAGCGGATCTTGTGAACAATCTCTCAGGGACAGAGCTCGCGGAGATCATCTTCCGGTACGGCGAGGAAAAATTTGCACGCAGCATCGCGGCGCAGATCGTTTCCGAACGGGAGAAGCATCCGATTACAACCACATTCGAGCTTGCAGAGCTTGTGAAGCGCGGCGTTCCCGCAAAGGCGCGGCGCGAGAAAAACCCGTGCAAGCGAACATTTCAGGCACTCCGCATCGCAGTGAACGACGAGCTGAACTGTCTTTCGGCAGCGCTCGACACCGCATTCGATGCGCTGAAGCCGGGCGGCGTCCTTGCGATTCTCACCTTTCACAGCCTTGAGGACCGCATCGTCAAGCAGGCATTCGCAGGATTCTGCACGGGCTGCATCTGCCCGCCGGAATTCCCCGTCTGCACCTGCGGCAGAAAGCCGCGCGGTGAGCTGCTCCGCCGGAAGCCGCTGACGGCAACAGAGGAGGAGCTCGCAGTCAACCCGCGGAGCCGGAGCGCAAAGCTGCGGAGCAGCCGCAAATTATCCGATCAATAACGCATTATCACAGCAAAGGAACGGCGCACAAAACGAGTGTTGCTGCAAGGTGCCGGCTGCATAGAGAAAAAAGCATGCAGCCGGCATCGGCAGCAGTCTGAACGCCGGCAGAGAGGAGGCAGCACCGATGCTGGATGAATATCTGAGACCCGTATCTCACGAGAGCTATCTCAGCCCGGAGGAACGGCAGCGTCTCTCCGAACGCAACCGCGGTGCAGCAAGCCACACGATCCTGCCCGGCACGCCGGATGCGGCCGCACAGGCAGAGGAAGCGCCGCGCCGGACACGCCGCACGAAGTCGAAATCAAAGATCCGTTCCCGCAGAAGATTACATGCTGCTCCCCCGTCCCCGCCCGCAGAGCCGGTGCGTGACGCGCACGCAGAGATGCTGGAGCGCATGGCACAGACGGAAGAAAACCGCAGACGTGCACGCGAACAGTACGCTGTTGCCGCCGCACAGCCGGACGAGTTCCCGGATGCGGTGACAGACGCAGAGGAGTACGAAGACAGCTTCGATCACGGAAGTTCGCATGCGGCTTCGGTCGCACGCAGCAGCTTCCGCCGCGAACCGTCATCCCGCCGCGGCTGGTATGTCGTCTTCCCGTTCATCTCGGGCTCCAGCGCGTTGCAGGCGGATGCTGAGGATGAGCCCGACGCACAGCTGCTCCCCGCCGAGGACCGCGCCTATGTCCCGGAGGCCGGGGCGGACGCCGAGGAATCCGCTTTAGAAGCCGCAGGCAGAAAAAAGGTCAGCGGCAGCCGCTACAACGAGACCGCAGGCGGCGGCTATCAGCGCCGCATCACGACCGGCGGCTCCATCATCATCGGTCTCCTGACCGTGCTCCTGATCGGATGCGTCATCTACGGCAAGGTGCAGACCAATGAGGTCTACACGAAGATCGCAGAGCTCCAGGCGGAGTATGACGACATCAACGCACGGAACATCAGCATGAAATCCGAAATGGAAGGCAAGCTGACCGTCAAGAATATCGAAGACTATGCGAAGAACACGCTGGGACTGATCCCGCTGAACCAATCGCAGATCGAATACATCCAGATACAGACAGAGGATGAGGTCACCATCACGGAACCCGAGCAGAACCTCATCGTGACCATCAACGATTATATCACCTCCTTCTGGGAATTCCTGCGCGGAAAGTGACATATACATAAACAGGATGCACTCCGCAGCAGGCAGACCGGCACAAAAAAACATACGCCGGCGCCGAAATTCTCATGAGGCAGAAAGAAATGTGCAGAACAAGAGAACATGCGAATGCAGGAGTGTGCCGCCCCGTTTCAAACGGGTGCGGCTGACTCCGCAGCCGGGGCATACGGCATTCCTGTATGTCCGGCTTTCGCGCGGGCGGAGGAGTCAAAAAGCTCACCGCCCATTTTTATTGTAATCATGCAGAAATGAAACACACCGCTTATGAAAGGAGCGAGGTACATGCCGCAGCGTGTTCCTGCCGATGGCATACATAAAGAGCCGAGACCCGGAAGGGTCAGAGCCTCGAAAAATCAGAGATGGAGATACCGTGCGAAGGGTCCCTCCAAGAGCATGAAGATCCGCGCAAACGGCTTCCTGATGGGCGGCGTCCTGCTGGTCGCTGCCGGACTGACCGTCAATCTCTTCCGCATCATGGTCATTCAGCACAGCGAATATACCGAGCGCGCAAGCTCGCGCCAGTTCGGTACGATCACCCTGCCCGCAAGCCGCGGCACGATCTATGACGCCACCGGCACCGTGCTCGCACAGAGCGCGACCGTCTACCGCATCTTCGTCGATCCGGGTCTCTTCCGCAAGGAGATGGACCTCATCGAGGAAAAGAACAAATCCCTTCAGGAGGCGGCAGACAAGGCAAAGAAGAACGGCGAGGAGACAAAGGCGCCCGATCTCGTCAACACGGAGACTGTCAAGACGCAGCTCTGCACCTTCCTTGCCGAACAGCTTGACCTCTCCTTTGATGAGGTGAAGGAAGCCTTCGACAAGCAGAACAGCAATTATGTCGTGCTGAAAAATCAGGTCGAGAAGAGCCGTGCAGACCGCATTCTCGATTATATCAGCGAAATGAAGATCCCGGGCAGCGAGCGCGTCATCCGGCTCTCGTCGGTCAGCCGCGAATCGGATACCAAGCGCTATTACCCGCAGAATGAGCTTGCCGCATCGGTCATCGGCTTCAACAACAGCGAGGGACACGGCATCTACGGCGTCGAGGCTTACTATGACGAATACCTCTCCGGCATCGACGGCAAGACCATCACCGCGAAGGATGCGAACGGCAACGAAATGCCCTACCGCTACACGAAGACCTATGCCGCACAGGACGGCGACGATCTCTATCTCACGATCGACATTACGCTGCAAACCTATCTTGACAACGCAATCAGCGATATGGTCGAGACCTTCCGCGTTGCAAACCGCGGCTGCGGCGTGCTGCTCAATGCAAAGACCGGTGCCGTGCTCGCGATGTCATCCGCGGGCGGCTTCGATCCGAACGATCCCTACACGATCATGGATCCGAATATGATCGCACAGATCAACACGGTCACGAACGAAGAAGACAAGAAAAAGGCGGCGAGTGCCGCGCTGGAACGGCAGTGGCGCAACAAGGCGGTCACGGAAACCTATATCCCCGGCTCCGTCTTCAAGGTCTACACCGCGGCGGCAGCGCTTGAGGAGAATGCGATCAGTTATTCCGACAGCTTCGTCTGCTACGGACATATCGACGTCAAGGGCGTGACGGAGCCCTATCACTGCTGGCACCGCAAAGGCCACGGCACACAGACCTTCGAGGAGATCCTCATCAATTCCTGCAACCCGGCATTCATTGAGATCGGCCTGAAGCTCGGCGGCAAGACCTTCTCGGATTATTTTTCCGCGTTCGGTCTTGCTGAAAAGAGCGGCATCGACCTCCCCGGCGAGACGAATTCCGTTCATGTGCCGCTGGGTGACATGAATGTGGCGGACCTTGCGTCCTCCTCCTTCGGTCAGGCAAATGCGATCTCCCCGATCCAGATGGCGGCAGGCTACGCGGCAGTCGTCAACGGCGGCTATCTGCTGAAGCCGTATGTCGTGAGCCGCGTGGTCGATCAGACCGGCAACACCGTGCTGGAAAACGAGAAGACCGTGCGCCGTCAGGTCATTTCCGAAGAGACCTCCGCGGAGATGTGCAAAGCATTGCAGGCGGTCGTGGACAACAAGGGCGACGGCACCGCCGCTTCCATCGAAGGCTACAAGATCGGCGGCAAGTCCGGCACCGCGCAGAAATTACAGGGCGGCATCAGTGCAGCGCTCGCGGAATACATCGCATCCTACTGCTGCTTCGCACCCGCAGACGATCCCGAGATCGTACTGCTGATCCTCGCGGATGAACCGGACAAATCCGGCGAAAACTATTACGGCAACACCGTCTGCGCACCGTATGCGCGCGCGGTGATGGAGCAGGCGCTCCCGCATCTCGGCTTCTATCCTTCCTATTCCGAGGACGGCGACTCCGCAAAGCGCACAACCGTGCCGCTGCTCATCGACAATTCGCTGACCGAGGCACAGGCAAAGCTCGAGGAGCAGGGCCTCAAATATGAGGTCGTCGGCGAAGGACAGTTCGTCAGCATGCAGACACCGCTGACCGGCTCCGAGGTGATCGTCGGCAGCACTGTGATGCTCTACACCGGCGGCTCGACGCTCCCGCCCGTGACCGTGCCGAATGTGGTCGGTCTCCCGATGTCGGAAGCAAACGCAAGATTCGCAGAGGCAGGGCTCAACTACATTGCAAAGGGTGCTTCCGCTAACCGCGACGATGTCAAGGTCCTGCGGCAGAGCATCGCACCGGGCACACCGGTCGATAAGTGGTCGGTCATCACGGTCGATCTCGGTGTCAAGGATCAGACCGGCTGATACGAGGTATGTAATATGACATTATACAATATTTTGGAAGATCTGTCAACCGCTTTGCCGGACCGTGAGATCACGGGCGTGACAGACAATACAAAGCTGCTCCGTGCAGGCATGCTCTTTGTCTGCATCAGGGGGCTGCACTTCGACGGTCACGATGCCGCGGAGGAAATGCTCGCACAGGGCGCCGCCGCGGTCGTCTGTGAGCGGGATTTAGGGCTCGGCGCAAAGCAGATCCTTGTCCCGAGCACGCGCATCGCATTCGGCAAGCTCCTCGCCGCATGGTACGGGCACCCCGAGCGTGCGATGACGATGATCGGCGTGACCGGCACGAACGGCAAGACCACAACGGCTACGCTCCTCCGGGAAATGCTGACCGCTGCCGGCAAAAAGGTCGGGCTCATCGGCACCGTGCAGTATGAGATCGGCGACAAGGTGTATCCCTCAAAGAACACCACGCCGCTCCCCGCGGAATATTTCGCGCTGCTCGCGGAAATGCGCGATGCCGGCTGCACGCATGTCGTGATGGAAGTCTCCTCCTTCGGGCTTGCGCAGCGGCGCATCGGCGAAACGCATTTTGCGGCTGCGGTCTTCACGAATCTCACGCAGGATCATCTTGATATTCACGGCACAATGGAAAACTACTATCTCGCAAAGCGCATGCTCTTTGAGATCTGCGACTTCGCCGTTGTCGATACCGATGACAGCTACGGCAGACGCCTCTTCGGCGAGATCACCTGCGAAAAATCCTCCTACGGGCTGAACAGCGCAGATGCGGATATTTCCGCTTCGGAAATCCGGCTCGGCACAGACGGCACATCCTTTACGCTCACGCTGCACGGCGAGACAATTCCTGTGCAGATGCGCATGACCGGCATGTTCAATGTCGCGAATGCGTCTGCGGCATTTGTTGTCGGCGAAAAGATCGGCATTCCCCGCGGGACAATGCTCTCGCTGCTGAAAGAATACCCCGGCGTGCGCGGGCGCTGCGAGGTCATCCCGACCCCGCTCCCCTGCACCGTCATCTGCGACTACGCACACACGCCCGACGCACTCGAAAAGGTGCTTTCCAGCCTGCGGCAGTGTACGGACGGGCGGCTGATTGCGGTCTTCGGCTGCGGCGGCGACCGTGACGCGGCAAAGCGCCCGCTCATGGCAAAGGCTGCGGCGGCAGCGGCCGATATGCTGATCGTCACCTCGGATAACCCCCGCACAGAGGATCCGCTCCGCATCATTGACGATATTCTGGCAGGGCTCGAAGGTACCGATGTGCCGTATCTCACCGAGCCTGACCGCGCAGAGGCGATCTATCTCGCCATGAAGGAAGCGCACCCCGGCGATGTGATCGTGCTTGCCGGAAAGGGGCACGAGGATTATCAGATCATCGGCACCGAAAAGCACCATATGGACGAACGCGAGCTGGCGGCTGCGGCTGCGGCGCGCATTCTCAGTGAAGGAGTATAACACATGCAAATCTGGATTACACTTCCCGCGGCGATCCTCGCGGCGATCATTGCGGCTGCGGGCGGCATCTGGCTGATCCCCTATCTGCGCCGCATCCACTTCGGGCAGACGATTCTGGAGGAAGGTCCCGCATGGCACAAATCCAAGCAGGGCACACCGATCATGGGCGGCTTTCTCTTCATCTTCGGCAGCCTCATCGCGACTGCAATCGGCTTTGCGGTCTGGCGCATCGCAAGCAGCGCCTCGGCAAGCCTCGACACGGCAAACCGTGACGCACTCCGTCTGCTGACGGTCGCCGTCTTCTCGCTGCTCTACTCCGGGCTCATCGGCTTCACCGACGATTACATCAAGGCGGTGAAGAAGCAGAATCTCGGCCTCAGCCCGAAGCAGAAAATGGCATTCCAGCTTGTATTGTGCATCGCATTTCTGGGCATTCTATATCTGCTGGGCGACCGAGACACGACAATCGACCTCATTTTCGTGAAGCTCAATTTCGGCATTTTCTATTACCCGGTGATGATCCTTTTCATCATCTATATCTCGAACGCCGTGAACCTCACGGACGGCATCGACGGGCTCTGCGGCTCCGTGACGGTCGTTTCGATGCTTGCGCTGACGGTCATCTGCTCGCTGACGGGCGAGCATGAGCTCTCGCTCTACGCCATCACAATCGCGGGCGGCTGCATCGGCTTCCTCGTCTGGAACCTGCACCCTGCAAAATGCTTCATGGGCGACACGGGCTCTATGTATCTCGGCGGCGCATTTGCCGCGATCGGCGTGGCATGCAGAATGCACCTGCTGCTCGTGCTGGTCGGGCTCGTCTATGTGCTCGACGCGCTGAGCGTGGTCATCCAGGTTCTTTATTTCAAGTACACAAAGCGGAAATACGGCGAAGGCAGACGCATTTTCAAGATGTCGCCGATCCACCATCACTTCGAGATGTGCAAGTGGAGCGAATACAAGATCGTTGCGGTCTTCTCGCTGGTGGGGCTCGTCTGCGGCGTGCTCGGTGTGCTGACACAGCTCCGCTGATGCGGCAGTGTGTATCACCCGGGCGAATCTCCGGCTTCTGAAGGGAGTAACAATATGGCATCGACAACATCCGGCGTGCGCAGCACACCGAGCCGCATTGCGCGGCAGAGACCGGTCGGCAGAGGATGGCGGCTCTTTCACGGCGATCAGGACGGCGTTCTGCTCGGCACCGTGATCGCGCTGCTCGTCATCGGGCTGCTGATGATGTTCTCCGCATCCTACCCCGCCGCCATTGAGGACGGACACAAGGGCACCTTCTACGCGACCCGTCAGCTCATGTTTGCAGCGGGCGGTCTCGTGCTGATGTTCATTGCAAGCGTCGTCGATTATCACATCTACGAAAACCTTGTCATCTCGGGCGGCAGCTTCCTGATTTCATTCGGCATGCTGATCGCGGTGCTGATTCCGGGCATCGGCAGCACACAGGGTACCTTCGCCCGCCGCTGGATTGCAGTCGGCGGCTCGGGCGGCATCACCTTCCAGCCCTCGGAGCTCATGAAAATCACGATTGTACTGCTCTTTGCGACACTCATCGTGCGCAACAAGGAACGCATGAACACATGGCAGTACGGCATCTTCCCGTTCCTTGTGATCCTCGGCGCAGTCTGCGGACTGATGGTGCTTGAGCCGCATATCTCCGGCACGATCATCATTGTCGTGCTCGCGATGACGCTGATCTTCGTCGGCGGCGCAAAGCCCACGCATTTTGCAGCAATGGCAGGCATCGGTGCAGGTGCGCTCGTGATCCTTGTCCTGATCCTGATGAAGGTCAAGGGCATGGACTATTTCGAGGACAGAATCCTCTCGTGGCTGGATCCGTTCAATCCCGATTATACGCAGGATGCAACATGGCAGACCTGCCAGTCGCTCATCGCGATCGGCTCCGGCGGACTCTTCGGGCTGGGGCTCGGCGCATCCCGCCAGAAATATCAGTATCTCCCCGAAGCGCAGAACGACTTTGTCTTTGCGATTCTCTGCGAGGAATTCGGCTTTGTCGGCGCAGTGACGGTCATCCTGCTCTTCTGTCTGCTCGTGTTCCGCGGGTTCTATATCGCGGCAAAGGCAAAGGATCAGTTCGGCATGCTGGTCGCGGTCGGTCTGACCATGCACATCGGATTGCAGGCGCTCCTCAACATCGCCGTTGTCAGCAATGCGATCCCGAACACCGGCATCTCGCTGCCGTTCTTCTCCTACGGCGGCACCGCACTCATGATGCAGCTTGCCGAGATGGGCGTGCTGCTCAATATCTCGCGGCAGGCAAAGCTCGACTGACCGCTGAAATCCACACATAAGAGGGTGAAATCATGCCTGAGATACTCGATCTTTACGACGCAGACATGCGCCCGCTGAACCGCACGGTCATCCGCGGCGAGCCGATCCCGCAGGGCTGCTATCACATCGTCGTCATCATCATGACGGCCAGCCCGCGCACGGGAAAGATCCTGATGACAAAGCGCGCACCCGAGAAATCCCGCAGCGGCATGTGGGAGATCACCGGCGGCTCCAAGCAGTCGGGCGAAACCGCGGAGCATGCGGCATGCCGCGAGCTTTATGAGGAAACGGGCATCACCGTGACCGAGGATCAGCTCATCCGCTGCGGCACGGACCGCGGCGCACACTGGTTTTTCACGCATTTTGCCGTGTTCGCGGACGAGCCGGAGGACGGCATCCGCTTGCAGCCGCATGAGACCGTCGATTCCCGCTGGGTGACGCCCGCAGAGCTGCTCGCCGAAGCGGACCGCATCGACCCCTCCGGCAGGGAGCGGACGCTCTATCAGCGGTTTTACGGCAGATGGCTCACAGACACAGAAAACAGAGAGGAACAGAACGAATGAAAATTATGATAGCCTGCGGCGGAACAGGCGGACATATCAATCCCGCGCTCGCGATCGCGGGCATCATCAGGGCACATGTGCCGGACGCGGAATTTCTCTTTGCCGGCACCCCGCACGGCATGGAGGCGACCCTCGTGCCGCAGGCGGGCTACAAAATGGAATTCGTGCAGGTCGCAGGATTCCAGCGCAGCTTCACGCCGGAGAATATCATCCGCAATGTGAAGGCGGCGGGGTATCTCGTCACCGCGGGGCACCATGCGCGTGCCCTCGTGAAGAAATATGCACCCGATCTTGTCATCGGCACCGGCGGCTATGCCTCTGCGCCCGTGCTCCGCGCCGCACAGCAGCTCGGCATCCGAACTGCCATACATGAGCAGAACGCCTATCCCGGCGTGACAAACAAAATGCTCGCGAAGAAGGCGGATGCCGTCATGATGACCTTTGAAGCGGCGAAGGATTATTTCCCCGCAGATGCAAAAACGGTCGTGACGGGACTTCCCGTGCGCGGCAATCTCACGAAGCGCTCCCGAGAACAGGCGCGGCAGATGCTCGGCTTCCCGTCCGGCATGACGATCCTCAGCTTCGGCGGCTCGCAGGGCGCGAAATGTCTCAACGATCTGATGCCCGATTTCATCAAGTGGCATCTTGACTCCGATATGGAGATTAACCACATCCACGCATACGGCAAATTCGGCAGGGATACCGTGCCCGGTGCGCTCGAAGCGCTCGGCATCGCCGGTGACCGCCGCATCCGCGTGACCGAATACATCCACGATATGGACGTCTGCCTCGCCGCTGCCGATCTCGTCATCAGCCGCGCAGGTGCCTCCACGCTCACAGAGCTCGAAGCCGTCGGCAGGGCGTCCATCCTGATCCCCTACCCGACCGCAGCGGAGAATCACCAGTATCACAACGCGATGGTGCTCGGGCGTGCCGGTGCGGCAATCGTCATCGAGCAGAAGGATCTCACCGCGGACAAGCTGCGCGCCTGCACGGAGGAGCTTTACCGCAATCCCGAAAAGCGCGTTGCCATGTGCGAGCGTGCCGGTGCGCTGTATAAGACCGACACCGACGAACGCATCTGGGAGACGCTCGCGGCGCTGCTCCCGCACTGACCTATGCTGGATCTCGGCTGCGTGCTCGCAGGGATTATACAGATCCTCGGACCTGTCACTCTGCTGATTCTCTGGCACAAGAAGACCGGCGCAAGATTCTATCCTGCGCTGATCGCTTATGCGGTCTGCTTCCCGGTGTTCATCGTCGGGGCAGGCATCCGCTCGGGCTTCCCGCAGGATGATCCGATCGCGTTTTATGTGCCGCAGGGATTTCTCTTCGGCATTCTCGAGGAGGGCGCGAAATATCTTGTTCTGCGCTTTCATCTTGCAAGCTATGACAGCACAAAAGACGCCGTGCCCTACGGCATCGGACACAGCTGCTATGAGCTCTTTGCTTCGGGGCTGAGCTGCTTCGGGCTGATCGGCACAGGCAATGCCCCGTCGGATATTTTTCTTGCGGGGGTCTATGGCACAGGCAGCTCTGTGATCGGCACCGTCTCCCTGACAATCCTCATTCATTACGGCATTCACACGGGCAGGTCAAAGATTACGCTTCCCGCTGCCATCCTGCTGCACGCAGCCGGCAACATGGGGAAGGGACTCCTGCTGGAATGCGGTCTCACGGAGATTGCTTTTGCACTTGATCTTCTGCTGACCGCCGGCGCATGCTATGCCGCATACCGCTGCCGGAAGGCAATGGAAGATCCCTTCGCGGATATCTGAACCTGCGCTTTCACCAAAGCCCGCCCGTTCGCATAGGCTAGGCTGAGGTGATGAACATGGCAGAGGAATATCTCAGCATCACGGGCGGACGCCCGCTGCGCGGCGAGGTCACGGTGCAGGGCGCAAAAAACAGCGCACTCCCGCTGATGGCGGCTGCGCTCCTCTGTGACGGCGAGACCGTTCTCACGAATGTGCCCCGCCTGACGGATGTCTACGCAGCAAGCCGCATCCTCAATCAGCTCGGCTGCCGCTCTCATATCGAAGACCACACGGTCACCGTCACGCAAAAGGGACTCACCGGCTGTGAGATCCCGGATGCGGATATGCGGCAGATGCGGTCTTCCGTGATGTTTTTAGGCCCGCTGCTCGGACGCGCAAAGCGCTGCATCATGACGATGCCGGGCGGCTGTGAGCTCGGCCCCCGCCCGATCGACATGCATCTTGACGCCATGCGGCAGATGGGTGCGGTCATCACGGAGGAGCAGGGCAAAATCATCTGCGACGCCGGAAAACGGCTCTGCGGCACACGCATTCCCCTGCCGTTCCCGTCCGTCGGCGTCACGGAAAATGTATTGATGGCAGCGGCACTTGCCGAGGGCGACACCGTGCTGACGAATGCAGCGCGGGAGCCCGAAATCGCCGATCTCGCCGCCTTTCTGAATGCCTGCGGCGCAGAAATTTCGGGCGCCGGTGAGGGCACGGTATACATTCACGGAAAGCCCGGGCTTCACGGCACGGAATACTGCGTGATGCCCGACCGCATCGCGGCGTTCACATGGCTCTGTGCAGGTGCGGCGACCGGCGGCACGGTCAGCGTGCGCGGCGCCTCCCCGCCCGATCTTGAGAGCAGTCTGACTGTGCTGCGGGCGGCCGGATGCAGAATCGGCATCTGCGGCGACCGCATTTTCCTCGACGGGAGCGGTGCGCTCCGGCGGGTGCGGCACATCCGCACAATGCCCTACCCCGGCTTCCCGACGGACGCACAGGCGCCGGTCACAGCGGTTTTAGCGCTGGCACGCGGCACAAGCATGATCGAGGAGACGATCTTCGAGAGCCGCTATAAGCATGTCGGCGAGCTGCTGCGCATGGGCGCGGATATCCGCGTTTCCGGCTCTGCGGCGGTCATTACGGGCGTTCCGGCGCTGCACGGTGCAGCGGTCACGGCACCCGATCTCAGAGGCGGCGCGGCACTGGCTGTCGCGGCGGCTGCGGCAGAGGGCGAGAGCCGCATCAGCGGGCTCCGTCATATCGACCGCGGATATGAAAATTTCGCCGCATCTTTCCACAGCCTCGGCTGCGAAGCAGTGCGGTGCGGATTGCATTGAACTGCGTGAAAAAACAGTCTTTTGCACACCAAAATGTTGAAAACTTGGTTGAAACTGTGAAAAACTCGGCGTGGAAAACGGGAAAACCGCTGTTTTTCGCTTGAATACGGCATCTTGCTGTTGAAAACTCGGTGGAAACTGTTAAGAATTCTACCGCTTGTATATTCTTTTTCCACAGCCCCCGGAACGGGGAAATGACAGAGGAGGGTCACTCATGCGTGATGTTGTCAAACAAAACGTCAAACGTCAGCAGAGCAGCAAGCGTCAGCACAGGCGCTCGCGGCTCAATGCCGTCTATTTCTTTCTTGTGCTGGTGCTGGTCGTCGGCATCGGCGCCGCGCTGTCGATGACCCTCTTCTTCAATGTCACGGATGTTGTTGTTCTGAACGAAACCGACACGCCGGATATGGACATTGTCGAAATGAGCGGCATCAAGTATCAGGATAATCTCGTGCGGCTCGATACATATTCGATCGCACAGAAGATCGCCTCGCAGATCGTCTATGCCGAGCGCGTCAGCGTGAAAAAGAAGTTCCCCGCGACTGTCGTGATCACCGTCGAGAAGGCGGTACCGGTCGCGAATGTCGCGAACAGCTACGGCTATCTGCTTGTCAGCGCCTCAAACCGCATCCTCGAGGAGCTCAAGGAAGACACGCCCCCGCGTGAAGGTCTCATCATCATCAACGGCTTCAACGCCGCCGAAGGCACCGTCGGCATGGTGCTCACCTCCGAAGACGAGCGCCGCGACAGCGTCCTGCAAACCCTGACGGCAGCCGTCACCGAGAGCGGCAGCGAGCACATCGTCTCGCTCGATATGACCGACATCAGCGCAATCACCGTGCAGTTCGGCGACCGCATCACGTTCAACATGGGCTCCAGCAGCGACGCCGTCTATAAGCTGCGGCTCGCCGAGAAGACCATCTCGCAGCTCAACCCCGGCAAGCGCTATAAGCTCACGATGGTCGGAAACAACCAGATTTCCGTCCTCCCGGATGAGGCGCCGCGCAGTGTGACGACCGCTCCTGCCGTGACTGAAACCACAGCGGAAACAACAACATTGCCAAAACCGGAAGATGAGTGAAAAACAATTTTATGAGAATTGGCAAATCTCCGAAATTTGCTTGAAATCAAATGCAAACTGTGGTAGAATGATACTATATGTTTTGAAGCGCGGTTCCGGGCAGCCGGACTGCCGTGTATGGGAGGAACAACAGAATGACTGATTTTGTGTATGAGGATTCGTTTGACCCGCAAGTCAATATCAAAGTTGTCGGCGTCGGCGGCGGCGGCGGCAACGCGCTCGACTGCATGGTGCAGGCAGATGTGAAGAACATTGAGTATATCGCGATCAATACCGATGCAAAGGCGCTGCTGAATTCCAAGGCACCGACCCGCATCCAGATCGGCGCGAAGCTCACCAAGGGCAGAGGCGCAGGCAACAAGCCCGAGGTCGGCAGACAGTCCGCTGAGGAGAACCGCGATGAGATCTCGAACGCACTGAAGGGTGCGGATATGATCTTCATTACCGCAGGCATGGGCGGCGGCACCGGCACCGGCGCGGCACCCGTTGTTGCACAGATCGCACAGGAGCTCGGCATCCTGACTGTCGCAGTCGTCACAAAGCCGTTTGCATTCGAGAGAGAGCAGAAGATGCTCCAGGCTGAGCGCGGCATCGAGACCCTGAAGCAGTATGTCGATTCGCTGATCATCATTCCGAATGAGCGTCTGCTCGTCGGCATGGACAAGCCCCTGACAATGCGCGAGAGCTTTGCACTCGCCGATGATATCCTGAAGACCGGTGTCAAGTCGATCTCCGACCTGATCGTCGAGGACGGTTATATCAACCTCGACTTCGCCGATGTGTCCACCATCATGAAGGGCGCCGGCTATGCGCATATGGCAATCGGCCACGGCTCCGGCAAGAGCAAGGCAGACGATGCGGCTGCGGCTGTCATCTCCAGCCCGCTGCTTGAGACCAGCATCTCCGGCGCAAAGCGTCTGCTCATCAACATCGCAATGAGCGAGGATGTCCTCTCGACGGAAGTCGATGCAGCGACCAAGATGATCACCGAGACTGCCGCACAGGGCGTCGAGGTTATTCTGGGTACTGCCTTCAAGGAGGATATGAGCGACGAGATGGTCATTACCGTCATCGCAGCAGGCTATGAGGAGGCAGGCGCCGCGGAGGAGGCTCCGGCAGAGCAGCCCGCACCGCAGGCAAAGACCGGCATGCAGGAGCGTGTCATCTCGATCAACAATCCGCTGGTCGAGGGCTTCCCGCAGCAGGATCCGCGCAAGCCCGCAGCACAGCGTCCCGCAGGCGCAATTCCGCGTCTGGATGATGACGATGATCTCACCGAGATCTTCCGCATCCTTGATAAGAAATAAGAACATGAGCGCCCCGCAAAATGCGGGGCGTTTTTCGTTGCAGTAACCCGTCCCCGCGCTGGAAGTGCCTCCGGCGGATTTATAATGGGGCTCCGCCCCAAGCCCCGCCGGGGGCAGCGGCCCCCGGACCCC
>JAEEXH010000108.1 GCA_016291435.1 Oscillospiraceae bacterium
CGCGTGTATCGTCACATTTCTCGTATTCCTGCTCTGCGGCAGGGCATACGGCATTTTCCCCTGCGGCAGCAAATCCATCGTCTGGTGCGATATGGAGCAGCAGGCGGTGCCGCTTTTGCAGCAGATGAAGCAGCTCCTGCTGAGCGGCGAATCGCTCCGCTATTCTCTGCTGGATGCGGGCGGCATGGAGTTTTACGGCATCTTCTTTTTCTTCCTGAGCAACCCGCTCTCGTTCCTCGCGCTCTGCACCGATCTCCCGGCGGATCTGCTGGTCAATCTGCTGGTGTTCATGAAGCTCTCGCTCTGCGCCTTTACCGCGGCAGTCTGGCTGCGGCACCGCATCCCGGAGCTCCCCGCGTCTGCGGTCGTGCTCCTCTCGGTGATGTACGGCTGCTCGGGCTACGGGCTGCATTATTACCAGAATCTCATGTGGCTCGACATCATGGTGATGCTCCCGCTGCTGATGCTCGCGCTCCGGCGGCTGCTTTACGGCAAGGGGAAATACCGCGCTGTGCCGTATTTTCTCGTGCTCTGCGCGATGATGGCGCTCTGCTTCTATCTCTGCTACATGATCATCGTGTTCACCGTGCTCTATGTTGGTCTCTCGCTGCGGTATACCGTGCGGGCAGAGCAGCGCGGCGGGACGGCACGGAAATTCTGGGCGGCAAGCATCTCCGCCGCCTGCGTGACAGCCGTGGTCTGGATCCCGTGTTTTTTGCAGGTGATGCACTCCGCACGCAGCTCCAGCACAGTCTCAAAGCTCATGCACGCATGGCTGGTCAACAATTTGCAGGATAAGCTCATGCTGCTCGGATGTACGGCGATCGTCTTTGCCGTGCTCCCGACGCTCTTCCGCGGCGCAGATGCCGCCCGCAGAAAGCGCGACCGCGGTCTGACCGTGCTCTTTCTGCTTGCGCTCCTGCTCGATCCTGTCAATATGATGTGGCACACGGGCAGCTATCAGGCGTTTCCGTTCCGCTGGGGCCTGATCCCGGTGCTGCTGCTGCTAACAAGAGCCGGGGAGCAGCTTACGGAGCACAGCCGCGACAGCGTCCCTGCCGCAGAGCCCTCGAAGAAGCCGGTTCTCCTGTGTCTCCTGATCATGCTGCTCGTGACGGTCTCCGATGCGCTGCTTGTGCGCTTTGCCGGCAAGCATGTCACGGCATATGTGTCCTCGCTCTGGGTCTCGTTCCCACAGTTTTTCCTGATGCTTATTCCGCTGGTGCTGCTGATCATCGGCTATGTGCTGCTGCTCTGGTATTATCAGACGCGGCAGATCTCGCTCCGGCTGACGACCTTCCTTGCGGCGCTGTTTTTCTGCTGCGAGTTCGCGATGAATTTTCACTGCTTTGTCGGTGCGGCGGCAGATGACGATGTGCTCTTTGCGCAGACAATGTCTGCGGCGGATGCGTTCCCGGAGGATGCGGATGACCCGCTCGCGCGTGTGCGCCTGACACGGAAATATGCACATGCGAATATGGTCGGTGCGGTCGGGGTGCCGACGCTTGCACACTACACCTCCATGACGCGGGACGATGTGATGCACGGTGTCAAGCGTGCAGGATACAGCTCCTACTGGATGGAAATCAACTCCACAGGCGGCACGGTGCTCTCCGATGCGCTCTGGCATATCCGCTATCTGCTCGGCACACACGGCGACCTGCCCGCACGGATGAAGAAGCCCTGGACAGACGGCAGGCTCGCGCTTGCGGTGAATCCCGATGTGCTCCCGTCTGCGTTCACGCTTGATGCAGCGCCCGGTGAGATCGCAGCGCTCCCGATGGGGCAGCGCGCCGACACGCAGCGTTTCCTCGCGGAGCATGTGCTCGGCGACGCTTCGGTTGTCACGGCGGATCAGCCTGTCTCGGAGCTGAAGGGCGTCACGCTGGAGACCGACGAAAACGGCAATACCGTCTGCACGCCGGAGGACGCAGAAACCGAGGGTGAGATCGTCTGGCATCTCTTTATCCCGGAGCGGCAGGCACTCTATTTTGACCTCTATTCCCAGACGGCGACCGACCTGAAAACGCCCCGTGACGGTGCGGTGCGCGTCTCCGTGAACGGCAAGACGCTGGAATCTGAGTATCCGATGCAGAACCGCAACGGTCTGCTGCATCTCGGCGATTTTGACGGCAGCTATGTGACCGTGCGGGTATATGTGAAAAAGGCGTTTACCTGCGAGAGCTTCGGTGTCTTCGGCATCCGCCTGGAGCCCTTTGAAGCGGCCCTGGAAGAAGCAGAGGGCTGTGATGTGACATACAGCCGCGGTGTCTATACAGCGGAGATCAATGCAGACACGGAGAAAACGCTCGTGTTCTCCGCAGCGTATGACGAAGGCTTCACGGCGACGGTCAACGGCGAACCTGCGGAGGTCTTCCGTGTGCTTGACTGCATGCCTGCCGTGCGGATTCCGGCAGGGGAGAGCCGTGTCGTGCTGACCTATCATGTCTGCGGGCTGAAGCCTGCGCTGCTGATTGCGCTCTGCGGGCTGCTGCTGATTGCAGTGTTCCTGCTGTGTCTGCGCTTCCTGCCGGAGCGTGTGCTGAACGCCGTCGGTGCGGTGAGCGTGAAGCTGACGCATCTTGCCTACGGCGCCGTGGTCGCGGGGGTCTATTGCCTGCCGCTGGTGCTCTGGCTGATCGGCGCGGTGCGTTCTCTGCTGCAATAAAAATGTCCCCGGTTCTGACGGTGAACCGGGGGCGTTGCTGTGTCTGTGATTTTCGGTTATGCGTGCTTGTCGCGCTCTGCAACGGCAAGGCGGTCGCAGCGCTCGTTCTCCGGGTGACCGGCGTGCCCCTTGACCCAGACGATTGTGACCTTGTGCTTTGTGAGGAGCGGGAGCATCTGCTCCCAGAGGTCGGCGTTCAGTGCGGGCTTTTTGTCCGCCTTGACCCAGCCGCGTTTTTTCCAGCCCCAGACCCAGCCCTTGCCGATGCTGTCCGCGACATATTTGCTGTCGGTTGTGAGCGTGACGGCGCAGGGGGTTTTGAGTGCAGAGAGCCCCATGAGCACGGCGGTGAGCTCCATGCGGTTGTTGGTGGTCTGCGGCTCGCCGCCGGAGAGCTCGCGTTCGTGGGTTTTTCCGGCGCTGTCTGTAAAGCGGAGGATGGCGCCCCAGCCGCCGGGGCCGGGGTTGCCGCTGCATGCGCCGTCGGAGAAGAGCTCGACTGCGGGGAGAGAATGCTGTTCCGGCATAAATACGGTTGTTCCTTTCGTGGATTTAGATAAATCAGTCTTTGGTGGGGAGCAACCCCACCACCGCCGCCGCTGGCGGCGGTCCCCCTCCCCTTTCAGGGGAGGCAAGTGAAAGCGCTCCTCAAAGGCTGGGAATTCTTCGTTCTTGGCTCCCCTGAAAGGGGAGCTGTCAGCGAAGCTGACTGAGGGGTTAAACTCTGATTTATTTCGGTTATTGTCCGCGCTTCTGCTGATATTCCCGGAGGGCGGAGAGCAGCTTCTCCGGCTGCATGACCCACGCGACGCGCACATTGTTCTGATCG
Organism: Oscillospiraceae bacterium; assembly: GCA_016291435.1. GTDB lineage: Bacteria > Bacillota > Clostridia > Oscillospirales > Ruminococcaceae > Firm-04. The sequence goes on from JAEEXH010000108.1 coordinate 3,498, forward strand.
AGGATACGGTAATGCGACTGGAGACCGCTTGTGCGCTGCTGCTGGAGCCGCCAGCCTTCGACCGAGAAGATGTTGTCATACCAGACATTGCCGCCGAGCGTCGGGAACTGCATGTTCGGCGCAAAGCTGTCTCCGTATTCCCGCACGAATGCTGCGAGCAGGTCTGCATGCGGGAAGAGCTCTGTCATCAGCGCCGTGATGACGGTATTGTATTCCTCGCGTGTCTGCGGTTCGCCCGAGAAGCCGCCGAGCGAAGTCTTTGTGTCGGCATAGCCCTGCTGCATGTGCTTCTGAATCTTTGTCTGCGCGAAATTCAGCGTGCTCGAAATGAGATTGCCCATCGGATTGATCGGCTTTACCAGCGTGAATGTGCAGTCGGGATAGCGCGTCGTGAGATCGGAGGCACCCTTGCGGAGAATGCCCGGTGCCTGCCCGCCGTAGACCGTGAACTGATGCCGCAGCGAGACAATCAGCATGTCGCGGTGCCCCTGTGCATAGCAGGGGGAGATGCACATATCGCCCTCCGCCGTGCCGCTGCCGTCCTTGTATTCTGCGCCGAGATAGCGCTCCGGCGCGTAGATATGCGGAATCGCGGAGGAGGCAAGCAGCAGCGTCCGGATGCTGTCATCGGGGAGACCGTTCAGCTCGAAGAACACCGGCTGCCCGCTCTCGACATGCTGCACGCTGACATGAATGCGCAGCGGAGAATTGCGGATGCGCTCGAGCGGGAGCTGACTGATCATGCGGATGAGACCGTCACGCGAGAAGAATGCCCCCTGTGCGCCGAGTGCCAGCAGGTCGGAAGGGCGGATGCTGTTCCAGAGATCCCGCGCAAAATCGAGATCGCCGAGCGCATAGAGCACAGCATTGAGCGCGCCGACGGAGCAGCCTGCAACACAGCGGATCTCACTGAGCAGCGGTGTCTCCTGAAGCGCCTGCCAGGCGCCGATCTGGAATGCACCCTTTGCACCGCCGCCGCCGAGCAGCAGGGCAGTCGGGTGCGGTCTTGCGGGAAGTACAGGTTGTGTTGTCATAGTCGTTCCTTTCTCTTGTGCGGAATGCGCCGCGTCAGTCAAACCATCTGCCGTTATATCTGATCTGTGCGCAGTGCATGACAAGGATGCCGGCGAGAAATCCGGCGGTCAGCGGGATCCACCAGAGCTTCAGCGAAAAAAGCATCATGACACCGGCAAGGCAGAAGCCGGCGCCCGGCAGGGTCATTCCGAGCCCCATCCGCTTTGTGTATGCCGGGATGTCCTCCCTGCGGACATGCTTTCGGTGATATGCATGCAGCAGAGAGAGCTTTTGCTGCTTCCGGAGGATGTGCCCGAGGATGATGAACAGAATGCCGACCGCCGAGAGTGTGATGCATCCGATGATCATGGCGGCTCCTTTCCGGCTTACAGCGGGAGCTGCGCGCTGCCCGTCTGTGTTTCGTCGGGTGTGAACGGGATGTTTTCGTCGATGACCGACTGCCCGTAGATATCGGTGATGCGGAAGGTGAAGGGACCCTCGCCGAGCCCCGATTCCGCAAGGAAATAGTTGTAATTCTGCCGCGGAAGCGCCGTGAATGTGCCGTCAGCGTTTCTGACCTCCAGCGTCTCGATCGGGTAGCGGTGATTGAGTACCTGCACGCCGCACCAGTAGGGGCTGCTGCCCTCCTTGTAACGATACTGCATCGGCGCGTTTTCTGCGGTGTCGAGGGGAATGATCTTCCAGGAGACCGGCACTCTGCCCTTTTCGGCGGGCGCGATCAGCGGAAAGGCATCCACATAGAGGTCGAGATCGCCCTTTTTGCCCTCGGGCAGCAGGTCCGTGACGAGCACGTTGATCGTGCCGAGCTCGCCGGTGACCTCAAGATAGGCGCCTGCCAGCTCCGCGGTGTTGTAGTCAAATATATTCATTGCCGTGATCCAGTGATCTGTCGAAACAGGGTCAAGCATCGCACAGCCGCCCTCATAGCCGCCGCCGTAGAAGGTCGCTTCGCCCGTGTGGACAGTGCCCTTCGGCTCAAGAATCCATGTTTCTTCCTCTGCCGTGTCAAGTGACTGTACCATCAGGCGCCAGTCCAGCAGCGTGACAGCGCCGTCTGCGTCAAGATCGCAGGGGACAGCGTCCCCGTCCGGGCACTCTGCCATGTATCGGAACAGCCGGACTGCATCCGCGAGGGTAAAGCGCATGGACGGTGCTTCTTCCGCGGAGACTGCGGGCATGCTGTCTGCCGCTGCCGCAAGCATCACGGCGGACAGCAACGCTGCGTATTTCCGTGCTTTCATCCTTGGCTTTCCCCCGCTTTCCGTAACTTCCGATTAAGAAAAATGTTCCTGCGATAAATCAGAATTTAGCTATCCAGTTTTTTAATAAACGCCTTCATATCCTGACTGATTCTTTCATAGGCATAGTTATGCACATAATGCCCGCAGTCAAGCTGGATCAGCGTGCCGTCTGAGGAAGCATCGACCATCGCCTGCATCCCGCCTATCCAGTATTCATCATTTGAGGGTTCGTTTGAAACGTACAGCATCATGGGAACTGTCGGCAGCGGGGCGGAATTGCGTTCATCGTTCAGGGCGATGATGTTTTCAACATTGCCCTCATTCTGCATCGTATCATTCATATTTTTGTGACAGGCGATCTCTTTATAGATCGCGCAGTCATCATCTGAGAGCGCACCTGATTCGCTATAGTCAAACAGGCGGACAATTCCGGTCGCTTTCATAAACTTTGCAAGCCCGCGCAGGAACGAATAGCCGGAATCACTCTCTTTCAGTTTCTTGACGTCCATACAGTGCAGCGTACACATATCCAGCCCGACGATTGCTTCGACCTCATCGGGATATTCCTGCGCCCAGCGGGTCGCCTCATAGCCTGAAAATGAATGCGGGCACAGCACATACGGCGCTTGGATGCCGCACTTTTCGAGTGCCTCCCTGTCCTGCCGGAGGATCGTGTCAAGATCGCGTTCGCCGTCAACCAGATCGCTGAAACCGTAGCCGAATTTTTCCACAACAACGATTTTGTATTTGTCGGAAAGCCTGCTGAACAGCGGCTTGAAATCCAGGATCGGTGAGGCAGTACCATGACCTGACAGAAACACGACCGTGTGTTCTCCCTCGCCTTCGGTATAAATGCTCATATTGTGGCCGTCCACCTCAACAAGCTGTCCAAGCGGCGTTTCGTAGAGGGCTTTGTTTTTTTTCAGCATGATCTGATTGTATACAGTCATAATTACAAGGAATAACGCGATCAGAGCCAGAAGTCCGAGGAAAACTTTTCCGATGATTTTGAATGCTTTTTTCATATGATCCGATTCCTTTCAGCATGAGACATTCCCATTTCATACTGTCAATCACGCGAGTAAAATACATCCCGCAAATGCAGACAGGAACCGCGGTATGCCAGCGGGTGCTGTCTCCAAATTCCGATTTATATTAGTAACTGTGAAATGGTTATTTCTATTATCGCAGATTTTTTGCCGAATTGCAAGCCTGTGAAGCGAATTTGGTGAAAGTGACAAAAATATGGGAAAGAAAAAAAAGTTGGGAAAAAGACTGGATTTTTGTGGGATATTATGCTATAATAGAGTATATCCGGGTTCAGAAGGGGCGAAGTCTGCCCGCTGACTGTTCGCCGGTAACAAAGAATGGAGGTTTTTCCAATGGGCAAAAAGTATTGTTACCTCTTCTCTGAGGGTAACGCAGACATGCGTGAGCTGCTCGGCGGCAAGGGCGCAAACCTGGCTGAGATGACCAAGATCGGTCTCCCGGTTCCGCAGGGCTTCACCATCAGCACCGAGGCGTGCACACAGTACTACGAGGACGGCCGTCAGATCAATCCTGAGATCATGGCTGAGATCGAAGAGTACATTGTGAAAATGGAAGGCATCACCGGCAAGAAGTTCGGCGACAAGGAGAACCCGCTCCTCGTTTCCGTCCGTTCCGGCGCAAGAGCTTCCATGCCCGGCATGATGGACACCATCCTGAACCTCGGTCTGAATGAGACCGTCGTTGAGACGATGGCTGCAAAGTCCGGCAATGCGCGCTGGGCATATGACTGCTACAGAAGATTTATCCAGATGTACTCCGACGTCGTTATGGAAGTCGGCAAGAAGTACTTCGAGGAGCTCATCGACAAGATGAAGGCTGACCGC
>JAEEXH010000109.1 GCA_016291435.1 Oscillospiraceae bacterium
TGCATCCACCTCGACCGAGACGGAGACCACGACCGCATCCACCTCGACTGAGACGGAGACCACGACTGCGTCCACCTCGACTGAGACGGAGACCACGACTGCGTCCACCTCGACTGAGACGGAGACCACGACTGCGTCCACCTCGACCGAGACGGAGACCACGACCGCATCCACCTCGACCGAAACGGAGACCACGACTGTTTCCACCTCGACCGAAACGGAGACCACGACTGCATCCACCTCGACTGAGACGGAGACCACGACCGCATCCACCTCGACCGAAACGGAGACCACGACTGCATCCACCTCGACCGAGACGGAGACAACGACTGTTTCCACCTCGACCGAAACGGAGACCTCGACTGCATCCACCTCGACCGAGACGGAGACCACGACTGCATCCACCGAAACGGAATCCACAACGACCGCCACCGACACAACCGAAGCGCCGTTCTATGATGCCGGATCCGATTACAACGGCGACGGCGAAGTGACGCTCGCGGATGCTGTGCTGCTCGCGCAATTCCTCGCAGAGGATAACACGCTCACTGCGGATCAGGTCAGCAGTGTGCTGCATGCAGAACCCGACACAGACCGCGACGGTCTTGTCACGATCGCAGACCTGCGGAAGCTCCTGCATCTGCTTCGGTAAACAGCCAAAAGCGCACGGTTTTATCACGCCGTGCGCTTTTATCTGCCGCTATTCTCCCGTTCGCACCGCGGAACTGCGGCACAGATCATTAAATTCAAAGATTCGTTATGAATATATGCAAATAACGCTTGAAAAATGCAGAAAAATGTGATAGAATGATAGATAAGTATGATTCTGCGAAAGGGGGATCGGACTTTGGCACAAACGAAACGGGTTCGCCCGAGTGTGCGGAAGATGCGGCGGCTGAAGATCATGCTGATCGGCGGCTATGCTGTCATCGCTGTGCTGTCCATCCTGACAGTGTCTCTGCTTGCAATCCGCAAGTCGGACACAGTGCTGCGAAACAAAGTAACCTCACTGGCTTCGACGCTCAATGTGCAGATGAAGCTCAATCTTGACAGCTATCTCGACCGCCTTGAAACAATCGCTGCCCTCGCTTTCACGGAGGAGGCAACCTATACCTATGACGCAACCGCAGAGGGCATGGACGAATACGAAGCACTCTCCACAGAAAAGGAGATCTCTGCCTCACTGCACCGCCTCTGCATCATGGAAAATCTCGTCGATTACGGCGTGGTCTACCGCAACAATCACCCGGTCGGCAAGCTCTCGAACGGCACCATTTCCCTGTTCGGCGACAGGCTCTTTGAGGATCTGCACGCGATGATCGTCAACCCGCGCACGCATGACGGCTGGGCTGCCGGCTATAACGGCAATTACAAGCGCATCTACTATGTCAAGGAGCTGCACGAAAACGCGATTCTTGTCCTCTCGGTCTATGCTTCGGAGCTGGAAGCTGTCTTCGACAACCCCGAGACAATGTCCGATATGCGCATCTTCCTCACGGATCTCAGCTACAATCTGATTTATTCCTCCGAAGCGGATGCCGAAACAGGCACACCGATCAGCAAAGAGCTCTCCGATCGCCTCAAGGGGCAGACCGCTGCCAATATCATGGACGACAAGTTCTTTGTCACGGTCAGCACAAGCGACTGCAGCTGGTATGTCATCTGTGCGATCCCCTCTCAGATTATTCTCAGCGAACGGAGCGAGATCCAGGGGTATATTATCCTGACGGCGGTGCTCGCGGCGCTGCTTGCCGTTCTGCTCGGCACGGTGCTCTCGCTCAAGCTCTCCGTTGTTGTCGCGGATATGGTTTCCGCGCTTGAAACAAAGGCAAATGTCGATCAGCTCACAGGGCTGCTCAACAAGCGCACATTTGAGGACACCGCGGCATCTGTCGTGGACGGTACGGTGCAGGATGCGCAGTACGCACTGCTGCTGCTCGATGTGGACAACTTCAAGGGCGTCAATGACACGCTCGGTCACGGATACGGCGATGAGGTGCTCTCAAAGATCGGCAGGACGCTGCACACGGTCTTCACGGCAGACGAATATGTCGGGCGCGTCGGCGGCGATGAATTTGCAGTGCTGCTGAAATACACGCCGGATCCCGCAGAGGGCGGTTCGCTGGAAACGACCGTCCGCGCAAAATGTAAAGCAGTCTGTTCGGCGTTCCATGATTTCTATACCGGCGATGACGGCAATTATAAGATCTCCACGAGCATCGGTGCGGCGCTCTTCCCGCTGCACGGCAATGACTTCTCTGCGCTCTACCGTGCGGCGGATATCGCACTCTATTACGCAAAGCGGCACGGAAAGGATACCTATGCGTTCTATGATCCGGCTGCGATGCAGGGGGAGGTGCTGAAATGAAGCAAAGAACAAAGCGGCTCTGCGCCGCGTGTCTCGCTGCGATGATGCTTCCGCTCGGCGCCTGCGCCGGCGAACAGGTCGTTTCCCCGCAGCGGCAGCAGGTGGAAATCACCTTCTCCTGGTGGGGCAATGACAGACGCAATGAGTACACGCTGGAGGCAGTCCGGAAATTTGAGAAGCTGCACCCGGAGATCAAGGTCAGATGCAGCTACTCGGAATGGTCCGGATTTGAAGCACGCACAAATGTCCGTATGGCGTCAAACACCGAAGCGGATGTCATGCAGGTGAATTTCAACTGGCTCGGGATGTATTCCCCCGACGGCACCGGCTATTATGATCTTGAGGCACTGACAGATATTCTTGATCTCTCGCAGTTCTCAGAAGATACGCTCAGCTACGGCAGAGTGAACGGCATTCTCAACGCAGTGCCGATCGCGATGAACACGGAAACGGTATATTTCAACCGCACCATACTTGACAGATACGGGCTCGATGTGCCGAAAACCTGGGATGACCTCTTTGCGGCAGCAGAGGTGCTGCGGGAGGACGACATCTATATCCTCGCAGGTGCGCAGAAATCCATCTGGCTCCTGCTGCTTGCCTATGCGGAACAGGTGCAGGGCAAGTCCTTCCTTGACAGCAGCGGAAATTTGCAGTTCACGCCGGATGACTTTCAGATCATGCTGGAAATGTATGAGAAAATGATCGACGAAAAGGTCATTCCGCAAATTGAATATTTCCTGCGCACAGAGATCGACAGCGGCAGATATGCAGGCGCGGTCGCATGGGTCAGCGATGCGGTCAACTATTTCTCGGCCGTGATCGAAAACGGGCAGGAGATCGTTGTCGCGCCGTATACCGACACAGATCCTGCGCACAGCGGCAAGGGCTGGTATGCAAAGCCGGCATCGCTCTATGCCGTCAGCCGCAATACCCAGCAGCCGAAGGAGGCTGCCATGCTGCTCGAATTTCTGCTCAACAGCGAAGATATGGCACTGCTGCAAGGTGTGGAAAAGGGCGTCCCGGTCAGTGCGGCGGCAAAGGAATACCTCGAAGAAGCCGATCAGCTCAAGGGAATTCAGTATGAAGCCTCACAGCGCATGGAGAAAACCGCCGGTCTTGCAACCATCTCGCCCGTCATGGAAAACAGCACAGTGATCGAAGCGTTCATCGAATGCTGCAATCAGGTGCTCTTTGAAAAGGCAGCGCCGGCGGAAGCTGCACAGACACTCTGGCAGGCAGTCCGCGACACAATGGCATAACAGAAAGCACGCACATTCCCTCTCCCGGAATGTGCGTGCTGTTTTTATTGCTGCGGGGGCGGACCGCCTGCGGGCGATCCTTCGATATGATTCCATTTGAACACCAGCTTCAGATAGAGCGGCATGCAGATGAAAATCAGGACATACCCGACGAGGAGACTGATCAGAACAGAACTGATCAGCATGGGTGCGAGCGGGATCTGTGCCCCGTGCGAGGTCGCCTGCTTATAGGCAATCAGCGTCATGACGACTGTGATGACCGGCGTGTAGATGACATCGGAAACCAGCGGATCAAAAAATTTTGCTCCGAGCGAACGCGGCGCAATGCCGAGCTTTGCTTCCAGCTTATCCGTCAGCGGCTTCACCGGGACTGCCAGACCGATGAGCATGCTGATCGCTGCACTTACGAGAAAGCTGACAAGAAAGCCCGGAAGCGTGAAACGGTCTGCACGGAGATTGCCGATCAGCGAGAGAAAAAAGCTCAGCGTCACGCCCATCAGGATGTTCATCTGTGTCACGATTTTTTTCATATTCATGCAGTGATCTCCTGTTGTTAATGTATCAGGTCGAGCCTCTGCTCAAACACCTCGACCGGGAGCGGCTTATCGAAATAGAAGCCCTGCGCGAGCTCACAGTGATTCTCACGCAAAAGCTCAACCTGTGCGGCAGACTCCACGCCCTCTGTGATGCACTCAAGCCCCAGCTCATTCGCCATCGAGACAAGGTGCTTGAACATCACGCTGCGGCGGCTGTCGGGACCGTCCTCATCGCCCGGCAGGAAGCTTCTGTCAACCTTCAGCACATTCCACGGGATCTCTTTGAGCAGATTCAGCGAGGAATAGCCGATGCCGAAATCGTCGACGGAGGTGCTGATGCCTGCATTCTGCAAGCCGCTGACCACGCGCTTCAGATCCAGGAACTCGACGTCGGTCGTGGTTTCTGTCAGCTCGAACTCAATATATTCGTGCGGGACATTGTTGCGGTCTACGATCTCGAGAATGTGCGTCAGAAGGTCATAATCCATCATATGCTTGCGCGAGAGATTGACAGAGATGCGGACAACCTGTCTGCCCTCATCGAGCCAGCGGCGGATGTCGCGGCAGACATGATCCAGCATGTAGAAATCAAGGCGGCAGATCTCCATGCCCTGTTCAAGAATCGGGATAAAGTCGGCAGGGAGGATCATTTCACCGTTATGGAACCAGCGGCAGAGCGCCTCTGCGCCCGCAAGTCGTCCGCCGTTGACAGCGACCTTCGGCTGATAGAACACACGGAATTCCTCATTCGCCATCGCCTTCGGAAAGAGCGACTGGATCCGCATGATCTGATCCTTGTTTGCGATCATCCTGTCGTCATAGTACACAATGTCGGTGACAGTGCTGCTGCGCGCAGCCTGCACGGACGGCATGACTTTATCCATGATGTCCGCAGGTGAATGATATTCAAAATCGTCGCCGAGGCGCAGCACGCCGACCGTTGCGGAGACCATCACGCGCTCTTCACCGTGCGCAAGATCATAGGTAACGGCGGTGCCTTTCAGATAAGCAAGGGCACGGTCGAGCACGCTGAGCGGCATGAACGAAACAAAATTATCACCGCCCTGCCTGCACAGGATACCCCGTCCCTCCTCGACGCCGATGATGCGGGAGAGCCCGTTGAAGAAGCAGCGCATGACAAAGTCGCCGGCGCGTCTGCCGATCTGCTGATTGACCAGCGAAAAATGCTTGAGATTGAAATGCACTGCGGCGGTATTGCGGAGCCTGCCCGCGGAGCCCTCGCGCTGCATATAGCGCAGATAGCTGCGGACATTCGGATAACCGTCGTCGTCCAGGAAGGTCAGACGGGCGACAACAGACTGCAACCGCGCGCGCGTGACAAAGGTCTGCACGAGCGACATGATAAGCTCGGCACGCTGCTGCTCTGTCGGCGTCCAGTCAGGCTCATCGTCTGCCATATACACCGTACATGTGACAACGGTCATCACAATGGTGACCAAACGCTTTTTCGCAACAATGTGGCCGCCTTTTCCGTTATCGTAGCCGACGATCTCCTCGCCCTGATTCTCCTGCTCATAGCTCACGCTGTCATAGAACCAGGTCACGGCACGCGAAACACGGAGAAGCTCGCAGATCTCCCGGATTGCATCGCGCACAGCCGGAACCGTGATCTTCTCCATCGTTGTCATTTTATTGAGGAACTGTTCCAGCGCGGCGTCAAACTGACCGTCCGCTGCGGGACATACTTTTGCCTGCTCCATATTGTTTCCCTCTCTCATCTGATAGGATTGCGGCCATGAGAACCGAATTCATCACAGTGTGATTTGTAAATTCTATATAATTTCTTTCATTATAGCACATAAATATCTGTTTGTCAATGCATAATTGATAGATAAATATCGCAGATTACATACAAAATATGAAGCGTTTCTTTTTCTGTCAGCACAACACACAAAGCAGCGCGTCCGTTTTTGTATAAAAACACAAGCAGCCGATACAGAACGCATCGGCTGCTGCATGTTATTCAGTTGTCTTCTTCTGCCCGTATACATGATTGCAGCTTTCCCAGAGCTGCTGCATCGCCTCATCCCGCACAGGATGCGCGACGGCATCCTCATAGAGCGGGATCAGCTCCGGCGTAAAGGGGATCACGGTATTCGGAGCAGATGCGAGCAGCAAGCCGTCATCCGTGACACGCGCAAGAATGAGATATGTGCCGCCGGTCTCCGGCATGATGTCGCCCTCAAACAGCGAGCAGTCGGTTTTCAGGCGGCCGACCCCGCCTGTTTTCAGCATTGTCACAGGCGAATCCTTCGGCAGCTCCCCTTTCAGCTCCTGCTGCACTGTGACCGTGTAGACCGTATTCGGCATCTCCGAGCCGCCGCGGTAAACTGTATCTCCGCGTGATTCCACCCTCCCGACAAACACATAATCAGAGAGCCCCGCTGTCTCGCACGGGTCGTTCACATTGTACGCCCAGCAGCAACTCATGTATCGCGGCCTGAGCTTTGCGGGATCAGGCTGATAGAGCAGCCATCCGACACCCGCGGCTGCGATCACCGCCGCCGAAGCCGCCGCGAAACGCAGAATACGCTTCTTCTTGCGCGGTTTCTTCTCCGCCAATGCGGAAAGGTCACTGCGGCAGAGCATCCCGGCAATCATTCCGGCATCCGCGCTGTCTGTCAAAGAAAAATACAGTTCGTTGTTCACAGCAATTCCTCCTTCTCCAAAAAAGCCTTCAGCTTCCTGCGGGTGCGTGCAAGCGACATCGTGACGCGCCCGACCGTACTGCCCGTGACAGCCGCTGTCTCGGGGATACTGAGACAGAGCCAGTACCGCCGCAGAAACAGATCGCGGGCATCATCGGGGAGCGCTGCCAGAAACCGGCTGACCGCATCGCGCAGCACAAGGCTGTCAAGCATCTGTTCGCCGCTCTCCGAGGACGGTATGACCTCCGAGAGCTCGCCGAGTGCTGCGGTCAGCTCTTTGCCGCCGCGCCGTTCCGCCTGTATGTAGGAAAGGCGGTCTCTTGCCGCATTGCGCACTGCCGTCAGGAGATATGCCCCGAGCGACTGCGGCTCTGCGGGCGGTATCGCATTCCAGAGACGCAGCAGCGCATCGCTGAAAATCTCCTCTGCGTCCTCCCGGCTGCCGAGGATATTGTACGCAACCGTCATGCAGAGTGCTTCATACTTTACGGATGTTTCCCGCAGCGCACGTTCATCCCGCGCATTGTAAAGCGCCAGAATCTCACGGTCTTCCATCTCAGATCACTTCCCCTCTCACTTATAATGACGGCATTTTTGACAGAAACCTAACGCATGAAAAAAACCGCTGCACATATTTCAGTGCAGCGGTCAGTCTGTCGCTAAAGTCCAGAGATCGCGAATCGCAGGGCGATTCGCCTAGGGGGAGCCTCTATCGCAGGCTCCCCCTCTCGGCAAAA
>JAEEXH010000110.1 GCA_016291435.1 Oscillospiraceae bacterium
ACTTGCTGCCGCTTCTGCCGACGGAGATGATACACCGGGCACCGGTCCAGCGCTGCTCCCCTGCCATGACGGCATAGCCGCCGTCGATGCGTTCAACAGCCGTGATCTCAGTGCGGAAATGGAAATCGACGCGATCCTTCAGCTCGGCATAGAGATTTTCCAGTACAATGTAATTCTTATCGGTGCCGAGATGCCGCACCTGCGCATCCAGCAGATGCAGATCGTTCTCGAAGCATTTTTTCTTGATCTCCGTATTAGCGGTCGAATAGAGCTTCGTGCCCTCGCCGCCGTGAGAAACATTGATCTGATCGACATAATACATCAGATCCAGCGCTTCCTGCTTGCCGATGAATTCATACAGTGTGCCGCCGAACTGGTTGGTGATATTATACTTTCCGTCGGAAAAAGCACCTGCGCCGCCAAAGCCGTTCATGATCGCGCAGGTCTTGCAGTTGATGCAGGACTTCACCTTTTTGCCGTCGATGGGACATTTTCTTGCACTCAGCGGATTGCCGCACTCAAAAACACCGATCCGCAGTTTTTTGTCAGACTGACAGAGCTCATATGCCGAGAAGATGCCGCCGGGTCCTGCGCCGACGATCAGTACATCATAATCAAATTGCATTTTATCATCCCTCTTTTATCATGCAAACGGATGCAGCATAGAGAATATACTGCATCCGCTTTTTCTTATCCCTGATTCTGGTCTGCAACCAGCTTGTCTGCACCGTACATTTTGCGGAGCTTCGGTTTCTCGATCTTGCCGGTCGGGTTGCGCGGAACATCGGCAAAGATGTATTTGCGCGGGCGCTTGTAACGCGGCAGTGCTTCACAGAATTTCGCCATTTCCTCCTCAGAGCAGGTGCAGTCCTCCTTGATGGAGATAATCGCCGCTGCGATCTCGCCGAGTCGCTTATCCGGGAGGCCGATGACTGCAACATCCTTCACTTTCGGATTGGAGCGGATAAAGTCTTCGATCTGCACAGGATACAGGTTCTCACCGCCTGTGATGATGACATCCTTTTTGCGGTCCACAAGAAACACAAAGCCATCCTCATCCTCACGCGCCATATCGCCGGTCTTGAGCCAGCCGTCCGGTGTAAGCACAGCCGCGGTTGCTTCCGGATCATGATAGTAACAGGTCATGACGCCCGGGCCCTTGACACAGAGCTCACCGACCTCACCGCGCTGCACGGGATCGCCGTTCTCGTCAATGATCTTGCTCTCCCAGCCGTAGCCCGCCTTGCCGATCGCACCGACCTTGTGGATATTTTCCACGCCGAGATGCAGTGCGCCCGGTCCGATGGACTCGCTGAGACCGTAGTTTGTGTCATACTGATGATGCGGGAAGTATTTTTTCCAGCGGGAGATCAGCGACGGCGGCACCGGCTGTGCGCCGATGTGCATAAGACGCCACTGTGAAAGCTCATAGTCGCTGAGGGAGACCTTGCCGCTCTCGATCGCATCGAGAATATCCTGCGCGCACGGCACCAGCAGCCAGACGATCGTGCAGTGCTCGGAGGACACAGCGTCCAGGATGACATTCGGGGAGATGCCGCTCAGCAGGACAGCCTTGCCGCCGACATAGAAGCTGCCGAACCAGTGCATCTTCGCGCCGGTGTGATACAGCGGCGGGATGCAGAGGAACACATCGTCCTTGGTCTGCCCGTGGTGCATCTGCTCGACCTTACATGAATGCATCAGGCTCTCGTGATTGTGCAGAATCGCCTTCGGGAAGCCGGTCGTGCCGGAGGAGAAGTAAATCGCGGCATCGTCCGCATCCGTCAGAAAGACGGCAGGAGAATTGCTCGGATAGTTCGCAGTGAGCTGATCATAGCTTTCTGCGAAGGAGGGGCAGCCCTGCCCGACATAGAGCAGCATGCGGTCATTGCCGAGCGTATCGACAACCTCTTCCACGCGCCCGATGAACTCCGGCCCGAAGACCAGCACGGATACATCCGCCAGCTTCACGCAGTATTCGATCTCATCGGCTGCATAGCGGAAATTCAGCGGAACTGCCAGTGCACCGACCTTCAGGATGCCGAAGTAGATCGGCAGCCACTCAATGCCGTTCATCAGCAGAATACCGACCTTATCCCCTTTCTTCACACCGCGGGAGATCAGAAAGTGTGCAAAACGGTTCGCTTTCTCATTAAAGACCTTCCATGTGATCTCTCTGCGGTAATAATTGGGTCTGCGCGGCTCAATGAGCTCGTATTCTTTCCATGTCACGCGGCGCGGCTCGATCACGGAGGGGTTGAGCTCGACCAGTGCAACATCATTTCCGTAAAGCGCGGCATTGCGCTCCAGAATATCAATAATCGGCATGATTCAGATGTCCTTTCCATAATATGTTACCGGGTATCATACCCGTCCTTTGCTATTTTAACACAAAAAAGCGCGAAAGTCAAGCCCTTCATACAAATACGCACAAAAAATCGCACGGAGCATTTCGTGCATCCGTGCGGTTTTGCTGCGATGGTGTGTCACTCAGACAGATAGGATTTCACAAGAACCTGCATCAGCTCATCGCGGTCGATATGCCGGATCAGACTTCTGGCGTTCTTATGTACCGTAATATAGGTCGGATCCTCGGAAAGAATATAACCTACGATCTGATTGATCGGATTGTAACCCTTTTCACTGAGCGCATCATACACCGTGCGCAGGGTCTGGAGCATTTCCTTTTCGCGCTCCTCAGGGATCGAAAATGTAATGGTCTTATCAGCCATGCAGAACAGCTCCTTTCATATCATTGCATATCTTCCCCATACTCCTCTTATACATGTTATATTATACCCCAAATCAGATGATTCTGCAAGCAATTCGCAAAAAATTGGCGCAATAGCTATTTTCAATACATTATTTTTATGCAATATGTATAGCCCCTTGCAAATGCAGGGGGCAAGAAGGCGAATCAATCAGCAGCAGCTCTCACGCTTTTCAAAGGAATCGCAGTCCACGCATTCTTTCATCGTAGGATTCTGCTCATGCGTGCCGATCTCGACCATATCCAGCGTGCAGAAATGCTCGCTGCAAAGATTGTGGCGGCACTGCTCAACAGTACAGTGGATGTTCGGATTCTTACATTTGTCCATGATAATATTCCCCTTTCAGATCATTCACATGCGCCCCTGAATGCTTGTCCTCGGGCGTATGCATTCACATTATATGCCGGTGTGACCGGATTATACCTTTCAGTGATACAATGGGTAAAATGTGCGAAGACACGACACATTCCGTGTCAATCCGCACATACGGCGACTTCTTATGAGATCTGGAGAAAACAAAAGGAAATCAGAGAAATACATAGGAATTTTTTATGAAATCGCTCTATTTCATCCCTGCGGTGAAATTTGTTTGAAATTACTGCTTGCAAATTATGTGCAGATATGCTAAAATATAAGTACAATCCGCAGAACGGAAGAAAGGAGGACAAGGCACATGATGATGTATCTGGTATTCTGGGGCATCCTGTGTGCAGTGATGGTCATTGCAGAGCTCGCAACCTTGCAGCTTATCACCATCTGGTTTGCAGTCGGTGCAATCGGTGCATTCTTTATGGCACTCTGCGATTTCGGCTTTACTGCGCAGCTCGCTGTATTTGTAATCGTCTCGGTGGCGCTGCTCCTTGCAACTCGCCCGCTGCTCAAATCCATCCGCGTAAAAAGGATTGCGCCGATGAACGCTGACAAGGACATCGGCGAAACAGCGGTGATCATTCAGGAGGTCAACGCATCGCTGGGCACCGGCAGAGCCCGCACAAACGGCGTCGACTGGATCGCCATTTCCGAAACAGGTGAGATTCTCCCCAAGGATTCGATTGTCCGCATCACCCGCATTGACGGCGCAAAGCTGGTCGTTCGCCGCGATCAGAACGCATAAGCATTCATTCATATCAACTGAAAAACGGAGGATACTATTATGTTACTAACAGCATTTTTTGCAGGCAGCGGTCCTCTGATCGCCGCACTCATTCTCATCGTGTTTCTCGTCATTGTGATTGTCTCGAATATCCGCATCGTTCCGCAGGCAAATGTCTATGTAATTGAGCGTCTCGGTACATTCTATCAGGAGTGGCACACCGGTCCGCACTGGCTGATCCCGTTCATCGACCGTGTTGCAAAGGTTGTCACGATCAAGGAGCAGGTCGTCGATTTCAAGCCGCAGCCTGTGATCACAAAGGATAATGTTACCATGCAGATCGACACTGTTGTCTTCTTCCAGGTAACCGATGCAAAGCAGTACACCTACGGCGTTGAGAGACCTATGGCTGCAATCGAGAACCTCTCCGCGACCACTCTGCGTAACATCATCGGCGAGATGGAGCTTGATGCTACGCTCACTTCCCGTGATGTCATCAATACCAAGATCACTGCAATCCTTGACCAGGCAACTGACCGCTGGGGCATCAAGGTCAACCGCGTTGAGCTGAAGAACATTCTCCCGCCGCGTGAAATCCAGGATGCGATGGAGAAGCAGATGAAGGCTGAGCGTGAACGCCGTGAGAAGATCCTCCAGGCAGAGGGTGAGAAAAAGTCCGCAATCCTCGTTGCAGAGGGCGAAAAGGAATCGAAGATTCTCCGCGCTCAGGCAGACAAGGAATCCCAGATCCTCGCGGCTGAAGCTGAGAAGCAGGCGATGCTCCTGCGCGCTGAGGCAATCCGTCAGCAGAAGATGCTCGAAGCAGAGGGCGAATCTGAGGCGCTCCGCAGACTGAATGAGTCCGAGCCGACTGAGCGTATCATTCAGCTCCGCTCCATCGAGGCATTCGAGCGTGCGGCGGACGGCAGAGCAACCAAGATCATCATTCCGAGTGAGATTCAGGGGCTTGCCAGCCTGACCGCTGCACTCAAGGGCATCGCATCGAACGACAACAGCCCGAAGCAGTAATAACTTATACGGGCACATCCCACCTGCGGATGTGCCCCTTTTTCGATAAGGAGGCATCCTGATGGATACACAAAAGCTCCGTTTTCTGATTGAGCGCCTGATCGGCGAACGCCCTGAAAAAAGCGCATACCATCTTCCCGATGACCCTGCCGAGCTCTTTCGCATCTACCGCGGACTGGTCAACATTCGTCCTGCGGGCTTGCCGGATGCGGCATATCTTGAAACAGAAGAAGCGTTCCTGCGGGAATACACCGCAGAAAAGGGCATCACTGCGCTCAGTGATCTCTCGCCTGCGGAGGACGGCATTTATCTCTGGCGCGGCGATATCACGACACTTGCCTGCGATGCAATCGTCAACGCCGCAAATTCAGGGCTGACAGGATGCTGGCATCCGTGTCACGGCTGCATCGACAACGCCATCCACACCTTTGCGGGTGTGCGGCTCCGCTATGTCTGCGATCAGATCATAAAGGCTCAGGGGCATGAAGAACCGACCGGCAATGCCAAGCTCACAGACGGCTTTGCACTCCCCTGCAAATACATTCTGCATACCGTCGGCCCCATCGTTGACAGAGCGCTGAATGCTGTCCATAAGCGGCTGCTGGAAAGCTGTTATCAAAGCTGCCTGAGACTCGCTTCTGAAAACGGTATCCGAAGCATTGCATTCTGCTGCATCTCGACCGGCGTATTCGGATTTCCGCAGCAGGAAGCTGCTGAGATCGCCGTGCGCACAGTACGCGAATATCGGAAAGCACATGATATAGAGGTCATCTTCAATGTCTTCAAAGAGGAAGATGAGCTGATCTATCGCAGACTGCTCGGCTGATCAGTCACCGTATCAAAAGGAAACGGCAGGGATCCCTCCCCGCCGTTTTTCTTGTGTTTGATTTTTCTTGTGTAATGTATTTTGTCGCGTTCCGAGATGCGCGTCACCGGGGAGAACTGCCATGTTCCGCGTTTTTCCCGGTCAAGCGCACGCTTCTGCTTTTTGCTCATTTTTTCATAAGGCACAAACTTATTCATCCTCAGCACCTGCCTTGAAATTGTAGATCGGGCGGATGATCTCATTGATCTCAACCGTGTCACCGATACAGCCGATGATTGCTTCCGCAGGCTTATATGCCATCGGGCATTCATCGAGCGTCCCTTTGCCGACAGATGTTGTGTAGATCCCGTTCATCTGCTTCCTGAATTCCGAAACAGTAAAGGATTCCTTCGCCTCTGCGCGGGACATCAGGCGTCCGGCGCCGTGCGGGGCGGACTGATTCCAGTCGTCATTCCCCTTTCCGGTGCAGATGAGGCTGCCGTCCCGCATGTTCATCGGGATCAGCAGCTTCTCGCCGAGACGCGCAGAAACCGCACCCTTGCGAAGAATCATATGCTCTGTGTCGATATAATTGTGGATGGTCGTGAACTGTTCTGCGACATGCACTCCCATTCCGCGGATGAGCTCATCCATCATCGCCTTGCGGTTGAGCATGGCAAATTCCTGCGTGAGCTTCATGTCGTGGATATACTGGGTAAACAGCTCGCCCACTGTATAGGCAAGATGCTTCGGCACATCCGTGCGCTTCTGCGTTTGCAGTCTTTTCAGCGCCTTCTGAATCTGTTTTTCCTTGCCTGCCGCCTTCAGCTCCGCGATCAATGCTTTCACATCATCGTCGGATACCCGGTTCAGGCGGCGATATGCTTCCTCCTGATAGTAACGCGCGACCTCGGTGCCGAGATGCCGCGAGCCGGAGTGGATCACAAGATAGATACTGCCGTCCTCGGACTGATCTGCTTCAATGAAATGGTTACCGCCGCCGAGTGTACCGATGCTCTGCATCATGCGGCGCACATGGATTTTCTCACCGCAATAGAGCGCCTCGCGCGAAAAACGCTCTGCAAATCGGTGCGGCTCCTCTCGGACAGCAAATCCGGCGGGTATCTTCCTGTAAATGAGCTTATCAAGCTTCTGTACCTCGATATGGGTCTCTCTGAGCCGGACGGTCTCCATGCCGCAGCCGATATCGACACCGACCAGATTCGGAATCGCTTTATCGGTAATGGTCATGGTCGTGCCGATCGTGCAGCCGGCTCCTGCATGCACATCGGGCATAATGCGGATCTTTGCGCCTTCGCTGACCGGCTGATTACACAGCGTCAGGATCTGTGATACGGCGCTCTCTTCCGCGATCTCCGCAAAAACCTTTGCGGCGGCATATTTGCCTTTGATCTCAAACATGATGATTTCCTTTCTGAGCGCCCGCAAACAAAAAGGCACCCCTGCGCTGTACGCAGAGGTGCCCTGAATTCCGATGGCATGCGGCAAACGCCGCGCAGATGCTGTCAGATTCGCCGTGCGGGCAAACTCCATGTACTGCGTGTAAATCGCATATTCTGTTTTCTCAGGTTATAAAGACTGCAATGCTTCATGGTGTTCACCTGCCTTTCTGAAAGATTGCCCTTATTATAACGAACAATGCGCGATTTGTCAAGCAATGTTTTGTTTTTTTACTGCTCTGTAATTGATTTGTAAATTTCATTCTGCCTATGCAAAAGCGATCGAAAGCCCCCGGTCACATGTACCGGGGGCTTCGCTGCGGGTATGAGATGTGAGATAATCGGAACCGTCACTTTGTCTT
>JAEEXH010000111.1 GCA_016291435.1 Oscillospiraceae bacterium
AAGAATGCGTGATACGGAGGAAAGGACCGCAGGGGCTGAGCTGGAAAACTTGCAGGTAGTCGCGGGGTTCGGGCATTGCGTTGACACATTGCCAGAGGAAATGGCGGATTGCATAAGGGATCTCTGCTGCAACACCGCGGGTTTCAAAGTGTGGGTTTAGGAACATAAAAGCACCTCCATAATTCAATTTGGCGACAGAGGTTTCCCCCTTATCACTATAATTATATATATACAAGAAATTGAAAAATGGAGATGTGTAGTGCCGGCATATAGCCGGCAGTTTATGTATTACACTATGTTAATCGCTGAGACACGGCGATGAAATTAGAGAATAGGAGTGATTCTTATGAAACAAAACAAGAGAAAACCGAATTCACTGCGGCAGGCGATGACAATGCTCACCGAACTATGCCATGAGATGTCCGAACTGTGCAAGTTCACGCAGACAGCGATCAATTCCGAAGATCCGGAACTGATCCGGCAGGGTGAGCAGCTTGCTCATCAATTGGAAGAACGCAACAGGCAATTTGAAGAGCAGATAAAGAATTTGTAATACTACATGTTAAGAACGGAGCGAAGCGGAGTGACCTGTATTATTAATATATACAGGATATTGAAAATGCGTAGGAGGTAATTGAAAATGAATACCGATCAAAAGAACAAAACTATCATTAGATCTTTCAGAGTGACTGAAAAACAGGATGCGATCATCAGCAAAAAGGCGTATGATCGCGGAATGAGCTATGGAGCTTATGTTGCATTATCAGCGACATGCGGTGATGAACAATTTGATCCGACAAAAAGCGTTCATATGCAGAATGTGATCAATATTGCAAAGCAGCTGGCGAGGAAATATAACTTTGAAGTACTGGAAATACTGGATAGAGAGGAGGCAGCAATATGGTCTATGTAAAGTTGATTCGGAATACCTATGGAGGAACCGATTATCTTCGTAACTGTTGTGTTTATCCGGCAAAACAAAGCAAAAAAGACAGCCGTGAACTCTGCGGATACGGAACATATGGGGTGGATTTAATAAATCCCGAGAATGCTTATCATCAAATGCGCCTGATTAAAATATACTATGGAAAAGAGTTCAATAATCCGTTGATTCATTACATTGTTTCATATGATGGCTGCGTGGACAGTGCCGATAAAGCATGCAACGTAACCCGGAAGATATCTGAATACTTCACGGAATCGTATCAGCTGATATGGGCAGTGCATCATCGACCGCGTGAGGAATCAGATTATCACGCGCACATTATTTTGAATTCTGTCAATTATAAAAACGGGATGATGTATCACAGCGATATCGGGGAAATCAAGCGGTTTTGCTATCATGTGCGAAAAGTTACGGGGAGAGATAATCGGTTCTGTTTTATTTGAAAAGAAATAGGAGGGCAAAGCCATGCCCACGGACGCATCTTTCCCATATTGTTTTAACGGAGCAGCAACTGTTGGCAGAGCAATGATGAACGCCCGGCAGTGCCGGGCGTTTCACTTTTTTGCCTTTTCAGATATATATAATTATAATGAAGCATCTGCAATTCCGTGCAGATGCTATCTTATTGCCATACGGCGATATATCTGGGAGGATACTATGAAAGACTTATCATGCGTCTGCTGCGGAAAGCGTATTTTACCGCAGGATGCCCATACCGATTCACAGCATACAATCTGCGATTTCTGCTACAGAAAGAGCTATACGCGCTGTGATGCGTGCGGAACGATGATTCATGTCGAGGATGCCTGCCGCGACAAGGAGAAAACCTATTGCTGCGCCTGTTATGAGGAACGATTCCGGCACATCCATCCGCACGATTACAAGCCGGCGGCGATTTTCTATGGTACTGTCCCGCGATTCTTCGGTGTCGAACTCGAGATCGATGGCGGCGGTCACAGCGATGAACATGCCAAAATGCTGCTGGATGCTGTCAACACGGACGATGAATACATCTATATCAAGCGTGACAGGAGCCTTGATGACGGACTGGAGATCGTGACACACCCGATGACACTTGATTATCATATGACACGATTCAACTGGAACCGTCTGCTGCATACAGCGATTCCTCTCGGGTATCACGCCGATGATGCGCCGACCTGCGGACTGCATATTCATGTCAACCGTCAAAGCCTCGGTGCAACACCGACTGAGCAGCAGGCAGCGATCCAACGGATTCAGGTGCTTCTGAAAAAGCACTGGTACAAGATACTGCGATTCTCACGCAGGAGCGATGAATACTGCAAGCGCATGACAATCTGCGGGACCGCCGCTGCCCTGAATCTCGATCATCCGCAGACTGTAGAATTCCGCTTGTTTCACGGAACATTGAAGACGGCGACAGTATTTGCTTGTCTGCAAATTGTTGACAGGATATGCAGCATTGCGCAGGCATCGACCGACATGGAGATTCAGGCGCTGACATGGCACGGATTTCTGAAAACTGTATACGATGAGGAACTGCTCATGTTTCTGCGGGAACATGGGCTTTTTTCATGATGCAAAAATAAATCACAGACCGCCTTGACAAAGTCAATTCTGAATGCTATAATATGCCTAATCAAATGCAGTGCCCGGCAGCGATTTTGCAAATGCAAGACTGCGGCGAGTCGCCGCGGGAATTTACCGACCGGCACAACGGTCAAAGCCCGATTGAACGCACAGACAGCCCGCAGACTTCGTAAGCCGGAAACGCAGAGGCGGAATACGGAGCTTTGCAGCGTGTGCCGAGTTTATCGAAATCAAAAGTTCCTTCGCCGAATAAAAGGTAACTGCGTTACCTGGAATTCGTCTTCGTCACTTTTGACAGAGATGCCGATAATCAGCGGCTTGCGACTTGATTTTCAATCTCAAATATGCTATACTATAAATGATTCAAGACAAGGGGGGGATCTGCATGCAATATCAGATCATGCACAGAAATACGCGCATAGCGCTGGCAGATGATGATTGCATCACGCAGATCATTGTCCCCGCGCTGTGCCCGGCATGTTTTGTGATTGGCATGCCGCTGAGACGCTGGCTGGATGACCGCATGGTTGACACGCACCGTTCGCATTCCCGCAGACTGTTCAAAGCGCTGCGGATGCGTGCAAATGCCGACATTGCAGAACTGATTGTTGTCGGACACGGTATCAGCATCACGGATAACTGGTGGATTCAGCGTATCGACGAGGGCTGCAATTATCAGTCCCTGAAGCAATACAATGAGGAACTAGCGGATATTGCGCTCTACGGTGCATCGGATTCGCAGAAGGGCGATATTTCCGGCTATCGGGAGCTTGGCACAGTCGGCAGCTTTGAGAAGTCATGGCGCTTTGTTGACGGCGCATGGTATATGTATAAGCAAGGCAGTACGCTGGAGCTGATCTCAGAATATTATGCCTATCAGTTTCTGAAAGCGATGGGCGTTCTCACTGCTGAATATCGGATTCACCGCACACAATCGGCTGAGACCGGACTGGAATTCGTCTGCATCGTGACAAAGGATTTCACGGATAATGCCGCGGTTGACTTTGAGCCGTTCTGCAACTACTACAGCGACCGCGAGGAACCGGACTATATTCTTGCCAGGCTCCCGGAGAAGCTGCATTCGGGATATGTCAGAATGCTGTTTTACGATGCGCTGCTGTTTAACGGCGACCGGCACAATCAGAATGTCGGTTTCCTCCGAAACAGTGACACCGGCGAAATACAAGGACTTGCGCCGTATTTCGACTTCAATCTATCGCTTGCGGCTGTTGGGATTCCGCGGATAGATGCGGAAAAAGGAAATGTCTTTACGCAGGATATTCTGAAAAATAATATCTGCTGCGCCGTTCTGAAGAAGCAGCTCCCGGAGCGTCACATGGTGCAGCAGGCAATCGCAGCGGCAACTATGAAGACGAAAGACGCATTCCCCGATGAGCCGTTTCGGTATACGCTGTTTGAGGATTATATCTTGCAGACTTTTGATTATTTCAGTGCGCATTTGTGAGCGATTTTGACCGCTGCGATTTCATGTTTAATATTGAAAAAATAGCGGCATTACGTCCTGTGTCCGAGTAAGCGTTGCCTTCTATCCGCAGTGTTCAGTTTTCGCATCAGGTCGTTCACACAATATTGGAAGGAATCATCCCCGCCTTTTGGCGGGGATGACAGTTTATGAATGCCCTACAAAGGCGCCTTTGTAGGATCCGGGTAACGAAAGATAGCTGCGACACCAGGCAGCGGCGATTCGGGCAGAAATACTTACAGAGCCAGCGAAACCGCCGCAGTTTTTGCCGTAGGATCCATTATCACTACCGCTCGTGGTTACAGCGCATTCGACATAGGCGTCCTTGATATAGCCGCCGCCATGGTTGCCGACAAATCCGCCTGTATTATCCTTTCCGCTATCATTGGCTACATAACTATTCGCGCAGCGATCGGCGTGTCTGTCAGTATCGTCATTGTGTTTGCTGCGGTTCACGGTATTGAATGGATGCTTGACCGGCGAACCGCGAAGCTGCTGACAGAGCAGCTTGCGGCATTTCAAAAACGGAATTCTTTCTGATATGCACACAGCGTATCAGTGCGTGTGCGATGCATCAAAGCAGCTGAAGATCAATCGCAGCATTCGGAGTGATTTCCGTATTACTGGCACTGCTGTGGGCGTGGCAGAAAAATGTGCGCAACAAGGCTCGCTATGCCTTTGAGGATTATCAGCGTGATCTGACAGACAACCTTGCGCATGATATGAAAACACCGCTTATGGCAATCAGCGGGTATGCAGAAAATGTGCTGAACGGCAAGCTCACGGAAGCGGAACAAACGGAATATCTGAACTTCATTCTGGACAATGTTTCATTTACGGACTCGCTGATCAGCCGGACACTGTACCTGAATCACATGGACGGACATAACATGTCCCCGGAAACGATTCAGCTGATGGATCTGGCGGAAGAGATACTGGGCAAATACGCACTCCTTCTGCAGGATAAGAAGATCGTGTACAGTGTCAGCGGAAATGCCGATGTTCACGCTGACAGAAACGCAATGGAAACAGTCATCGAAAATCTGATCTCCAACGCAGTCAAGTATACACCGAACGGCGGTACACTCAGTATCGCAATTGACAAGAAACGCATGGCTATCATCAATTCCGTTTCAGAGAGGATAGATACAAAGGAACTGAAGCGTCCGTTTGTCCGCGGCGATGCAGCAAGAAGCAATGCTGACGGTAACGGACTGGGGCTTTCCATAGCCGAGCGTGCTGCTCTTGCAAATGGCTTCAGACTGACAATTTCCTGCTCGGATACAGAGTTCAGGGCGGAGGTCATATTCTGACGACAGCTTTGTCAGTGCATGTGTGCCGCATTTCTTTCCGATCATACCTCGGGTTTGATGCGTACACTGAAAAATGCTATTTTATTTGCGCGATTACGTATTTGAAAATAAGAGTGTGTGAAAAAGCGGCCGGAACCGGCTGCTTTTTCGTTGTTTCGTGGGCGGTGCTGTTGAGAAAACGTAATTGGAAATGTGAAACTGAAAAAAGCTCCCCGCGGAGGGGAGCTTTTTGTACAGAGAATGAAAAGTGTGCTGCGAAACAAGCACCAAGAATCAACCAAAGAGTTTTTCTTTGATCCATCCGCCGACTTTCTTCACTGTTGATGCCGCAGCACCGAGCGCTTTCTTTCCGAATTCCGCAACGCCCTTTGCTGCTTTTATGACAGTCTCACTTGTGACTTTCTGTGCCAGAAATGTTCCGACAGCAGCTCCGACCTTTGCACCTACCGGACCGAAGACAAAACCGACTGCTTTTCCAACGGCAGTTGCCATTTTTCCGCCAAGCTCGCCGGAGCGTTCCTGCTCGATTACGCCTGCAAATGCCGCAACTGCGGTATCCTTAAGGTGCGTGACTGCTTCGCTCAGCTTTTTCTTTCCGCGGATTACATCAAAAAACACACTTGCTTCTTCTACAACCTTATGCGCAACCGTTGCAAGCATCCGCACCGGCGTGCTTTCGCTTTTCTCTCCCGCTTCCGATACAGTCAGGCCTGCACTGATCGCGACCTTGAGCCCGGCGACAGCGCCCTCCTCGAGCAACTGACGGAAAAAGCCCTTCTTTTTCGGCTGCGCATCCTCCTGCGAGGCGTTTTCTTCAATCGTCTCTTCCAGCACTTCCGTGTATTCATCGGAGGAGATCCATGCCAGCGCTGCATTTCCGGCGGCATGCGCAACAGTGCGGAGCGCATCTTTTAAGCCAATTCCGGATCTGTTTCTGACGGTATCTTCAGCTTCTGTCAGGTCGGCGGTTTCATATCCGGTGTGCTCCCGGAGTGCAGCGGCAGTCGAACGCACGATCTGCCTTTTTTCGTCGTCCGAACACTCCTGCACATCCACAGCGAACCATTCTTCTGCGGACATGCCTTTGCGCCGGGCTTCCTGTAATTCAGCCAGCTTTCTAGCCTGCAGCGCAAGTGTGCCGGTGATCTCATCCGCTGCCTTGTCGATCCGCTCCGGCGCCCAGTCTGGCAGCTTTCTGCCAAGATATGTGCCGAGCCATGCTCTGTCGGGCATCTGCCCGCGCTCCTCTGCATAGCTTCCGATTGCATCTGATAAATGTCCGATTAGCTTCTTCATTGATGTTTCCTCCTTATTGTTTCACTCTGCGGCTGCTTTTAATGATCGAATCGCTCTAGATAGGTTATAATAATCTTTGAAAAGTCTTCTGAGAAACGGAATTTTGCGTAATATTTTCCGATATCGAGTTCATGATTTTTTCCGTGTAAAAGAAAATAAATCCGTACTAAATTGCGATTTTGATCAAAACTGATAGAAAAACCATTAGATATTGTTGTGGTTGTACGATAATAACTAAATTTACCATCGAAAATATCGAGTATGTTCTTTTTCGCTTCATCGGTTTCCGCAGCTGTCATGGACGGTTCTGCTTTCTGATACATTCGCGGCAAGCGGAATAAGGAACTGATTGGCCAGTATTCATTTCCACGTAGATTATATTGTATCATTTTCTGAAAATAAGTATGTGCGAGCTGTGGGGAAATCTCTGTGCGGAGCATGCCTTTTGTATAGATCTTGTAGAGCATGACAAATGCGGGCGGAAAGCCCATCGCACCTGCCCTCTGGAACAACTGCAATATTGCGTTATTTGACGGGATATGAAAAGTTTGACGGTTATAGTCTGCATAGTTTATTTCGCAGGTGCTCAGTTCATGATAGCAGACTGCCAGTGCAAAGAGAGCCGGCGCATCATCCTGATCGGCTGCTTGCTTCAGATAATCCAGCCCCAGCCTCCGATTAAACTCGAATCCCTGTCCGATCATTGCCAGGCAGCCAAGCCGCATCTGTGCAGGTGCATAGCCCTGATCCAACGCTTGCTTAAATAAAGCAGCTGCTTTGTCAAAGTGTTCCTGCTGCAGCTCTGTTTCTCCGATCTGAAAGAGTGCTTCCGGGCTGAAATCAATGCCGGCTTTCCGGGCTGTGTCCATCCATTTTTGTTTCTCTT
>JAEEXH010000112.1 GCA_016291435.1 Oscillospiraceae bacterium
TAAATATCATCATAAAAGGATGTGAACAGCATCTCAATACTTTGAGACTGTACCTCTGCGAGGTCAATGCAGTTCTTTGTGAGATAAACCGGCGTCTGGTCGCGCCAGTCTGCATTGAAATGCCCGAACTCATGGACAACCGTGGTGAGATCGTAATAATCCCCTGCGAGATAGGTATACATGATTGCAGTCTTCTCGCCGGGCAGCGTCACTGTGTAGGAGCCGTCGTAGGAATCAGTCCCCTTCGCTGCACGGTAATACGGTCCGGAGAACAGCTGCTTCACCGATTCTGCAATCGAGGATGAGAGCTTCGGCGCATAGACTTGCAGCGTCGCATACGGGTCATCAAGCGCCATGCCGCCTTCTTTCAGATCATCATAGCGCGGATCGTTGATCACATAGGCTTTCAGATCTTCAAACAGCGGTTTCATGGTCTCGATCAGATTATGATACATTGCAGATGCTTCTTCGGCAGTGAAGTCCCGCATATAGTAATCATACAAATACTGCGAGGTATCGTAGGATTCAAGATTTTTCAGATAGAGCTGTGCACAGGAAAGATTGGTCTCTTCAGGATCATCCGGGTCAACATTTTCATCGTATGCGGTTGCATAATAATCATTCAGCAGCTCACCCGAAGCTGCCGCATCTTCCCGAGCGCGGGAGACCACGCGGTTCAGATTGTTGCTGATGTAGTACGGGAGCCAGTCCTGCTCCACATAGGGATCCAGCAGATCATCATAATCGGAATCCTTGCAGGCATTGCAGAATGCCCATGTCGCAATTTCATCCGCGGCGCAGTAATCTGCATAGGTCTCATCGCTCAGCTCAGAAAGCTCTGTGTTGTTCCAGTCTGCATAGAAGTCCATGTTTGCATGCGCATAGACAGAGTAAGCATTGTTGACTTCGTCAAGGATTGCGCTGATCTCCTCGCGCATCTGTGTGTCGGCGTTTGCAAGCAGCTTTGTTTCCTGGAGCTGCTCTGCCATTTTTCGGATTGGTTCCAGATCATAGCGCTGATCGCTGTGCGGAAGCGGCACCTCCTCTCTGCTGACCTCACGCTTTTGCAGGAGTTCTTCCATAGAGCAGCCGGACAGCAGCGCTGTCAGCACAACTGCGCAAATTATACTTCGGACGCGGTATCGTTTCATGTATGCCTCCTTTTCAAAAACAGCACCGCGGCAAACAAGAACGCGGTGCTGTACAAAATCATGTTTCCTTCAGGCGGACAGACAGAATCGTGATCACAGTGCAGGCTGCATGATAGATCAGCAGGACAGCGCCGGAGAGATCGGAATATGCGCCCATCAGGATAAATACAAGTGCATAGATCAGTCCGAGGATCGCGGTGACCGTTTGCAGAATCATGCCGAGCGATGCAGCCGAACGGATCCTTCTTGCGCCGACGATTGTCTGCACGAATCCGGCGAGGCGGCCTGCGCAGAGCATGGAGGGCTTTGCGGTTTGCAGCGGCCTGGTCTCCGCTGTGTATTCCGCCTCAAGCCGTGCAGGCATAACCTTCAGCAGATCCTCCGGGAAATTGAACATCCGCGCAATACTGCGCTGGGAGAGCAATGCGTCGTTGCTGCGGATCAGCAGGAAGAGATTTTCCTGTTCGAGCTTCGAGAGCCAGCGGATAATGGATTTATGCGCCTCCAGACGAATGATATACATTGCGGCGACCGTGCCGGAAACGGAAAGATACAGCGCTTCGTTTCCGCCTGCAACAAGCTCCTCTTCCTTCGCGCTGACAGGCAATCCCTCGATATTATGCTCGATCATCATTTCGCGTGTGCCGAGCAGCACACGCTTATTGCGGATCCATCCGCTCATGCCTTTGCCTTCGTCATAGGCATATTCCTCCACAGGCGGCAGGATTTTTTCTTCTGCAAGAATCGCGGTGGAGAAGAGATCCTTGAGGATACTGCCGGCATGCTGTGTCAGACTTGCAGAATATTGCAGCGCCTCCTCAATCCGGCTCTCGCCGACAACCTGAATCGACTCCAGTTTTGTCGTTCCGGGCGGGAAGAGCGTCTGTGCGTCGATCATGACACAGTTGACATCGTAGAAATCATCTACGCTCTGATAGCCGAGCAGCAAGCCGCTGTTCTTTGCATAAGCTCTTGTGCCGTGTGCCATCGGAAGCGTTGCAATCAGAGAGATTGCAGTGCAGGCACAGGCAGAGAAGCAGAGCGAAAAAACGGACAAACCGTAGCAGAGAGCGCTTTCCATTGCGTTGCCTCTGAGGATTGCCATCACGATCGAGAAGACCGCGGAGAATACAAAAATCAGCGGAACGGCGGTGCGGCAGAATTTGTCGCCGATGTCCGTTGAAAAGGTGTATTTCAGGAAATCCTCCGGCTGCTCGACCGGCTGCATGGTTGCAAGGATCGGAAAATCGCCGAGCGTACCGCGTGTGAGATTCTCGGCACGTTTCTCATCCTCAACATAGTGAATCGCATATTTCGGATTTCCGTCGCACAGCACAGCAAAATTCCGCAGCGCACGCGAAACAATCATCCGTTTTGAAACTGCATTGAGAAACAGCGAGAGCAGTCCGATCGCGATATATACAGAGACGATGCCTGTGCGCACCATATTCTGGCTGGGAAGCACCATCACGGCGGATAGCATCGCGGAAAGCATCGTCATTGCTGCAAGCGAATCACTGTCTGCACGAAGGTTCATCAGCTTCATATAGCCGCGTTTCAGTACATCAGCAGAGAAAGGAATCGCTGCAATGCCGAACAGGATCTGAATTGCGAGATAGCTCAGCGGAGAATCCGCGGACGAAAGATAATGCGGTGCAGTAAATCCGGGGATCCAGTCAATATAGGTGATGCATCCGCTTAAAAACGCAAGCACCGCAAGCACTGCAGCACGCATGCCGAGCGTGTTGTGCAGATCCTCCAGTTCCTTGCGGAAGCCTTTCTGCTCCTCGGGGCTGGAGAGATCTCGGTTCAGCTGAAGCTCCTCCCGGCTGCTTTTCGCCTTTTCTGCGGCGTGCTTTTTTCGCGCACTTTTCAGTTTCTCCGGGATGCGTTCTATTTCCTCGGGCGTTTCGGCTTTCTTTCGCTTTTTCAGCTTGGAAGCAGGCATTGACTGTGTGCTTTCGACCGGCGTCTCTTTCTTATAGGGCATCGCTTCACCGGGCTTTCTGCGGCGGCGCAGCTCCTTTGCGCGGGTCGAATCGCTCATACGCCGAATCTTCGGGCGGTATTCACCGCTCTCTGTCCCCTCCTCACGCATAACGGCATGATCATATGCCTGTGAGGTCGTGCCCGACCATCGGGAACGGGAAGAAGGCTCAATCGTTGCGACCGAGTGCAGGAAGGATACCTGCGGCTTTTTTATATCCGAGGGCTTGACCGTCTGCTCCGGCTCCTGACTGCGAAGCGGCGTATCCGGTGTTTTCTTTCGGATGGGATTGCCGTAGGGATCTGTCTTCAGCGGTCTGCCGTGCTTTCCGGTTGTGGGCATTTTCTTCTTCTTCGGCTTCTGAGCCGTTTTCTTTGCGGGATCTTCAGTTCCCGCAGCAGGCTCTGCCGCTGTGTCGGCAGCATTTTTCTCCTCTGATGCAGGAGCGATGTCTGCGCGGTCTGTGTCGGTGCTTCCGATACTGTTTTTATCTTCTAACGACATGGTCGTATTCCTTTCTGATCAGCCCTTCTGCATGCGCTGGCGCACGGCTTCATACATAAGAATGCCGGCAGCAACGGATGCGTTCAGGGAATTGATCCTGCCAAACATCGGCAGGGAGAGGATCCCGTCGCACTGAGCTTTGACGGGCGCACTGAGTCCGAAGCCCTCGGAACCGATGACGATGCCGACAGCGCCGGTCAGATCGGTCTCGACTGCGGGGCTTCCGTTCATATCTGCACCGTAGAACCAGATTCCGCGCTTTTTCAGCGCGATCATTTCTGTTGCAAGATTGCTGACTCGTGCAACAGGGATCCAGCTTGCGGCGCCTGCGGAGGTTTTGAAAACAGTCTGATTGAGAGATGCGCTCCGGCGCTTCGGTAAAATGATACCGTCTGCACCGGCTGTCTCAGCAGTGCGGATAATCGCGCCGAGGTTGTGCGGATCCTCAATGCCGTCGCAGAGAATCAGAAACGGACTTGTATGCTTCTTTTCGCTGACGGCTAAAATCTCAGAGACCGTCGCATAGGTCGTGCATGCACCTTCGGCGCATACACCCTGATGATTTCCGCCGTCTGTCAGCTGATCGAGCCGGCGGCTGTCTGTCATCTTTACGACGATTCCGCGTTTTTTTGCTTCAGTACAAATCGCCCCGAGACTGCCTGCCATCGAGGTTACAAGAATATGATTGATCGGTGTATCGGCTCTGAGCGCTTCCAGAACGGCATTTCTGCCGAAAAACAGCTCAGTCTGCTGTTCCTTTTGCATGTTATCTCTTCCTCTCATGCTCTTCGTAATCTAAATACCCTAAAATATATTATATCATATTCAGCGTGAAATGACAAGAAGAAAGGAATCGTGTTTTTTTCTCGTGATTTGGTGAATTTATACAGAACCGCAGTCAGAAGGGAGAGCATAGCGCAGATCGGCAAGGATCTCGTCAGGAGAAATATGCAGCTGCGTAATCAGGAGAGGAAGCGCAGCATCCGGAAGCATGATTCCCGCTGCTTTGAGCGCTATCTGGAGCTCATTCAGAAGCGCAGAAACGAGTAAAGAGGGATTCGGACAGCACATGCCTCGTTTTCTGTTTCCGCAAATCAGACGATAATCTCCTCTTTCCTTTGAAACCAGCATATTAGAGCCGCAAATGCTGCACCGCACCCTTCCCGAGAGCCAATGCGAAGACGTTTTCTGATGTGCATTCGATTTCAGTCTGAATTGCGCAGTATCAAAAATGTCATTCGGAATAATGGACGGAACCGGGCAGCAGATAGCCAAGTGCTGCGGCAAAGTTATGCGCTTTCCGCATTTATAGCTGCATCTTTCTGTTGTGTGCAGCATCAGTTCACCGTTATACGCTTTATTCATCAAGATTCGTCGAACTGTTGTGTCGCTCCAGTGACCGCTCTTTTTGCGCGGCGGCAAAATCCGCGCAGATGTAAGCTGCACAGCAATCGCAGCTATGGTCTCCCCTTCTATATAACGCCGGAAGATACTGCGGACAACGGCTGCTTGCGGCTTATGAATGCAGATTTGGCCGTCTGTCCGCTGATAGCCGTAAGGCAAGGCAGCTGCGGTACAGATCCCCGCTTTCTGGCGCGCATAGATCGCAGCACGTACTTTGCGCGATATATCGCGTGCATACCAGTCGTCCATGACAGCGCGAATTGCAGTATAATCATTTCTATCAGCCGAATTGCCGGTATCCACACCGTCATTGACGGCAATCAGGCGCGCACCGTGTCCCGGAAACCACCGCTCCAGAAGTTCCCCTGTGCGGATGTAATCCCGGCTGAGCCGAGAAAGATCCTTCACAAGCACAGTCCCGATCCAGCCGTCCTCGATCGCCTGGAGCATCTGCTGAAAACCGTCCCGGTCCCATCTGCTGCCGGAAATACCGTCGTCGATAAATTCCGCAGATACGTGGATTCCGTGTGCTTCTGCATATTGCAATAATAACATACGCTGGCTTGAAATGCTTTCGGATTCCAAGCCGCCGTCATCCCTCGACAGCCTAAGATAAATTGCTGCATGATCTGACATAAACAGTGAATCTCCTTCTCACATTATGAATGAAAACATATCTCTTTTCAGAATCAATTTGTCTGTTCTTACGTTTTTCCGGGAACGGCTTGACAATCCGGCGAAATCGTGGTATAATAAAAGCACACTGAGATCGCGGAGTGGAGCAGCCTGGTAGCTCGTCGGGCTCATAACCCGAAGGTCGGTGGTTCAAATCCGCCCTCCGCAACCAATCGAAAACCACGCAGATACGTTATTCTGCGTGGTTTTTCTTTTTAACGAAATGACATTGCTTATATAAAATACACCTACCGTACACCTACGCTGTTTTATTCCTTTTTGCAATTGAAAACATCGTAGAAACGATGATTTTCTGCATCCAGCCTATAGAGGCGCATTTTCACTCATTATTTAATGCATTTGCCTTATAATGTCAGCATAATGAAGCGTTTCTTGCAATTCATTCTATTCAAACTATGCATTTTTTATTCCCTTTGTTTATACCTTAAAATGCTTTGCATCGACTTAGATATCATGTGAATTAATGGGGACATCCACTTTTCCACTTTTTAAACGAAAATTATTTTATATCTGCATCGCTGCTTGACAAGAGCGGGTTTACATAATATAATGAGAAGGGCGGCATTGCTGCCGCCCATATTCAGATGATATTTACTTTGTATCATCAATCGCACGAAAGTCATTGTTTATATTGATCTCCATGTTGACTGCAACTCCCATTTCCTGCGCGAGCCTTTGATACTCCAGTGCAAAGGTTCCTGCACGGTTAAGCTGCTCCTGCTCTATTACTGATTGTGTCGCTGCGAGCTGCTCTGGGCTGAGCGTGAAGGAGCTGTTTAAATTGAATGATACGGTCTGCATCAGCGCCGAAGGTGATTGTCTGATTTCAGGGGTGGAAAATTCTGTGGTGAACAGATCTGATACAGGTGCGATTTCACTCATGATGCGAGCACTCCTTTCGAAATCAAAGTAATTTGACGTTGGATAATACCTCGGATCGTCCGGGTTATGATACTCTGAATCATTGTAACTGCTTGAGCTTGGCTGAAAGAAATCGTGCGGACTCGGCACGATCGGCATTGTAAGTCGATCCTGGACAACGGGTGACGACGGCTGCTCCGTTTCCCAGAAGGAAAAGTCCGATTGTAATACTTTCTCAGTCATATCCTGCTGGAGAATGGTCTTCTGGCAGATGATATCGAAGCCTGCCTTCAGCAGAATATCGTTGACTTGCTGTCGAAATCTCCCGAGCTCTGATTGACTTTGTGTGAACTTGCTTCCATCGCGGTAGGATACCGAGTTCATCAGGAAGTGCAGGTGCCGAATTGCTGAGTCAAGGTGCAAGCTGTAGCAGCACTGGAAATCCGGATGAAGCCGAGCGATCTCAGCCCCCACCCCCATGTACTTCTCGTTTGGTGTTGCCGGATCATCCGGAGTGATGGAGACTACAAACGGGATATACTGTCTGCCGTCAGTCTTCCTTCTTGTCAGTTTAACGAGGTTCATTTCCTCATATGCCCGCTTGGGAGAGCAGGCGTGCCCTCCGATATAGAATCCGTTTTCAGTTTTTGACGGCGCCGTCATATAATCAAAGAGCCCCATGATACGGTTTTTCGGCGCATTTGTTATCGCAGACATCTTCAGGATGCTCATTCTTGTTCTCCTTTCTCATTCATATCCTCCAGCTGAGAACAGATCCGCATCAGGTACTGCACGATCATCTCGAGCTTTTTGTTTGTCTCCTGTATCAGGGCGGGATCGCAATCCGTCGTTACGATCGCGGATGAAATCTTGG
>JAEEXH010000028.1 GCA_016291435.1 Oscillospiraceae bacterium
AGAACAATATGATTTATATATTACCGGTTCTAACGCGTTCTTGCTGAGTTCTGATCTCGCAACGCTCTTTACCGGGCGCACCTTTGAAATCAAGGTTTACCCATTTTCTTTTAAAGAGTATATCCGTTATTTTGACTATGATAATCTCTATGATGCGTTCGACCTTTATGTCCGGGAAGGCGGCATGTCAGGTTCATATGTTTACAAAGATGAAGAATCCAAATATGACTATATTGAAGAAGTCTTCAACACTTTGATAATCCGGGACATTCGTCAGAAATACCGCATCCGGAATACCACTCTGATGGATCGGATCGTAGATTATCTCATGGATAATATTTCCAATCTCACATCTGCGCGGAACATCGCAGATACTTTTCACGGAAACAAGGACAAGATCAATCATAAGACGGTGGGCTCTTATATGCAGTATCTATGCAATGCGTTTGCATTCTATAAGATTCGCAGATATGACATCAAAGGGAAGAAGTATCTTGCATCTAATGAAAAATATTATCTCAGCGACCACGTATTCCGATATGCAAAACTCGGAACCAAGAATCTTGATTATGGCAGAATCCTCGAAAATATCGTTGCCATTGAACTTCTTCGCAGAGGCTATGAGGTCTACGTCGGCATTCTATATAAAAAAGAGATTGACTTTGTGGCTGTGAAACGCGACGAGAAAATCTATATTCAGGTTTCAGACAACATCACCGACGAAAAGACATTTACGCGCGAGGTTTCACCGTTGCTTTCGATTCAGGACGCATATCCGAAAATGATTATCGCAAGAACCCGACATGATGCTTATCAATATGAAGGCGTCAGAATTGTTGATATTGCAAACTGGCTTGCAGATCATTGAATTCTGTTTCCCAAAATCGAGTGAAAACTGATTTTGGGAAACTGCTTTATTCTCTCGGCGGAAACGCGAAACCCTGCGTGCCGTCGGTTTTCAGAATCACATACGCATCGAATGTCCTTCCGGCTTTGCTCGTGAATCCGCGGATGAGATCGGTCGTGTGCAGTTCCAGCAGCTTTTTCGCTTGTTCCGGCGGGATCTTCCTGCTGCACATCGTTTTCCAGATCACAAAGCCGCAGCCGTTTTTGCCCGATGAACAGGCATAGGATTTCGGATATTCAGCAACCGGCTTGCCGCATTTCGGGCATGCGCCGATCACGCTGCGCTCCGGCGCGGGATAGAACGGATTGTTTCTCGTTTCCGGCGGAACCGCGAGCTCGTCGCGAATCAGCCGCCGCACCTGCCCGGCGATCTGTTCTGTGAATTCATCGCCGGTGATGTCCGATTTGCCGCGCTCAATCTGCTGCAAAACAGTTTCCCATTCTGCGGTTGTCTTCGCCGATTTCAGCGACTGCGGCACCACCTGGATCAGCAGCTTTCCTTTTTCTGTCGGGTGAATCTGCTTGCCCCTGCGCACGATAAATCCGCGCTTAACAAGCCCTTCGATGACAGCGGCTCTGGTTGCCTGCGTGCCGATGCCCTTCTTTTCAATATCGGCATCTTTTTCGTAGGAATCATTGCCGGCGCGCTCCATTGCAGAAAGCAAAGTCGCATCGGTATACGGCTTCGGCGGCTTGGAAAAGTGTTCTGTGACCGCTGCCTGCACATGTTCAAATGTCTGTCCCTCTGTGAGCTGCGGCAGCGTATCTTCCGCATCGTCATCTTCCGGCATATCTGTCTGTGCATTCGTCATCCGTCCGCGCATGGTCTGTGACATGCCTTTCCATCCCTCCTGCATGACCGTTCTGCCGGTCGAGGTAAAGATTGCACCTGCACATGTGATCTCTGCGGTAACCGCTTCATACACATGCGGTGTACCGACGGCGGCGATCAGGCGCGCCGCGACCAGCGACAGGATATTCCGTTCGCCCAGCGGCAGACTGGAAAGGCAGATGTTTGCAATTTCTGCAGTGGGCAACAGGGCGTGATGATCGGAAACCTTGCTGTCATTGATCAGTCGCTTCACATCCGGAGTATCCGACAAAATGTCTGCTGCGACCGGCATTGCTTCGCCGACTGTCCTGATCAGCGCGGTGACGGTCTGTTCCATGTCTGTGGTGATGTAATTGCTGTCCGTGCGCGGATAGGTCAGCAGCTTTGATTCATAGAGACTCTGCGCATAGTTCAGCGTTTCCTCAGCGGTGTATCCGAACATCTTGTTTGCTGCGACCTGCAAGCCTGTCAGGTGATAGAGCTTCGGAGGGTGCTCCGTTTTCTTCTCGCGTCTGATCGCGGTCACGGTCGCTGTCTGTCCGCTGCACTGCGCCTGCAATGCTTCTGCCTGAGCTTGTTCTGCAAAGTGCTCGCTGACGACTTTGCATTCGCAGTCCAGCTCGACCGTATAATACGGCTTCTTCACAAACTCGCTGATTTCCGCGTCACGCTGCACAATCATCGCAAGCGTCGGTGTTTGCACACGCCCGACAGAGATTCCGCCTTTGACGCGAAACAGCGCACTGAACAGCCTGCTGCCGTTGATGCCGATCAGCCAGTCGGCTTTGGCGCGCGCAAAGCCTGCTGCAAAGAGATTGTCATATGCCGACATCGGCTTGAGATTTGCAAAACCCTGCCGGATCGCGGATTCTTCGAGAGAGGAAATCCACAGCCGAAGTACCGGCTTTTTGCATTCGGTTCGCAGATACACATACCGGAAAATACACTCGCCCTCACGTCCGGCATCGGTTGCTTCGACGATTTCCGTGATGCGCGGATCCAGCATGAGACGTTTCACTGTTTCATACTGCTCCGCTGCGTTTGTCATCACCGTCAGCTGCCATACCTGCGGGATAATCGGCAGGTTTTCGATCTTGTGCTGTGCATATTTCTCATCGTAGTATTCCGGCATTGCAAGCTCGACCAGATGTCCGCGGCACCATGTCACAATGCAGTCGGCACCTTCGATATACCCTTTCTGCTCGGTCTCCGCGCCAAGCACAGCGGCGAGGGTACGCCCGACAGAGGGCTTTTCAGCAATAATCAGTCTCATAATCATTTCCTTTCTGTTTTTTCATTTCGGAGGGAGATTCTCAGCGAATCTCCACTCCGTCTTCCCCGATGTCTTCGTCTTCATCCTCATCGGCGAAATCATCGCCGGGGATGCTGCGCTTCTTTTTGATCGAGCGCAGTTTCACAAACACGATCGCCGCGAGCACCAGAAGAAAGCCTCCACCGCCGACTGCATACAGCATCATCTCAGAGCTGCCGGACGGCTGATCTGCCTCCTCAGTCTGCAACGCCGTGGAAGCGGTTGTCTCGGTCTGCGCGGTATCGGTCGTGCGCGATGTGCTCTGCTGTGTGCGGTAGCTGTCCAGCGCATTGTCCTCGTCATCGCCGTGATACAACAGAGCATACATGTCGAAATCATCCACTTTGTTCAGAAAATATACATTGTCCCCGTCGGTGTCGGCATAGTCGATGATAATGAAGAATACATGCCCGTCCTTTGTCGTGACGGAGATAAACTGCATCTGCGCGGATGCATAGATTACGCGCTGAATCAGCTCGGCGTTGCCGTCGGTATCATAATGCGGATCGCTGAAATAATCGTAGGATGAAACAGTGGTATAGCTTGCGAGATAATGCTGTGCATCAAATGCGGTCGTCGAGCCGGATACTGTGGTTTCGGTGGTTTCTGCCGCGGTGTCCGCATGCACAGGTGCTGTCATCGCTGCAAAGCAGACTGCGGCAGCAAGAACAGAAGCAATCTTTTTCATACAGATGTATCCTCCTCCCGGACAGCAGCCTTGCGCTGCTGCTTTGCTTTGTTGTGCAGATATTCTGTGAACTCTGCAACGATTTCCTCGCTGGATTCCGGCACGCAGCGGATCATTTCGATCAGCTTCGCCGCTTCCAGCTCTTCAAGCTCCTTTTGGAGCTGTTTTTTTGCGAGCGTATCGGCATCAATGCGCGCACTCAGCTTCTCGATGCGCCGTTTCACTTTGGCGATCTTTTCGTCAAAGGTTTCCGGTGTTTGCTTCATGAATCAATCCTCCTTTTATGATATAAGCAGCCGCGGGTCAACCGCTTTCCAGCTGCTGAATGATGAACTTTTGTATGCGAGTGTGATATGCAGATAATCGAACGCGCTGTCATAATGCGTCCCGCTGCACTCCTGTTGTCCGGTGGTGTATCCGATGATGTCTCCCGCCGAAACGGAAGCACCTTCAGACAGCCCCGCAGTCGGTATGACCGCGGAATAGGACGCTCTGAGCTGCACGGTATCGTCGTTCATCCGGAGATGCACCGCATGTTCACCTTTTGCAGTCAGAACAACCGAATCGTCATCGACCGCGGTGACTTCGCCGTCAAACATCGCATACACGATGATATTGCTGTTTGCAATGATGTCGGTGCCGTCGTGCTCTTTGTTCGCCGCCGCAAGACCGCAGTGCATGCCGCCCCATTTCTGTCCGTTTGGCATATCCATTCCGAAATCATGCAGGATGCGCCCTTGTTCCGTCAGTGACCGCATGGTGTCCAGAATCGGACTTCGGATGACCTGATGCCCGCCGTACAGCGAAATTGCCGTGCCTTCTTTCGTCTGTCCGCCCTCTGCCAGCAGAAGATAATATTGATAGATCTCAGGATTCATCGCCGTCAGGATATTCTCGATTGCCGCGTCAAAACTCTGTTTCTTTTGGATGCCGTAAAACAGCGCAGTGGTATTGATCAGCTCATAATTCTGCTGATACTTGCACTTGTGCGCGACCAGCAGCGCCATGTCGTTCACGATGTACCATCCCGTTGAGGCGAAGCTGTCATTCGCGTTCAGAATCTCATTGTTTTGCAGACTGTAGATCAGCCAGAATGTCCCGTCGTGGTTCTCCGTAAACGGACGGAGTGGAGCCGGCAATGCGGCATCGGAGAATGTGAATACCCCGCGGATCACATCGCCGGAACCCGCATGGAATCCGTCCAGAATATCCGCTTCCGTGAGCTCTGTGTAAACGCGCCGCCAATAGCCGTCCGGCGCGTAGGTGTGCGAGAATTCATACTGCGATTTCAGCAGAAGGTCCATTGCAAACCGCGCTTCGTCGCCGTATTCCCACATCTGCGTTGTCTTGGTGCCGGCATCGTAGTTGTAGCAGTACGCGCAGAGGAATGACCAGAGCTTCCACACATCGAATTCAAACGCATCGGCGGTGCGGGATGACAGATTGAACTGTGCCGGTATCTTGCGGTAGCCGTCGGTGTCCACGCCGAATGCGCGCAGCCCCTGCTTCCATGTGGATTCGCTGCCGCATGCAATGAGATTTGCGTTCATCGTATAAGCCTGCTGCAAATAATACCGTTCCGCATCGGACAAGTCCTGATCTCTGGTGTTATATGTCCCGAGTATCCAAAGAGAATCCGGCGCGAGACTGAGGAGTGCGCTGAGCGGTGCAGCACAGGAAAAGCAGAAGAATGCGGTCAGCACCAGCGGAACAGCGGCTTTGCCTGCAATCTGCCGGAGCGTTCTGCCGATCGACTTTGCTGTGTCCTGCATATATTCTTTTGCGCTGCGGTGTGTTTTCGGCGGCGGGAGACCTTTCTTGTTTGCCTCCGAGGTCTTGTGCAGCATGCTCTGTCGCTGTTTCAGCTTCTGATCGGCAAGACCTGCGCGCTTTTTCAGCTTGGATTCCCGCTTTTTCTCCCGCTGAAGCTTTGCCTGCCTGCCGCCCTGCTTCACCGCCGCCGCATATTCGGACAGCTTGAGCGCAGCCTGCGCGGTTTCGTTGTCGCCGGCATTCTGCGCCGCCTGCTGCCGGAGTGATTGCTTCAACGACTGTGCGAGCATTTTGCCGCTCTCGCTCTTGGGCTTTGATAGGTTGCGGATTTTCTGCTGCGAGCGATACAGCTTCTTGTCGGCGCCGTTTGCCTGTTTCAGTGCTTTATTGTACTTGCGAAATGCTTTGTTCTGCTTGGATATGTTCTTTTTCGGCAGCTTCTCAGAAAGCATTTTTTGTTTTGCCGTCTGATGCAGCTTCTTCTCCTTCTGGAGCGTTGTCATGCGCTGTTTGCGTACCTTTTTTAGCTCCCGCTTTGCCGGCGCACGGGCATATTGCTTATGAATGCCGATCTGTTTTTTTGTGCCGCGGTACTTCCTGGCACTCAGCCGGTACTGCGATAGATTTGCCGCGGCTCTTCCGAGCAAACGGGATACCGTCACAACTGCCTGTCCGGTATCCGTCTGTCTGAGCTGCTGCTCTGCTTCGATTTTGGCTGTCTGCATCACATTACGGACGGTCTGTTCGGTACTGCGGTCGAGCTTTGTCAGCGGTCTGGCAATCGGCTGCACGACATATTGATGCGATACACGCGCCGTGACCTTGACCGGTTTCAGAATCACGGTGCGCAGCTTCCGCAGTTTGCGGGGATTCAGGATGCGCGGCATCGGAACCGCCTCCTTTCCGGTTTACTTTTCCTTCGGTCGGGTGTCCATGAGCCGGAACAGCTCTGTGTCTTTCGGGAAATCATCCTCAAACGGGAGCACCGTGCCGCCGTAGAGCAGCAGCCCGTGACCTGCCTGTGCGTTGGTGATGTACTTCTGCTGTTCTTCGGAAAGGTGCTTTGCCGCTGCGAGAATCGCACGGTCCTCCGGTGACTGCGACAGCAGATACAGGAATTCGCTGTTCGAGAGAATGCTCTCTGCGCCCGCGCCGGTGATGAGGTCGCGCACATTCTGTGTGATGCCGGTCGGTACGCCGCCCCACTTGCGGAAACGCTTCCACATCTCCACGCAATACTGCGCGGTGTGCTTTTCGCGGAGCATCAGGTGAAATTCATCGCAGTAATACCATGTCTTCCGGTTGCGGTCGCGGTTCAGCGATACACGGTTCCAGACTTCATTCTGGATGATCAGCATGGCAAGATCGCGGAGCTGATCGTTCAGGTCACGGATATCAAAGCAGACCAGCCGGTTGTTGATGTCCACGGTCGTGCGGTGATTGAAGAAACGCTGCGAGCCGGATACATACATATCCATCGAATCGGCGACACGCTTGCCGACACCGTCCGGCGAGGATGCGGACTGTAACCGCAGTTCATTTTGCAGATGCTCCAGCATCGGCATCGTTTCGACATCGGGATTGCTTTTCAGGTATTTCATGTAAACCGCGCGCAGGCAGCGGTCGATCAGGGAGACCTCATCCGCCTGCAATGAATCGCCGACAATCAGGGAACAGAAGGAAATCATGAAATTGGATTTGTTTGCAATCAGTTCCTCGTTGATGTTATCCAAGGGGATATCCATCGGATTGATGTAATTGCCGGAATCGGTGGAGATCTTGATGACCTGCCCGTGCAGTCGTTCTACCAGCGGACGGTACTCTCCCTCGGGATCGTTGATGACAATATCATGCTCCGTGCGGAAAAACACATCGCAGATTTCGCGCTTCACCGCCATAGATTTGCCCTTGCCCGGTACCGCGAGAACCAGACCGTTCGGATTGCTCAGCTTCAGCCTGTCCGCCATGATCATATTGCGGGACAGCGTGTTCAGCCCGTAATAAGTCGCGTTCGCAGCTTGAAACAGCTCCTCTGTTGTGAACGGGACAAAGCCTGCAATCGCGCTGGTTGTGAGGCAGCGGTCGATCGGGATGCCGTTCCAGCCGAGCGGCAGCGACGAGCCGATTGCCTGCTCCTGCATGTAATCCATCTGAATCAGGCGTCCGTTGTTCTTCTGCGTGATGCGCTTGAGCTTGTCGATGAGAATTCGCAGTTTTTTCGGCGTTTCCGCATAGCAGCGCACTGTCAGCGTGATGTGGAACAGGCGCTCGGATTTGTCGTTCAGATCTTTGAGCATCTGGTTCAGATCGTCAATATACATCTGAATTCTCGGCGGCAGAATGGAAATGTCATAGCCATCGCGGGATGCTTTCTTCTGCTCGTCGATCTTTGATTTCTCTACATCGGAGAGCTTTGCGCGGCAGAATTTGAGCGCGGCGACCTGATCGTAGGGCTGTGCGTGGATATTCACCGCGAGAATCTCATCTTCCCGCAGGAAGTCCCAGAGAATCCGGTCGGAGATTTCCCCGCCGATGATATTGATGCTCGCCACAGCGCCGCAGGCATTGCCCATCTCAAATGTAGACTTGTTCAGCACCAGCGACGTCGGCGCGATGAAATCCTTTGTGGAATACCCGCCTCTGCGCAGTGTTTCCCAGTCAAAGAGGAACGGCTGTGTTTCAAACGGGTTGAGCGCGCGGTAGAGTGATTCGAGACGCTGTGCGCCGTTCAGTGCAGAAGCCTGCACACCAAGTGCGCGGAACAGCCGGATCAGCTCATTGGAGATCGTATCGAGCTTGATTTTTGCAGCCGCCGGGGAATCCGCCTCCACCGTAAACGTGAGATACTTGCGGAACTGCCGTCCGTTTGTACCCTGTTCAAGCTGATAAAACAGCACAGAGGTATATTCTGCGCGGAGCGTGTCTGTATCATCGCCGGCTTTCGGAATCTCCATCTGTTGTTTCAGCGCTGCGATATCCGTGTTCTGATTCTCAAATGTGAGCTGAAACAGCACGCTCTCATCGAAGTAATTGAGAATATCGCAATAGCTGTTGAAGATCTCATCTTGCCGTTCATCGCTTGCCAGTTGGTAATTCAGATCACCGAACTGTACCGTGCGGGAGTAATGCGTTTCGTCGATCATGCAGATGCCGTTCTTCAGCATTTCCAGATAGGGGAGCGTGCGCTGGACGGTCATCTTCTGTTTGCCGTTGAGCTGTGCAATGCGCTTGCGGATTGCCTTTTCCTCTGCTTTGCTGAGTCTTGATGTTTTGGCTTTTTTCTGCGCCATATCATTTTCCTCCTTTCCGCAGACGCTGCATCAGCCGCTGATACTCGATCCGCTTTTCAATTTCGCGGAACGCGGATTCTGTTTTGTAGACACGGAGCTTGTCCGTCC
Source organism: Oscillospiraceae bacterium (assembly GCA_016291435.1). GTDB lineage: Bacteria > Bacillota > Clostridia > Oscillospirales > Ruminococcaceae > Firm-04. Next base: position 8,910 of record JAEEXH010000028.1, read on the forward strand.
GCCAGAAGTGCAGCATCAGGCGGATGTACTTTTCCAGCGGCAGACCATTCTTCTCGAATAGTCCGAACAGAATTGCCGGGGAAGCTGCAAATCCCATCAGGAAGACGGCTGCTGTGATGCCAAGCCCTTTCGTGAGGAAGTAGACCGGCAGACCGCAGCAGGCGCCGATCAGGAAGCAGACTGCCTGCCGTTTCGTGAGATTCAGGATGAATTTTTCGCGGATACTGTTGATGTCCTTTGGGACACGAATGTATTTTGCCATCTCAGGCTCCTTTCTCAGTGCGCGTTAAATACCGATTTGCTGATACTGCCTGATTTCAGAATCGTGAAACACAGCGCGAGCGCATAGCCCATGAGCAGGATCAGCTGCATCGTCAGGTTGTCCGTTCCGGAATTCAGCGATGTGATCACTGCGTTGAAGATCGACTGAAAGATGCTCAGCGCTACGATGATAAAGAAACCCTGAAAGCCGAGCGCCACAACATTGCGGATCCAATTCTTTCCGATCTCGCCCCAGTCCCGGTTCATTATTGTTGCAACCGGCAGCGGCGCGGCGGTCAGATACATGAAAATCTCGATCATGCGGGACGCCAGCACGATGATCATCACCACCAGCAGCGCACCGACAGCCAGCAGCAGGAATCCCGAGAGAATCAGATCGACCAGCAGTTCCGGGATGCCCATACCGGTCGGGTCAATCACGATCCGCGGCGTACCGTCCATGAAGCTGCCGTCCAGCCCGAATACCGTATGAATCGCGCTGTTTGTAGCGGCAGTGCCGAAGGACAGAAAACCGGACGTGATCTCGTAGACATTGGAAATCAGGATCAGACCGCAGACTGTCTTGAATATCCATTTGAACAGGATCGACAGGTCGAAATCGCGGAAGTTGTTGCCCTCCATGATCATTTGCAGCAGATCGCTCAGAAGAATCACGACCATGATGAGCCACGCAATCGGGACGACAGCATTGCTGCACAGCGTTTCCATGCGGCTCCAGAGGCTTGCGCCGGAGCCTGTGCCAAGCGTCACATCGAATTCGGACGGATGCTTTGACAGGAAATTTGCAAATAAGCCGTTTCCGGACGCATTGCTGTCCATTCCCATTTTCAGCAGCTCCTGACTCGATTGAAGCGCATGTTCCACGACCTCCGCGAGCCCGGTGATGATCTTCTGTTCCAATTCATCTGCCAGGTCACTCAGCCAGTTTGTCTCGATGAATGCCATGTGCATCCTCCTTTCTGAACAATTCTTTGCTTCGGTTCATCGTCTTACAAGCAATTATCGTATTATTTAGTTTCTTTGGAATACCCCCTTGACAATCTGCCAATCATATAGTATAATCTAAATTATAATAAGAGAGATTATACAAGGAGGGATTGCTATGCGTTTTCTTGGCAGAGATCAGGAGCTGTCAGCTCTGGAACGGGAATACAAACGCGGCGGCGGATTTGTTGTCGTATACGGGCGCAGGCGCGTCGGCAAAACCACGCTCATCAAGGAATTCATCAAGGGGAAGAATGCGTTGTATTTCCTTGCAAACGAGGAAAGCGACCGCCAGAACCTCAACAAATTCACAGAGAAGCTCGCAGATTTCACGCAGCAGCCGCATCTTGCGGGCAGCCGTCTGGAAAGCTGGCAGAGTGCATTCCGTATGCTTGTGGCATATCAGCCGCAGGAGAAAAAGGTGCTTGTCATCGACGAATTTCAGTATCTTGTCAGCGTGAACGCCGCATACCCTTCGATCTTTCAGGAAGCGTGGGATGAGATCCTGAAGGACAGCAATGTCATGGTCATCCTCTGCGGTTCATTGATCAGCATGATGACCTCGAAGGTGCTGTCTCGTTCGAGCCCGCTGTACGGCAGACGCACGGCACAGATTCGCTTGCAGCCGCTTCGGTTTGCAGAATACCGGCAGGCATTCCCTGATAAATCATTCACAGAGCTGACGGAACTCTATGCTGTGACCGGCGGCGTGCCGAAATATATCGAGTTTTTTGATAACGGCCTTTCCCTGTGGGAGAATGTATCCGACGTGATACTGGCAAAATCGGGCTTTCTCTACGAAGAGCCGATCTTCCTTCTGGAAAAGGAAGTGCGCGAGACTGTCAACTACTTTTCCATCATGAAAGCAATCTCGCTCGGCAATCATAAGCTTTCAAAGATCGCAGGACTGCTGGAACAGCCGACAACCTCTGTTTCGCCGTATCTTGCAACGCTGAGCGACCTGTTCCTCGTCGAAAAGCGTGTGCCGGTCACCGAACAGAACCCTGAAAAAAGCAGAAAGGGTTTATACTATATCTGCGATTATTTCATGGATTTCTGGTTCAGATTTGTATACCCGCACCGCGGCGAGCTGGAAATGGACAATACCGGGTATGTGCTGAAAAAGATACAGTCCGCCTTTATCGAAAATCATGTGAGCTATGTGTTTGAGGCGATTTCGCGTGAAAACTTCGCCGCATACTGTACCTCCGGCAATACGGATTTTGTACCTGCAAAAATCGGCGCATACTGGAACGGCAGTACTGAAATTGATGTCGTGGCAGTAGATCAGGAGCATGACAGTATTTTCGCGGGCGAATGCAAATACTACGACAAGCCGGTTCCTGCCGATGTGTATTTCGATCTGAAGAAAAAGTGCGACAGTATCCCGGAGTTCCGCGGAAAACACATTGTATACGGCATCTTTTCAAAGAGCGGCTTTGCGCAGAGACTGCTGGATGCCGCAAAAGAGAATTCTGAGCTATATCTGTTTGATCAGGGTGAACGAATCTTGTAAATGGCAGAGACTTCGGCACAGCCGGGAGACTATAAATGATACAGTGAATGCGGTGCAGTGCAGACTGCACCGCATTCTCTTTTTCCGGCTCAGGCCGTCGCCATCGCGTCCGACATCATACCTGTGAGCACCGGCACGAGCAGCACGCCCGCCATAATGACAGCGGCGCCTGCCATGGTCTGCTTGATGCCCTGCGACTTGTTTGCCGCATTGTCCGAGCCGTAGCCCTCAAGCAGATTGATCACGCCGAACACGGCGAGACCCGCACCGACCATGATGATCAGCGCACGGAGCACCTTGCCGGTCACGGCAATGAAGTTTGCCGGATTGATCTCGGCAGCCGAGACCTGCACTGCAAACATCACGCAGGCCGCGAGCACGCTCAGCACGATCAAGGTGAGCTGCTTCGCGCAGCGGCAGCGGCGGGAAAGCGTACCCGCCGGTGCTGCACACACATTCTGCTTTTTCATTGCGCACTCCTCCTTTCTCTCAGATTTCCGTTTTGCTTTCGTAGACTTCCACAGCGGTGTCTCCCGACACGACTGCTTTATTGCGCTTCCGGATGCCGCGCGTATAGGCGGCAATATCAAAGGTATACTTTTTGCCGCCGTCGGGATCGCCGGTGTGCGCATCCAGAAGACTGCCGTACATCGGATGTGCGGTGATATCGTACTTGTCACAGAAAAACGGATGAAAACCTCTGACCCGTGCAATACATTTCCCGCCATCCATTGTGAAGATTTCTGATTCTGTCATGAGCTCACGCCCGGCTTTCTGATAATTCGTGCCGCTGGAGGGAGATTGTCCCCGCGTGTCACTTGTGGAGACCGTATCAATCGTTTCCTTGCCGAGCACCTCGGACAAATCCTTGAGCGTGGTCTTTTCGCCGCCTCCGAGAAACAGCATTGTATCGCAGTTGCCTTCGATTGTGTCTGCGTTATCCTTATAGAGATCCTTGAGCTGCGACTTGGTCTGCAAAATGATGCTTGCGGAGATTTCACGCGAACGGATTGTCGCAATCAGCTTGTCGAAGTTCGGGATTTCACCGATGTTTTTGAACTCATCGAGCAGACAGTGCACATGATATTTCAGCTTGCCGCCGGGATTGTTGTCTGCTCTCGTGCATAGCATGTTAAACATCTGCGTGTATAACAGCGCAACCAGAAAATTAAAGGTTGCATCCGTATCCGGCACAATGACAAACAGTGCCGAGAGCTCATCGCCGAGCTTGTCGAGCTCCAGCTCGTCATAGCGCGTGATTTCCAAAATCTCATCGATGCTGAACACGCCGAGCCGTGTGGCACAGGAGATCAGGATAGATTATGCCGTCTTTCCGGCTGCCAGCTTATACGCCTTGAACTGACGGATCGCGAAGCGGGCAATGGATGCCTGCGCTTCTGTCGGCGTTTCCCCGTCCAGATTGTTCATGATCGCGCGGAAATACAGGCTGCTTTCGGTGTCCTGTTCGAGCAGCTTCCGGCTTTCCTCCGCATCCATCATGCGGTTGTCCAGCCAGCGCTCGATGCCCTCAAACATCAGATCAACATGGTTTTTGAAGCTTTCGTCATTTTCACGCACCTCGGAATCGTTGATCAGCTCGATCAGAGATTCAAAATTGCGTTCCTCCGCGGGATAGATTGCAAAAATCAGTGCGATATACGCGGTATAGAGCAGGCGCTCCGCCTTGACCCAGAAATCCTCGGCGGCTTTCTGCTGCCCCGAGCCGGAGGTATTGCGAATCAGGACATCGACCAGCTTCAGAATATCTGCCTCGCGGTGATCGTCGCGGATATATGCCATCGTGTTGTATTGCATCGACTTGCCGAAATCGACCGTGTTAAACACTTTGATGTTGTACGGCTCATAGATGACCTTGCCGCTGCTGTCCTTCTGCACTCTGCCTCTGGCATCCCGCACCGGTCTGCCGCGCTGCAGCATCCTGCCGCATTCAATGAGAATCGTGCCTTTCGGGTCGGTCACAACATAGCTGCTGTACATCTGCATCAGATTCGGCTTGAGGTAATAGCGCGTTTTGCCCGTGCCCGAGCCGCCGATGATCTCCTGATTCTTGTTCCGCGCCAGCTTGAAGCTTTTGGGTTTGCCCATCGTGAGAAAGAGCGTTGCCGTGATGATCATGTTGTCGCAGAAGTTCTTTGCACGGAGCATCGCCGCTTCTTCCGGCGTGCCCCATCTTGCGCTGCCGTGCTCTTTGCCGGTGCGCATCTTTTTTGCCGTGGATCTTCGATATTGCATGATGCCGAAGAACGCCAGCGCGATCAGCGCGCCGCCGAGCAGATCGGCAGGATGCATGCTCGGCAGGGGATCAGACATTGCCGTGCCGAACTGATCAAGGAAAGACAGCACTTTTTTGTCAGCGCTCCTGCCCTCTGCGAACCGCACAGCCCAGACGGCATGATTGCCGCACCATGCGACCAGCAGATAGGGGATCGACATCAGCAGGGACTTTTTCAGCTTTGCAGCATCCATCAGCGTGTCACCTCCCCGTGTGAGAGATCGTGCTCTTTCTGCACGGCAGATCTTCCGGCATGGGCTTTCTGCGCCGCCTGCGCCATTTCCTGCCGCTTTTCCCGCGGAATCGTATGCTCTTTGACACGCTGCTGCATGATGCCTGCATATTCGGCGAATGCCTGCTGCATTCTTTCGAGCTTGCTTGCCTGAAAGATCACATGAAACACCGGCGGATCGCTGCCGACTTCGCGGCGCAGCGCATACTGCACGCCGTGCTTCTGCGCTGCACGCTCGAAATCCTTGATATTGCCCGCATTGACTTCGATACTTTCCAGCTTTCTGCCCGAACGGGCAGCCAGGTCGCCGAGTGTGGTTCTCGTGCGCTGGGAAGTATCGGGCGGACTGCGCAGCATCTCTGTGAGGGCGCCTTTCAGCACCTCCGGCGTCATTTGTGCTGCGCGGATGATGATGTCCAGTGTTTTCCCGGCGACCTGATCGGAGACCGACGCCGCCATTACGTTTCGTAGATCTTGCCGAAGCGGAAGTATCTCCGTTCGGCGATCAGAGCATTGCGGAAGAGGTCATAGTGATTATTTCGCGCTCCGGAAAGCATCGATTCGCCAGAAGGAAAGCGCCAGCGCACGACGAGGAAAGCAGTAAAACGCACAAGGAAAGCAGCAACTCGCCAAAGGAAAGCACTTCGTGTATAATAGAATTAGAGGCGCAGCCTCAATTCTAACGAAGGGAGCCAAAATTATGGCGAACAAAATCGATGTGAAGCTCATCCTTGAGCTTCTCCAGACCCCGATGTCGCAGCGTGAGATCATTAAAACGCGGCACATCTCCTCAAAGTCGATTACGGCTGTATGCCGCCGCGCTGCTGAATTGGGTGTCAGCTATGCGGATCTGGCAGACAAGAGTGACGACGAGGTCTATCTGCTCTTCTTTCCGGACAAGTTCCAGAAGGAGACCGTATACGCTCCGGTCAACTATGACTATGTCCACGGTGAATTGAAGAAGACTGGTGTTACACTCAAGCTGCTGTGGCAGGAGTACAAGGACGGTGTGAAGGTGGGGGTTCCGGTCGGATACACAAAGTTCCGTGATGATTATGCAAAGTATGTCGAACAGAACAACCTCACAAACCACATCACGCACAAGCCCGGTGTTGTATGTGAAGTGGACTGGAGTGGCAAAACGATGCGGCTGAACGATCCTGAAGAGGGTAAGGTGCATCCCGTCTATCTCTTTGTCGCAGCACTGCCCTACAGCCAGCTTGCGTATGTCGAGCCTTGCCTGAATATGAATGAGCAGACGTGGATCAACTGCAATATTCATATGTTCGAGTATTTCGGTGGCGTTACGCTCCGTATCGTCTGCGACAATCTTAAAACCGGCGTGATCACACATCCCCGCGAGGGCGACATCGTTCTGAACCAGTGCTATGAGGATTTCTCAAACCACTACTGCACTGCGGTCATGCCCGCAGGCGTGAAGCAGCCGAAGCAGAAGGCATCTGTCGAGGGTACTGTTGGGAAGATCGCTACTGCCATCATCGCCCGTCTGCGCAATACTGAGTATACTTCTCTCCATAAGCTGAAAATGGATGTTGCAGCGGCGCTGGAGGATTTCAACAACAAGCCCTTCCAGAAACGTGAAGGCAGCCGCCGCGAGGTGTTTGAAGCGAATGAGCGCATCACGCTGCGGCCGCTGCCAGCCTTTCCGTATGAGTACGCCGTGTGGGAATACGGACGCGTCATTGGCGCGGATTTTCATGTGACCTACCAGACGTGCAAGTATTCTGTGCCGTATCGTTTTGTCGGCAAGATGGTTGACTTGAAGATCACCGAAAGCATGATTGATATTTACTGCGGCCATGAGCGTATTTCCTCCCACAAGCGTTTTCCGAGCTACGTCCGCAACAGGTATGACACTTATCCGGAGGATATTCCTGAACGCTTCCAGAAAACGGAATGGAACGAGCTTACGCTCCGGCAGTGGGCGGCTTCCATCGGTAAGCACACACTGGCAGTTATTGACCGAATTTTCAAGAGCTACCGCACGTCTGAACAGGGCATTAATCCCTCAATGTCCGTGCTGAAGCTGAGCAAGAAGTATTCCTCCGAGCGTCTGGAAACGGCTTGTGAACTGGCACTCGAACACGTCAGTGTACCGCGCTATTCCCATCTCAAAGCGATCCTTTCTTCCGGTCAGGATGTGGAATACAAGGAGAGCAAAAAGCAGGAGAACGAATCGTTGCCCGCCGGATTTGTGCGCGGTGCTGCCTATTACGGAGGTGACGATCATGTTGAGTGAAGAAACAAGACGCAAGCTGCGTGAGATGAACTTCGGCGAGCTGGTCGAAGCTCTTGATCTTCAGGAAAAGCAGCCGGAATATCTGGCACTTTCGTTTGATGAACGCATGAATCTTGCTGTTGATTACACCTATTCTGCCAAGTACAATGCCAAGGTTCACCGCCTGATCAATGCAGCCAAATTCCGTATTGCAGATGCGGCGCTTGTGAATGTGTACTATGAAAAGCGCGGGCTGGACAAGGATCTGATCCTGACGCTCGGAACCTGCGGTTTCATCGAAAAGAACCAGCCGGTCGTATTCAATGGATTCACCGGTTCCGGTAAGAGCTACCTTGCGTGTGCCATCGGCAGACAGGCTTGTATGCAGGGATTCCGCACGAGGTATATCCGGGTTCCCGATCTGATGCAGCTGCTCAGCGAGGCTTCTTTGGATGTACACGGCAGATCCAAGCTCCTGAAAAAGTTCAGCGGATACCGTTTGTTGATCCTTGACGAATGGCTGCTCAATGACATGACGGAGAGCGAGCAGCATTTCATCTTTGAGCTGATCGAGCGCCGCTATGACTGCACCTCCACGATTTTCTGTACACAGTACAAACGTGAAGACTGGCACAGCCGGCTGGGCGGCGGCATTCACGCCGACGCGATCATGGACAGAATCGTACATACCGCTGCGTGGGTGTACTCCGGTGACATCAACATGCGCGAGTTGCAGGCGAAGGAGGCAGAGTCATGATGGAAGATTACTGCGCCTTCAGCAAGGATCACAAATGCGTGAAATGGGAGGATTATGAGTTGACTCGCCATGAATTGGAAGAAGCCGATCGCCTTTGTCACGGCAACTGGATCGAGATCCAAAGACTGTATGCGTACATTGATATGCTCAGATCCATCTTGAAGGAAAATAATATCGATTATCCGGAGATGTGATGATCCGTTACATTAGGTAGGTTCACTGCTAATCGGGGCTGGAACTCCCCAGCGTGCCGCCGCCGTTTTCACGGCTTCCGCCTTCATTCCGCTACGCTCCATTCCGGCGGAAGCCGTGAAAACATTTATTCAGATATGTTCCTCTCACATATATGGTTCCGAATCTAGGGGGAATTATGAATTCCTCGGCAAGTGCTTTCCATATTACGCGCTGGTGCTTTCCGTGAAGCGAAATGGCGCTTTCCGCAGTGCGAAACGGTGCTTTCTTGGGCATGAAATATTCAGTCATAGTCCTCGTTCGCGTCTTTCTCACTGAGGTAGAAGCCGAGCGGTACAGTTTCGGGCTCTTCATCGAAGTTCTCCGGCGCGTAGTAGCCGTAGATTGCCCACGCCTCATCGCCTTCCTCGGTATCGCCGATGACCACCGAAATGCTGTACAGAAACGCCGCATTGATGATCTCGGCCTGCATTGTCTCAAGAAACATCGTGATTCCTCCTTGTCGTGTTAGGTAAACATTCGGTCGATCCCGTCTGAGATGATGCTGCTGTCGCAGAGCCATTGCCACAGACAGGAACGCATATACTTTGCCATGTGCCGGATCTCGCCGCCGTGCTCGCGCAGAATCCGCTGCCATTCCTCGTCAAAGCTGCAGAGCCAGCCGTATAGTCCGTCATACTCTGCGATATGGGCGTTGATCCTGTCGATCACCTGATGATACTTCACGGTCTCGCCCTGATACCGTGCTCTCTCCTTGGTTGCCATCTCGGAGAGCGCCAACAGGATCATGTCGAAGCGCCGGATTGTCGCTTCATCGCTGTTGCTGAGATAATATCGGATGCCGGAAGCCAGCTCCAGTGCCTGCTGCATGACCTTCTGGCTTTGCATGAAGCGGTAGGAAATCCGGCACTGAACGAGCAGTTCGGTGTCAAGACCGCAGCTCCGGATGATGTCCAGCGTTTCCGCATCCGAAGCACCAAGCTCGTCGGTATAGCCCATCGCAAGCAGAATCGCATTGCATCCCTGCGGAAGCGGCTCTGCCGCCTCACTCACTCCCTCCGGCTCAGTACCCGCAGGATTCTGAGAGAGTGAGGGAGATGAGATTTGATTCTTTTCGTATTCTGTTCTATCAGTATTTAATTGCGCGGGATTCTCCAATATCGGTTTCTCCAACGTTGGATTTTCCAATGGTGGTGAGCGTTCCACTTCTCTGTCCGGCTGAAAATCTTGGTTATCCGCCGGGTTCTCGTAGACCAGATACTCGTTGCCACCCATTCTGCCGTCTGCGGTGCGGAGCCGCCGACGGGAGATGTAACCGCCTGCCTCGAGCTCTCTGAGCCCGCTGCGCACGCTGTCGATATTGTCTTTGGAGAGCGCTGTCAGACCGGTCAGGGTATAGTTCCAGTCGTCCGGCAGGCTCAGGATCACAGTCAACAGACCTTTTGCTTTCAGAGACAGCATTTGGTCTCTAAGATGATACCTTGCCATGACAGTGTAATTCCTGTCTTTTGGAACGCGGAATACCGTTCCGTTTGGATGTGGGTCGATTGGCTTTGGCATATCAATCTGCTCCTTTCAGATGGAATATATTAAATGAATTATCGTAAAATAGGCATGAAAAAAGCCGCCTTACTGAAATCGTAAGACGGCTAAAAAAGCAAAATATGGCATTGTCAAATTGCACAAACGACGTGTTGAAAAGCCTCAAACAGGCAAAAAAAGTGAAAAATATTCATTCCGCATACATATTTTGAGGGGCGTTTCCCAGGTCGAAAGTGGCATTTTTCCCGCAAATAGGGGCATTGAGTACACGCGAATTTCGTTGTTTTGCGGGACAGAGGGTAAAAACTCAAAGTGAAAAAAAAGTGAAAACCCTTGAAAAACAGCTGCAAATAGCGAATTATTTTTCACTATTCGGAAATATTTAACAATACCGAAGACAAGAAAAATGACGAAAGTGCGTATTTTCCGCGCTTTCGTCATTTTTGAGAGAGTGGAGACAGAGGGACTCGAACCCGCGACCTCACGGATGTGAACCGTGCGCTCTAACCAGCTGAGCTATGCCTCCGTTATCGTTACCTGTATATTATATCATATCTTTGCAGATTTGTCAAGTGCCAATTTGACATTTTTATGATGTGCGAAAAATGACGCATCACCGCGCATCTGAATGGGGGCTGCACGGGCATGCGGTCCGTGATGTTCCTGTTAGGGCGCGGCGTCAGAAATGAGCGCGGGCAGCCGTTTCTTCACAGCAGATCCTTTCCTTCTCAGATACTACAATATAATAGTATTAAAAATGCAATGCGCAATGGCTGCGGCAGATCTTCCGGTTCCCCGTGCTTTTCAGGCGGCACAAGATGTGGTATCTGATTCCCGGCAGTGCCGCCGGATATAGGGCGGCGCAAAAAAATGACAAATCTGAAATATTACGATCGCCATAAAACATATCGCTTTATGACAATTCTGCACAAAACCGGTATTTGTTAGCTGTATAATTTGTAAAATGTCGTTGAATCGACTTGACAAATCTGACGATGTATGGTATACTAAATCATCAACCAATGGGGAAGCTATACCTGTTTCGGGTGTGCAGGCGTACTGAGCGGCCAGCTCCCTTCACTTGCACGGGCTCTGCGGAGCACCGTACTCTCTGCGGGCATCTGTTTGAATGCTGCAGTGCAATGTTATAGGAGGAAAAGCCGATGGACCAGAACAGCCAGAGCCCGCCGGAGAAAAAGGGCTATCTCATCTATGTCATTGTCCGCAAGATCATTGTATATTTACTGTGTATCGCCATTGTTGTCGGCGCGATCCTGTTCGCTTCGAGCAGGACACCCGATAAGTCACTGTTCGGATACCGCTATTATACCGTGATTACGCCTTCGATGACGCCTGCCTACAAGGTCGGCGACATGGTGTTCGTACAGATCACCGATGCCGATGACATTGCAGTCGGGGATGTGATCACCTTTAATCCTTCCGGCGACAGCGAAGCATATCTGACGCACCGCGTGACCGAAAAGCTGACGAATTATGAGGGAACCGGTGTCACATGCTTCCGTACCAAGGGTGATGCGAACGATTCCGAGGATGCCTTCCTCATTGATGAGGCAAGAGTCATCGGGCGCGTGAAATTCGGCGTCCCGAAGCTCGGCTATATTGTCCGCTTTGTGCAGCTTCGGTGGTATTTTATCCTGCCGATCCTGCTTCTGATCGGGGTGATGCTCCGCTTGCTGCGTGCCTATTTCGCTGATGATGAGGATAATGCAGAAGATGAAGCGGACAGCGGCTCCAATCCGACAGAATCTCAGGCTGATGCAGCCAAAATCCAAGAAAAGGAGTAGAGAATTATGAAGAAGAACAGCAAGAAGAACGAACGCCGTGCGCTGATCGGCGCACTGTGCCTCGCTGCGGTGATTGCCGGAGGCTCGACCTTTGCGTGGTTCACCAGCAAGGATGAGGTTACGAACCGTCTGACGGCTTCCGCGGATTACGGCGTGAGCATCGTCGAAGACTTCACTCCGCCTGAGGACTGGCTCCCGGGTCAGAAGATCAACAAGGATGTCTCCGCTGTCAATACAGGCAATGTTGACGCATATGTCCGTCTGGCGATTCTGAACGATCTGAAGGTCAATGTGAAGGGCAGCGGCGCTGGTGTGGATTCTGATGCAACTGCTCTCCCGACTGCTCCTACCGATGAGGAATTTGTTGAGCTGAATCTCACCGCTGTGGAAGGCACTGCTCAGACCGCTACTGCGAATGCAGTTGCTAAGACCGCGAATTCTGTCAGCACGCTGCAGGCAGGCGGCACTTTGGTCTGGACACCGGACGGCGCTGTGCAGCCTACGGATGCGCAGAATGTTTCTGCGGGCGATGATGTTACAAACACCGATCCTGATTATGATGAAGCTGATCAGTTCAAGCCTACGAAGACCGGTCTCTACATCTTCAAGAGAACTGTGTATGAGGATCCCAACGGCAAAGAAGTGAAGTATTCCGGCTACTTCTACGATAAGGATACTGGTAAGTACTACGCACTCGAGACTGAGCCGAACACCGTCTATATCAACGGCATTACTGTGACGGATGCAAACAATGACGGCGTTCCGGAGTCCGTTTCCGGCGTCAAGCTTGCAACCACCAAGGATATCACGGTCAGCAATACCGATACCGCTGCGCCGAAGCTGATCGACATCAAGTGGTATAAGGGCGCAGTCGGCGAGACCGGCGAGTCAAACGCGAACAATGTCACAGCAGGTAACACGGCCGCAACCTGGATCCAGCTCTCCTATGAGGGTGTGACCGGCAAGCCGATCCTGATCGACATCGAGCTGGCAAGCGGCTGGGCGGACAACTGGACCTACATCCAGACCAACAATGATCCGAAGGTCGATGACAAGAACGACTTTGGCTACTTCTACTACAATGACATCGTCAAGGCTGGCAACACCACGCCGAAGCTGATCGACAGCGTCACGCTCGACAGCGCAGTCACGCAGGATGCCTACAACGATCTCGTCTATGATCTGAGTGTCGTGCTCGACAGCGTCCAGATCGCAAAGAATGAGGATCAGACGAATTACACCAACGACACGATCAAGACATGGCGGAACGGTGCAAGCGTCAACGCAGGCACCGGCAAGCCCACCTGGAACTGATTTTATGGCTGAGACCGGAGGGGTCAGAAGCATAAAAGGCATTTCCGTGACACGGTAAAATAAGCATATGGAGGAGGCTGGCGAATGAGCATCAAACGGTTGATGACTGCTCTGACGGCGGGCCTCCTCCTTTTTTCCTGTCAGTCTCTGACAGCTTTTGCGGAGGTCGCTCTGCCCGAGGGTGCGGTAAAGGGACTTCCGGAGAGGCTGACCGCGATGGATTCTGAGGGCAATGCAGTCAGCTCCGATACGGGCGAATATTTCTTCCATGTGGAGGATATGGACTACGGTGTGACCTACACGAAGGATGTCCAGCTCATGAATCTGCGCGATGACAAATCGTACCATATCTATTTCTATGTGGAGCCGCTCTGGAAGGACGGCGAGATCGACCTGGAGGAAGGCTGCGACTGCACCTTCTGGCTGGACGGGCAGGAGGTCTACCGCGGCAAGGTGACCGGCGAGCCCTATGACGGCTACATGGATCTGACCAAAGAGGTGCTGGACTGCGGCAATTATGCCCCGGGCGAGTCGCACACGCTGCGGTGCTCTGTGATCTGGAATGATCTCGATGTGCTGGTCGGCGTGGATAACGGGCATCGGCTTGTCGATATCGACGGCGAGCATGTGCTGGTCGGCTCGCAGGATTCCGGCTATGTCGAGGGTGAGATCGAGTTCAAGTGGATCTTCTATGCCGCTGTGGATGAGACCTATGATCCGCCGAAAACCGGCTTTCTCGCCGCAGACAGCCGTTTCTGGATCCTCTGCATCGCAGTGCTCAGCGTTCTGACATGCGGCATGATCGTGCTCGTGCTTCTCAAGAAGAAGCGGAAACAGAAGCAATGAAGCGCGGGTTTCTGATCTGCGCGCTGATTGTTCTGCTTGCAGCGGGTGCATACTGCGGCTGGCGCTACTATCAGGCGGAAATCCTGCCGGAGCAGCAGCTCACCGAAGCGAATGAACAGCAGGAGCAGCTGTTCGACGCGATCCGCCCGCCGGAGGAGTCTTCACAGCAGGCGTCGGACGGAGAGCCCGCTGCGCCTGAGAACCCGCTCGCAGATGCCGAGGCGGTCAATTCCGACACAGTCGGCTGGCTGACCGTGCCCGGCACACATATTGATTATCCCGTCTGTCAGGCCGCGGACAATGACTTTTATCTGCACAACGGCTTTGATAGAAAGCCGAATTACGGGCTCGGCTGCCCGTTTCTCGATTACCGCTGCGAGGGCGATTTCAGCGGGTTCAATTCGATCATCTACGGGCATCATATCACGAAGCAGCGCATGTTTGCGGATATTGCAAAATACAAGGATAAAGCATTTTTTCGGGCGCACCCGACGGGCAGTCTTGTGCTGCGGGACGGTATACATGAGATCCGTTTCTTTGCATACCTGACCGTGCCGAGCACTGCGCCTGCCTATCATGCGGTGTTCCTGACCGACGGCGAACGGCAGGATTATCTCGATTATCTCTTTGCGGAGGCGGTCTGGAGCACTGTTGATCCCGCCGAAATCCATACGGATATGCACCTGATCCTGCTCTCAACCTGCACTTATGAGTTCAACGAGGCACGGGGCGTTCTGGTCGGTATCCTGCAATAAAGTGCTGCATCCGAAGAACATGAAAAAGCACCGCACATCCGCAGAGACACGGAGTGCGGTGCTATTCTTTTTCCTTGCTGAGCCGCACGGAGATCAGAAGGATCACCGCCAGCATGGAGACTGTCACGATTCCCGCCGTGCTTCGCAGAAACGCGGCCGCATAGCCGAGCTTCGGGATGCTCAGAACGATCTTCCCGAGATAGGTTTCCTCTGTGACAGGGGCGTCTTCGCTGTTGTTCGCATCGCCCTTTGTGATGATGCCTTCTTCTTCGATGCGGACCGCGCGGTGCGTGACCAGCATCCGATCCCCGGTGCGGAACGAAATGACATCGCCCGCGCGGATCTCGGAAAAGGGCGTGTTTCGATTGACAACGCAGACGCTTCCGACGGGGATCGCAGGGGACATGGAGCCGGTCGTCACCACATAGAAGCGGAAGCCGCAGCAGATGAGCAGCAGCAGCGCGGCGGCGGCAGCAAGAAACAGATATTTCAGGACGGTTCCTGCGGCATGAAGCACCTTTTTCAGCGGGATCACCCCTTTCGGCAGCATCGGAATATACGGCGCAGTGATATGCGGGTTCCGCTTTCATTATACCACAATCCGCATGGCATTTCAAGTGCATTTTTTCGTAAAATCGAAGAAATTGCGCGAAAGCGCGGCGGATTGTGCAGCGCGCATGCGAGCCGGTATGCATTATAGCCGAACCGGTATACTGAAATTCATGCAAATCGCCAAAACTATGCCGCAGAGCTTCTGCGGCAGTTGCATTTTACGCGTATTTGTGATATAATAAACAGTAAGTATATCTGATAGTAAAATCGGATTCTTATACCCATTTGTCCGGCAGCTGCATGCTGAAACGGAAATTACAGAAAGGAGGGATCCTGTATGACACAGAAGCTCAGTCTGCGCAGACTGCTTCGCAAAGATGACCGCAGAAAGCTGCTCATCGCGCTGCTTTTGTTGCTGGCCGTTATCCTGCTGACCAAGGGGATGTTTGCGCTGCTGCACAGCACGGATTCCTCTACCAACCGCTTCAAATCAACAAATCTCGGCAATATCGTGCTGCTGGAGCCGACATGGGACAGCACCGGCCATGATATGGCAAAGACGGCTGAGCCCGGCATGGTCATCCCGAAGGATCCCTACGCTGTCAATGACAGCCAGCTGAACATGTATATCCGGCTGAAATTCACTGTAAATCTCGGTGAATTCGATGCCTCAGGCAAAACGGACAAATACAGGGAAGAATTCAACGCGGATGCCGATGAGAGAGATCAGCGCCGTCTGCGCGGTATCCTTTCTGCGATCATGCAGGAGGAAGGCACTGCCTTCGTCTCGGCGGAGACTTCTGCTGCGCAGACCGAGGACTGGACGGTCTTAAGTCTAAATCCCGCATTTGCAGCGGATCCGCAGAATTACAGCGAGGACGAAGACGAGCTCGTCTATTACTTCTACTACATCGCAGATACAGGAAATATGGCAGTCACCGCACCAGGAGCTGCAACGCCGGAGCTCTTTGATCATCTGGTGATGCCGGTCTACAAGAAGGAGTGGCTCGGCGTATTTGATCAGCCCTATTCGATCACCGTGGCGGCAGAGGGTCTGCCGGTCGGCAGCGAGGGTGCCATGACGGTCGAGCAGGCGATCGCTGCTTTTACGGCAGCAGCATAAAGGAAAGGAGTGTCAGAAATGTTTGAGATCCCGAAGGCGCGGTTTTTGAGCGGTATCCTTGCAGCCATGATGGCGGTCTGGAACATCTGCGCATTCCCTGCTGCTGCGGAAGACAGCACGGAGACCGCAGCAAGCGGCAGTGCATATACAACCGATACGACTGCGGAAACGACTGCGGCAGTCACAACGGCAGGAACAGAGGAAACGACCGCTGTGACCGATGCGGCGGAAACAGATGAGCCCCCGGCAGCGCCGGAGGAGAATCTGGTATATCAGAATGTTGCGCTCTATCCCGAGGAGGAGCAGGGGAGCAAAGCCGTGACGCTGGACGGCATGATGCCGGAGGGCGCCGATGTGACAGCCGTCGATGTTTCGGATCAGTATGACGGAATCGCTGCCTATGACATCACGATCATGAGCGGCGAGACAGCGTTTCAGCCCGCGGAGGAAAGTCCCATTCTGGTCGAGATCGTGGATCCCGCGATCCCGGCGGATGTCCCTGTCACGCTCTGGCATGTTCAGGATGACGGCACACGGGAGCAGATCCTGTATTTCTCTGCCGTAGAGGGCAAGATCAGCTTTTATGCATATGGCTTCAGCGTCTATGAGATCGTGAAGGAGGAAGGCACGGCTGCTGCGGGCGGCTGGCAGCTTGTAAACGGCATTGAAGATCTGCTGGCGCACGGCTCCGATGGTCTTTATATCTGTAACCCCGGCGGCTTTTTCTTCAAGAATACGGAGGTCAGTGCAAACAACAGAATCGGTATCGGAAAGACAAAGCCTGCGACTGCCACACCGCCCGATGCGGCTGTCCCGTATTTTTTTGAGCCGGTCGAGGGAACAACAAATAAAGTCTACGCCTATTGCTACCGCGACGGCGAGAAGATCTATGTATACAACAATAACAATAATTCCCTTCGGCTCGGCACGGAAGCGACTGCCTTTACTGTCAGCTATGACGATACCAACGGCTTCCGCTTCAATAACGGCGCGTGGTACTGGAACATGCAGGGCGGCGTAAACGGCAGCCGGTTCTGTTCCTATAACAATGCGGACGATGTCAACGCCCGTCTGAATCTCATGTATTATCATGTGGAGGGCGATGATCCCTTCGGACTGGACGGCAAGACCTACGGCCTGATGTATTATCCCGGCGGCACGCAAGGCTATGCGATGATGTCGTCTGAAAATCCGCATGCGCTGACCGAGATCGTGACGCGTGAGCTGGGTGATCCGAACGGTGTGACACTTTATGTGGACGAGGGCAGTGCGGTCAGTGAGTGGACCTTTGAAGCTGTGGGCGGAGACCAATACAAGCTTTCGTGCGACGGCGAATATCTCACAGTCAGCGGAAACAGCCTGACGATGACAGCTTCTGCTGAAGATGCTGCGGTGTTTCATGTGCTCGGCGATCAGAACGGGCGTTATCAGCTGAAATACAGCGGGCAGTTTGTGACCTATGTTCCGCCTGCGGAAGGCTCGACCGATCCTGCTTTGTTTACGCTGACGCCGACCGGCAGCACATGGCTGAATCTGATCGGTCGTGCAGACCTGAATCAGCAGCTGCTCACATTCTCCGCAGAGAGAATCAGTGCCTCCGATCTCCAGAATGACAAGATGTATATCATGTATATCCGTATCTGGAATCCGGACACCTTAAAGTATGATCTGTATGCGATCGACCGCGACGGTTCCCTGTATCCCTGCTATTCCGAGGGCGGCAAGATCATGTGGCTCGGCGACGGCACAACCTCTTTTGAGTGGAAATTCACGGAGCATCTCGATGCGGTTACCAAGGAGCCGAATCAATACTACGAGTTTTACAATCCTTACTCCGAGAAGTATCTTGCGCCGCAGCTGACAGGCAGGCAGATCCTTTCCGATGATACCATCGGCATCAATATGGAAGGCAGACAAAACGGCGACTACTCCTCTCAGCTGGTCGCGTGGGATAAAGGGCGATATGCGTATATCGGTGTGCGCCCGAATGCGGACAAAACCGCAATTGAGCCCTGCGGCGCTGCTGTCTCCTATCCGGTCTTTTTCGCGACCCTGGATGAACTGAATCTCACCGACCGCCTCCACGAGGTGCCGACCATCGACAACAAAGACTACGGCATCACGATGAAGATGGTCAATTTCGATAAGCAATCCGGCATGAGCTACGGAAATTCCAACGCTTCCGAAGCGACATGGACTTATTTCGGCGGCAGCGACTCCAACCAGATCAAGCACGGTCTGCTTTCCAATCATCTGCAGGAGAACGGGTATCCTGTCACCAATACCAATGTCGATTTCGCCGGGGCATTTGCCAACGCGACTGAGGTCAATCATCTCTTTCTGGAGCGCGTGCATGATACGAGCGGCTATTTTGAATTCGACAGCTGTCAGAATTTCGCAACCCTGAAGGCAACCGACGAAAACGGAAATGTGGTCGGATTCAACAGCAGTTCAGAAGGCTACGAAGACACAGTTGATTTTACCGTATATCACGAGCTCGGTACGCACAGCAGAAACAATGGTAGCAGCCCCACGCTGAAGCACGGTCAGTTCTTCCCGTATGATACCATTCTGCCCGGCGTTTACACGACGGCGAATAATACCGAAAACCTTTATACCGCACTCGCAAACAGAGAGAATGCCAATGTCGGTAAGCTTCCGCCCGAGGATCCCAGAAAATATGAGAAGCTGCACCTGATCCAGACAGAGGCACCGAGTGAGGCAGACTTCTACTTCGGCATGGAGATGGAGGCAGCGTTCGTGCAGACGCCGTCGGGTCTCGATGCATGGGGGCATGATATTGTCTTCGAGTTCACCGGTGACGATGATTTCTGGCTCTATGTTGACGATGTGCTGGTGCTCGATCTCGGCGGCACACACTCTGCCGTGATGGGCAAGGTCAATTTCCGGACCGGTGAAGTGACCTTTGATAAAGAAGGAAACAAAACACACGGAACAATGGAAACGACAAACCTGCGTCAGATCTTCACGGATAATTACATGTCCAATCATCCCGGCGCAACGCAGGCGGAGCTCAACACATATCTTTCGGAGTATTTTGCAGAAGGCGAAAATATCTTCAGGGATTACTCCAACCACAAGATGAAGATCTTCTATATGGAGCGCGGCGGCAACGCTTCCAACCTCTATATGCACTTTAACATCGCGGCTGTCACGCCGGGTCAGGTCGTTGTCGGCAAGAATGTCGTCGGTTCCGGTGCCGCTCTGCTGGACATGGATTTCCTTGAGTATCCGTTCCAGATCTACTACACCCTGCCCGACGGCGAAGGCGGTGTGGCAGGTGAGGAGCATCTGCTCGAAAACAACGATGAGAATATCTGCGTGGTCTATGAGAATTCGGGCTTGCCGGTTTCCTATTCCAGAAAATACAGACCGCCGGGATTCTCGGAGGAACAGTCGTATGATCATGTTTATTTCGTAAATCCCTCCAGGGACATTGCGATCAACTTCCCGGACGGTACCATTTCCTATCGCATTGTCGAGTGTGCCGTTGACCCGTCGGTTTACAGCACTGTCACGATCAACGGAGAGGCTGTACCGCCTGAGCGGGTCGAGGTCCGCGGTACGCTGAAGAGCTATTCAACCGTGCCAGGTTCTGCAACGCAGAAGCCGAGTCTTGCCTTCGACAACCATGTTTCCGACAATGTGATCAAGGATCTGTTTGTGACCAAGCAGCTTCTCGATGAGAATGACAACGAGATCACGGACGATTCTGTGACATTCGACTTCCGGCTCTCTCTTTCGTCGATTCAGGTTGCGCCGGAGAATATCCCGCAGGTCAGTATGCACGATTATTATGTGCTGTCTCCCGAGGGGAAGCTTTGCGTCTTTGATCAGGAAGAACAGAAATTTGTCCCGACCTCGGTCGATTACAGCCGTGAATTCATTTCTGATCTGAAGGCTGCGGCGGAGAATAATACGACAGTCTCCGGTATTTCTCTCTATGATGTGACATTCACCACCTCGCCGCACGGCGGCATTTCCAAGATTCCTGCCGGATACACGATCTGTGTGCCGAGTCTTCCGGTCGGATCCGTCTTCAAGGTGACCGAGGATAACAAGGAAGGCTACGGCCTGGTCGGCTACGAGCAGATTCTCGGCGAAAGAATCAACGAGCATCAGCAGCATGAACCCATTCCTTCCTACGATCAGTATGCCGGACACAATACGGTCAATGTCGGCAGAGTCATCGCGGAGGAAAATCCCCAGATGATGGTCGTCAACAAGAAGGGCTACAGCCTCAGTGTCAATAAGAGCTGGAGCGACCTGAGCATCACGACCGCACACGACGCGGTGTATGTTGCTGTGTATGTGGACGGCACGCTGCTTCCGGGAACCGTCCGCCGGATCAAATCGCCGGATACCAGTGCCTACTACTTCTGGAATGATCTTGAACCGAATGCCGACGGCACCGAGCGCACCAGTATGGATGGATATACCGTGCGGGAAGTCAAGCTCACCGGCGCCGTTGTCGGCGATGACAATGTCGTGACATCCTATGCCACGCTCACACCGGTCCCGGATGGCGGTACGATCATCCTGAATGCGACACGTACACCGGATATGATCCCGCCCGGCGAGACGAATCCGGATGCGGAATACGAGTATGTGGTTTCCGGCGAAAAGGGAATCCCTGATGGGACGACCCGAACCGACACCATCACCAACAACCGCAAGGGCGGCATCGCTGTGAGACTCTTCCGCTGGGATTCGACAGTTCCGCTGAAGGGCGGCATATTCACTCTCACCGACAGCCAGGGCAATACCGTCGGCGAATACACTTCCGACTCGCAGGGCATTGTCACGATGCTCTATGATTTCCGGAAGAATGAGATGTATACCCTGACGCAGACGGCAGCGCCGCGCGGCTATGTCGGCCTGCAGAAGAATGTCTGCTTCCGCGTGGAGAACGACAATACGGTTGCCCTCTTCTATGAGGACGGGACACCCTGGGGTCCGCAGGACGAACAGGATCCGCACTGGGCAAATAAGAAGAACGGCAGCGACGGTTTCTACGGGTTTGTGGACCTGTATAACAAGCCGTTCAATTTCAAGATTGCCAAGATGGACAGCGCAGACCACGAACACATGCTGGAAGGCGCGCACTTTGCCCTCTACAAGGAAGCAAAAACCTCGATCATCGGCTATGTGAAGAACAAGGATCCGCTGACCGGCTTCGAGGATATGACTACCAATGAAGAAGGCATTGTGTATGTCTGCGGCGGAGACAGCGGCCGGACGGTCAATCCGGGCGCGGAAGGCGCGGTCTACTTCCTGAATGAGACAGTTGCGCCGCGCGGATATCAGCGAATGGAGGAAGACATCATTCTGCGGATCTCCCCGCTCGGTGTGCCCAGTCTCATCAGCGACAGCTACAACGGCAGACTGGTCGAGACGGAGGACAGCTATATCTATACGCTCGATGTTCCGAATACCAGTATGCTGTATTTTGACATTGAGAAGACGATCTTTGTCGATCAGTACATCCACGACAGCGATCCCACGCAGAAGTTCCTGTTCCGGATCGACCGGTTTGCGCCGAATGCGACTGTATTCACCGATCCGCTGGATTCCTTCTATGTTACGCTGAACTGCAAAGATCAGGCGGAAACACCGAAAACGCTCCCGCCTGTTACCGACCGCTTCCGCTACGATGCGGACAGCGGCGAGGTCACGGTCAGCTATCTTGATTCCGAATCCTACACCTTCCCCGCCGCTGTCTGGCAGGGCACGCAGCTGGTCGGTGTCACGGAGCCCGGGATCTATCTGGTGACGGAGATGGCCGGCTGGTCGGAGACAGATTATGATTTCTGGGACGGCACCAATGTCTACCGCGGATTTGCCGGCGGCGGTGAGAAGCTCACAGGAACACAGACTGTCAAGATGATCGTCACATCCGCGAATTCGTCCTACAAAAAGGACAGCACAAAGACCGACCGGCCGACTGCATGCTTTACCAATACCGAGAATGAATACGCATTCCTGAGTTCACAGGCATTTGCAGAGAACAGATTCCGTGTTCCGGTGCAGGAGGAGCAGGAGGCACAATCCTGACGAAAAGGAGGTTTGATGGATGAAACGGCGTCACAAACGGGCAGCGCTCATTGCCGGCATCGCATTTATGGTTCTGACACCGCTTGTCGTGTTTGCCGCGCTTTACAGAAGCTCAAAGCGTGTGAATCCATTTCAGCCCGGCTCCGTGGAGATCGAGGTGCAGGAGAACGGCGATCCCGGCGCTGCCCTTGAGCAGCAGGAATACACATGGACAGAGGACAACGGCTCCTATGTTTCTGAGAAGCCTGTGCGGATCAAGGATGACCGCACCAATCCGGGCGAGGAGCTGCGTGTCTGTCTCGTGCCGATGTGGTTCGATCCGGACGGCGGGATCTGCGGTGTTTTTGATATGAGCCATCCGGTGCTGAGCGGCAATACACTGACCTATACCGACGGCGACAATCAGATGATTCTGCATCTGGTTGACGGCTGGGCGGCAAACGGCTGGGAATACCGGTCGGACGGCTGCTTCTATTACACCGGAGCGCTGAACGGCAGTCATCTGACGGTGCAGCTTCTGTCAAGCGTCGAACTGAATGCGGCAGCCTATTCGCTCACAGAGGACTATGAGCTGCAGCTCGATGTCCTTGCGGACGCGATCCAGAGCAGCGGCAGCGCGGCTTCAACGAGAGAGTGGGCAGCGCATACACCGTGACGGCATGCGGTCTGAATCAGATCTGAATATGCAGCGGCAGCGGGAGAAGATCCCGGTGCCGCTGCTTTTTGTATGCGATATCCCGGCAAATTCTGTGCTTTTTGTTTATTTTTTCTGTTGTGTATTGTAAGCGCCAACCATTCCCGGCTCAACTCATAAAGAAATGAGCCGAGGAACATCCTCGGCTCAAAATGTATCAGTGTAACGCGAAC
>JAEEXH010000113.1 GCA_016291435.1 Oscillospiraceae bacterium
CCAGTGGATGGTTTTTGAGAGAGGGACGCCCTGCGATAGAGGGCGTCCGTAGGCGAAGCGCCCTGCGATTCGCGATCACTGGACTATGTAGTCAGTCAGAGCCCCCGGTATCACGATAATACCGGGGGCTCTGTGATGTGTTTACTCCGTCCGCCGTCACCACTCAACGCTGCCTGCGAGATACATCAGCAGCATGAGCAGATCATCCGGCTCACCGGGAATCTCATTCAGATTGCAGTCGCTGTTCCTTGCGCCCTGCACGCTCAGATCCTTGCCCTCGACGCCCGCGCTTGCCTGTGCAAGCCGCACGCCGTCTGCCAGCGTCACCTCGCCGTCGCAGTCCACATCGCCGCGGAGATATCTGCCCGCCGGCTCCGTGACGGTCGTGGCGGTGGTCGTGGTGGTTTCGGTGGTGGTGGTCGTGGTCTCGGTCGGCTCCGTCACAGTGACATCTTCTCTGCCGCTGTAAGTCTCTGCCGGTGCAGCCGCCGCCTTGAAGAAGACGCGCGCGAAGTCCACAGAGCCGTTGAAGGCGTGATCGCCGCCCGGTGCATTGCCGAGCCACACGGAAGCGCCGGTGCTCAGAGCGGATTCATCGAGCACCTGCATCGGTGCGAGCTGTGCCTGCGTTTCATAGCGTCTGCCGTTGATCTCCATGCTGAGTGTGCCGCTCACCGACTGAATGCGGATGATGCTCCACTCACCGAGCGGGAGTGCGCCGTCTGCCTGCACGCTGACGGTCTCGCCGCCGCGCTCAATGCGGAATTCCGCTTTGCCTGCGCTGTTTTCCGGCGTCAGAACCGCAAAGCTCTGTCCGGGCGTACCCGCCGAGAAGATCGCCTGCTCCTTTGCGCCGCCGCGCGGGAGCACCGCGAACTGATATTCATAGTCGCCGCTGAATCTTGCGAAGGAATTGTCGAGCCGCATCGCGCCGCCCTTGCCGTCAAAGGTCATGACGCCCTGTGCGGAGGTGCGCTCTGCTTCCCACTGTGCGCCCTCGTTCAGCGCATAGGTCGTGTTGTAGCGCTCCTTTGCAAAGGCGCTGCTGTCGCTGCCGAAATCATAGGCAGCATAGAGACCGTCAGTGTAGGGGCGTGCATCGAGATAGGTCTGCGTGCCGTACCAGCCGCAGCATGTGCCCTTGGTTGCCTTGTTGTCGCCGTCGCTGTAATAGTCGCCGTCGAGGATCGCCTGTCCGGAGGCAGAGCCGTTCGCCATGCAGAAGGAAACACCCTTCACAACGGCATCATCTTTGACAACATAGTTGCCGTAGACGCACGCGCTCTCAAGGATCTTTGCATTGCCGGAGACATTCGCTCTGCCCATGACCATTGCGCAGTCGCCGACATAGGCATTGCCGGAAACCGTCGCATTCTCCGCGATCATCGCATAGCCGTCGATGACCGCATTGCCGGTCACGGTCGCATTGCCGATGACAGCCGCGTTCGGGCCGACATAGACAGAGGCATCAACACGCGCAGAGGAAGCGACAAAGCCGCCGCCGTTCGGATGCTGGCTGCCGCGGAGACCGTTCAGCGGGCGCTGCATGATGCCCGCGCCCTCGATTGTGACCTCATAGGGGTAACGGTTCTTCGAGGAGAAGGGCTGCTTTGTCTCGCCGAATTCGTCGCTGTCATTGTGCCAGTGAAGACCCGAGGGATTGTAGAGGGCTTCATCCGGCGTCGCGATGACCGTGAGGTATGCCGCGGTCGTGTTTGCCGGTGCCTGCATCGAGACCGTCTGCCCGTCTGCGATCAGCTCGGAGTAATAGGACTTGCGGTTCGCATCCTCAAAGACGATGCAGCCGCGCCAGTCCGCGCCCCTGAGATCGGACTTGCCGTTCAGCGTGACGGTCACAGTATCGCCTGTGAGCGTCAGCGGCACGATATTGAGACCGGTCGCCTGCGGTGCACGCTCTGTCGGCACGGCGTAGACATTCGCTGCTGTGCCGACCGGCTCCAGCATGGTGTAGATCTGCTGCCAATTCCAGGCACCCTGCGAGAAAAGCAGATCGAGGCGCTTGCGGTAAGCGGTCTGCTGTGCGAGGTCCAGCGTCGCCATACGCTTTGCGAAATTGCCGAGCGTCTCCTTCATATCCGCCGGTGCAAGGCGGTTGATCATCGTGAAGGGATACTCATCGGGATTGCCCTTCTGGAGCAGCGTCCGCACGAAGGTCGCGCCGTAGCCGTCCATATTGTCGGGGTTCTCCGTGAGATACTGGAGGAACACCCACGAGGAATAATAGTCTCTGCCAAACGGCGAGGTGAAGCAGAGGTTTTTGAGATAGGTCTCGAAGAAATCGGTGCCGTAGCCGCCCTCATAGGCGTCATTCGTCCAGCCGTACTGATCGGAGACCTCATAGAGCCACTGCTCGCGGAACCAGTTTCCGAGCGCCTCCCACCATGTATTGGAATACTTGTTTGCATTCCAGCCGAGCTGATGCGCAGTGATCGCGTGACCGAATTCATGCGGCATAACCCACGAAGGCGGGTTTGCACGCATCGCGCCGACACAGCAGAAGAGATACGGATAGCCGTTTCTGTCCCAGGACATATATGCCCAGTCATCCGCCATGCCGGAGAGCCCGGTGCCGGAGATATAGACATTGAGCTTATACTTGTTGCCGTCGCGGAGATAGGTCTCGACAGACTCCGCGCACTCGGTCATGCCGAGCTTGTTGACATAGATATCCCAGCAGGTTTCGAGATTGTTCGCATTCGCCTGAAGGAACGACTGCGTGACCTGCCCGGCATCGCCGGAATTGCCCCAGATGAACTGGAAGTGCTCTGAGGTGTAGTAGTTGTACCCGCTGTTGAAATTGAAGAACGGGTCGCGAGTGAGATACTCGTCCGCGGCGGCTGTCGGCACGGCAAAGGACGGGATCGCAGCGAGCGATACCGTTGCCGCACACAGCCATGCAGTGAGCCTGCGTGTGTGCTTCATGTTTGATTTCCTCCCCTGAAAGCAGTGATTCTATTTCTCTTACGGCATTGTTTTTTCTGCCGTTTGGAGCCGCTTTTTTCTCTGTATTTATCCTTCTGAAACAGTCAGCGTCAGCTCGCCGTCCGCGATGGAATCAACGGTGACCTTCACGCCGGTGTTCACGGTCTGATAGCCGTTTTCGTCATACCAATGGAATCCGCTGACATTGCCGTCGATCGTCTGACCGGCGGTATAGAACTTTCCGCCCTCCTGTTCATTCACGAGCCGGATCACTCTCTGCCGCTCGTTGCTGGAATCGTAATTATAGCCGTAATTGTTCCACTTGAGCTCATTGCCCCAGTAGCCCTGCGTGACGGTCGATTCCGCATGGATCGCGCGGAGACCGCCGCTCTTCTGGTTGTCGAAGAGCCACCATGTCGCGTTGTTGCCCTCATGGGTCGCATATTCCAGGATCATGTATTCGCTGAGATAGCCGTTCAGTTCGCCGCGCGGAATGATGACGCAGCCGCCCTCAGCCTGTGATGATTTCAGCCGGAAGGTCTGCGTGCCGCCTGTATACACCTGGATCTGCGACGGTGTATACCAGCCGTACATCAGCTTTGAGTACGCACAGAAATCGCCGAATGCGTCATCCATCATCTCAGTGCCCGCAGGACCGTTCAGGCCGTAATAGCCGTTTTCGGTGTTCTGATATTTGTAGTAATCCGGGAGCCCCATCGCATGACCGAGCTCATGGATCCATGTGTTGTTGTAATACTCCACATCCTGCGGGGAAGCGTTGCCGAGGATGATATTGCCGGGCTTCACGCCGTCGAAACGGCGGTTGCCCGCATATCCGCCGGAGCAGGGCCACCAGCCGTCGTCGGGAGCATTGTCCGCAACGGAAAGCAGGATCGTATCCATTGTGCCGTCGCCGTTGACATCGTATTTGCTGAAGTCGATCTGATCGTCATAATCGGACATCAGCTCGTTCACAAGCTGTGTCGCATTGGCATAATTCTTGCCGTCATCCGAAGGCTGGATGTAATCGTAGACGCTGCTCCGTGCAGTATAGGTGATGATATCGGCATCCATCGTGAGGGCACCGTAAGAAGCGCGCTCATAGTAGCCGATGACGCTCTCAAGCGGATAATACTGACTGTTCGGATTTGCCGCGCCGAAGGAGATTTCGCGGATCTGCTCGGGCGTGTAATACTGCTTGAATTTGCAGTCCGGGAACTCGACCACGAGCATCAGGAGCTTATTGTGCCCCTTGCAGGCGAGCGTCGGTCTGAGCGCATTGATCGGTGCGTCGATCATTTCCTCTTTGACCGGCGGATCGGGCACCTCATATTCACGGTAGATCCCCTCGGGCTCCACCCCGCTGATCACAAGGCGCTTCAGGAGCGTAAGATCGGCGGCATTCAGTCTCTGATTGCCGTCAAGATCGGCGAGATACGCGACCGGCAGTGCGCCGTCCTGCTCCTCGTAATATTCAAAGAGCCGCACGGTCTGTTCATCCGCCGTGAGATAGCGCATCAGCAGCACGGCATCGTTCACATTGACGGACATATCGCCGTTCAGGTCGCCGTAATAGCCGATGAGTTCCCGCTCGACCGCCGCAGAGGCGTTCAGCGCGGGCAGTGCAGAGAGCGACAGCAGACCTGCTGCCAGAAATGCCGTGAATTTTTTTGTGTGTTTTCCCATGTTCATATCCTTTTCCCCTTTATCAGTTTATATTTCTGTAGATATGATATCTATAATACAAGTATAAAAAAATTTGTGAACATTGTCAATGCGGAATTGTCGCCTGCACTGTCCGATTGTCCGCAAAATCCCGCATTCTGTTCCGTATATACAGTACCGGCGAATAGTAACTATAAGCGTAAAATCATAACTGCCCGCGGAACAGCATGTGTACCGCGGGCAGACTGTTATTTTTTCAGATACAGGGCACGGAGCTTTTCGCTGTATTCCTCCAGAATCTCCGGCAGCGGGCGCTCTGTCCGCAGCGAAAGCAGAAAGCGCAGACGCCGCTGCTCTCTGCTTTGCCGGATCTCCTCACGCAGCCCCTCCAGCCGCACGACGATCTGCTTCTCATCGGCAAAGGCACGGATCTTCCGCACGATCTGCGCGGAATAGGTGAAGTCGATCACAAAAATGCCGTAGAAGAATCCGATGCCGAAGGAGAACGCAAGATTCTGCGAGAGCCAGCGCAGCGCCTCCAGGATATGCGGATGCACAAGGAAATAATAGAGCGCGCTGAGCACCATCCAGAAGAAGGAAAACAGCGGGCAGATGATGCCGCCGATATTGCCCCATCGGTCGGAATAATCCCAGAGCCGCAGGTGCATCACGCCGATCATGATGCGCCCGACTGCATATTCCAGCGCTGTGACGGCAATCGCCATCAGCGCAAACAGCAGCAGCTTGCGGAGCACCGTATGCGCAACCGGGATGCTGTCCTCCGTCTGTGCGAGCAGATAGAGGATGCAGAGCGAAAAGCCGTAGAGCGGCAGGCAGGGCCCTGCCAGAAAGCCGGGATTCACCCAGTGCTTCTGTGAAAAAAAACGCCGGTAGATCACCTCGATGCCCCAGCCGGTCATGCTGCCGACGGCAAAGAGAAATGTCAGGATCAGAAAATAGTTCACGGTCTCCCCTCCTTCTGTTTCCATTTTAACATAGCAGGGGAAGCCGTGTCAATCAACAGATTCTGCGATATGCCCAAAAAGAGGCGGCGCACTGTATCACGCAGCGCACCGCCAAGCCGTATATGTGAAAGGATGAAATCGTTACTGATACACGCGGATTGCAGGGAACTCCGGGCGGTTTGGATCCGCGTCCGCCGGATGATGCACATAATCCAGGAATGCACGGTGCGCCTCAGAGCCCTCCGTGCCGCCGGGATCCGAAAAGCGCGTCCATACAAGATCCGTGCCGCGGATCTCCGGCAGACTGCCCGTTTCATAGACAACCGGGAGTACATAGGTCACCGTGCTGCCGTCCTCCGAACCGGGATCCCAGACGGCAAGCTCGCCGTGCAGGATACCGCTGCTGTCCACAGTCAGCGCATGTGTGCCGATCCGGTATCCGCTGCCCGGCAGGTCAAACAGCAGATTCAGCACCTCGCAGTTTTCTAAGCCGGGAAGCTGTGGCTGCGGATCGTTATGAGTCTCGGTATTCAGCCAGAATGCCCGGATATAATAGCCGTAGAGCTCGCCCTGATACACGGCGCTGTCATTTGCGGGCGTGATCAGCGCAGAGTCCAGATCCATCATCGCTGATAAACTGATCTGCTCCGTGCGGCAGATATCCCATGAGGACTGCCGCGTGTCTGCGCCGAGCAGCACAGAATACGGTGTCGCAGCGATCTGGAAATATGCGGTCACATCCCGGTATGCGGGCGCGGCTTCTGCCGTGGTCTGTGCGGTCTCCGCAGTCTGCACCGCCGGCGCGGCGACTGTCTGCTGCGGTGCTGTGACTGTCTCCTTCGGCGCAGTATCCGCGGCGGACTTTGCGGGCTCTGTCTGCGGATCGGGCGCCGTGCTTACGGCGGTTTCCGTCACGGTGCGCACCGCAGTCTGTGCGGCGGCTGTCGTTTCCGTTTGCACCGCTTCGGGCTCCGTGCTGCGGACATGCGTCTGCACCCGTTCGCGCTGCGGCAGCGTGCGCCCGAACGGCGCAAAGAGCGATGCATAAATCGCAAGGCGCTCCGGATCCTTGCAGGGGGCATCCTCCGGGATCTGCATGAGATTGAGCTTTCCGAGCGCACGGAGCGGCGGCGCAACCATGGCGCCCCAATTCCGCTGCCACTCTGCCGCGAATTCTGCGGTGATCTCATTGCGCTCCGCCGCGTCCTGAAATTCACTGAACACCGCATTGTATGAGAGCGCCGCACTCATGCGGTCATAGCTGTGCAGCAGCACCGCGGACATCACACGCTCCGCGGTCTTCTGCCGCACGGTGCCGATCACCCCACGCGGGTTCGGGTTTGCCGCCTGCACGCAATAGGTGAAATAACGCGCGGCGACCTCTGCCGCTTCGGCGAGCTCCTCTGCCGCCGGATCCTTCGGCTCTCCGATCGAGCCGGACGCATAGAACGCTTCATATTCTGTCTGATACGCTTCTTCATATGCCGCAAATGCCTGCTCCAACTCCTCGGGGAGCACACGCGGCGCATCGAAGAATGCCGCGAAATCCGCAAGCTGCTCCGGGTCTTTGCAGGGGGCATCCTCCGGGATCTGAAGGAGATCCAGCCGCCCGAGACCGCGGAGTGCATCCGCAATCAGGAAGCCGAAATGCGCCTGCAAATCGGAAACGCTGCCAAGGTTCCCGCTTCCAGCTTTCCGCCTGACCAGCGCGCCTGCAGCCGTAAAGCGCTGCTGCTTCTTCGCGAGATATTCTCCGGGATG
>JAEEXH010000029.1 GCA_016291435.1 Oscillospiraceae bacterium
TAACCCCTCAGTCAGCTTCGCTGACAGCTCCCCTTTCAGGGGAGCCAAGAACGAAGAATTCCCAGCCTTTGAGGAGCGCTTTCACTTGCCTCCCCTGAAAGGGGAGGGGGACCGCCGCCAGCGGCGGTGGTGGAGGGGTTACTCCGTGCAAATTCCGATTTATCTTAGCAACCGTATAAAAAACAATGCCCCAAAGCCTCTTGAAATGCTCAGGGGCAAAACTTCTATATGGGTATCCGTCGTATGCGTCGGGGGCGTCTGCTTTTTCCCTGCAAGGAAACGCCCCGGACGCTTTCTGCATCCAGGGCGCTGATGTATGATTGATTTATCGGATCACGGCAATGCCGTAGAGCGTGAAGTTTGTATTCGTGCTGTCCATCGAGATCGACACATTGAGCCTGCCGGATTCCGGCTGATAATACCCGACGTCGCCGTCTCTGCCGCCCCAGGTCCAGCGGAGATTGCTGCTGACCTTGTTCGAGGTGCCGTTCACGGTGACGACCGCAGTGCCCATTGAAGCATCATCCTTCGACTGGAAGCAGAGCAGCAGTCCCTTGCCTTCGATCGTGAAGGTCATCGGGGTGTTGCCGTTTTTGCTGTAGCTGAAATGGTCGCCGGATTTTGTCCAGGAGCCCGCGCTGAAGTTTTCGAGCGAGCCGATGTCGGTGATGAACTGCGAGGTCGCATATTCTGCACCGTAGACCTGCGTCGAGGGGATGCTGTACTCCGTGTCCTCGTGCTCGGAGCGGAGCGCCTGACGGTAATAATAGGCGATGCAGTCCGCGATCAGCTTGTGGCCGTGATCGTCCGGGTGGAGCGTATCGCTGCTCGCGTAATCGGCAGCCCAGTCGAGCCCGCTGTTCATGACGGCATTCTTGCCGCTGATGACCGGGAGGTCATAGTTTGCGCCGACCTTTGCCATCCAGTCCTGGCAGGAGTTGCCGGTCTTGCCGCAGAGCGTGATGAGCACAACTGCCGGTTCATTCTCCTGCATCAGACATTTCTTCACGAGCGACTCATAGGATTTCTGGAAGCGCGTGCCGTCCTGATCGTTGACCGCGAATTCGATGAAGATGATGTCGCAGCCCTTCGCGAGAATCTGATCGTCCACACGCATATTGCCGACGACGGAGGAGGTGCCTGCCTCGCCCGCATTGATGAATTTCACATTGCTGCCGGTGCCGAAGGTCTCGCTGAAATACTGCGCGGAGAGATTGACAAAGCGGTTCGGATCGGAGGAAGCAAAGCCGCCGCCTGTGATGGAGCCGCCGAGATAGCCGATGGTGACATTCTCGCCCGCTGCCGCCTTCTCGATCTTGCTGCGGATGCGGGCTGTATTGCCGAGCCGCAGGAGACTTGCTTCGAGCGCCTTCTTATAATTGCCGGTCGCGGTCTCCTGATAGCTGTCCCAGTAGGCGCTGTCGATGCTGGAGGTGCGCGGCGTCAGGAGATACTGCTTGAGGAGCGTGAGGTCGGCGGCGTTCACTTTGCCGTCGCCGTTGTAATCGGCACCCTCCTCGATCTCATCAAGGTCTGCACAGAGCCAGCGCAGCAGCGAAACGGCGTCTGCGAGATTCACGGAAAGATCGCCGTTCGCGTCGCCCTTCTTGATGACGGAGGGCGCGCCGTTGATGGTCACGGTGTCCACATAGAAATCCGTGAGGGATTCGGTTGTTTCAAGATAGATCTGAATATCGGCAGCCCCCGCAGGAACGGTGTATGCCGGATTGGAGAGCAGCGTCCAGGTGTCGCTCGGCGCGGTCTCCAGCGCGATCTGATCGTAGACCGCCTTGCCGTCGGCGCCCGTGTATTGCAGCGAGAATTTCATCTCGACGGGCTCGCCGCTCTGCTGGTAGACGGCTGCTGACATTTCGTAGGTGCTGCCTGCCTTCAGGAGGGCATCGGCGGTGCGGGTTGCACCGTGCCAGGCTGCCGTGCGCCCGCTGACAAGCAGTGCGCATTTGCCCTGATAGGCAATCGCGGTTTTATCGGGGAGCTGATCGGATGTCCATTTTGCAGAGGCACCGCCGCGCCCGGAAAATCCGTCGTCTGCGGTTTCAAATTCTGCGGTCAGGAGATTGACTGCCGCGGCAGTCTGTGCGGGCATCACCGAAAGGGACGCCGCTGCAAGGGCAGTGCAGAGCACTGCTGCGAGGGATCGGCTGCATCTTTGCTTCATATAGAATCCTCCAATTTCTTTTCTCTCTCTTTATATTTATTTCAGAAGATTCCCCCCCACAAAACATGCAAAGGATACAGCTTCATTATAACAGCTTTCGGTTGTCCTGTCAATGCGTTTTCGTGCATTTTCGCTGTGCATTGCCTGCATATTTCCGAATGGGGCATGGAAAATCAGAAATAGGGCTTGACAAATACCCCGCGGATATGGTATAATAATCCTTGCGTATGATCCATAGCACTACTGTCCGAACAGTATCCGGATGGGCTGTTATGTTTGATTTTACTCATTAAATCTGAAAGAGGTGAAAATCACATGGCAAAGGAAGGCATCCATCCGGAATGCGAAAAGACCACCATCACCTGCCACTGCGGCAACGTGATCGAGGTTCTTTCCACGAAGAAGGACATCAAGGTTGAAATCTGCTCCAAGTGCCACCCGTTCTTCACGGGCAAGCAGAAGCTGGTCGATACCGGCGGACGTGTCGAGCGCTTCAACAAGCGTTTCAACCGCGGCTGATGCTGCAAACGAGCAGCCGATCCCGTTTCGGGGTCGGCTGTTTTTTATTTTGTGTAAGGGCAATCTGCACAGAGAGAACGCCCTGAATCTGGTGATTTATCCAAAATCTTTTCGACGAATCTGTTTTTCATTGACAAGTTGATGGGAATGTGCTATACTGTATTATAGAAAGTATGCGGAAATTATTTAACAGAGAGTGAGGTGAGCAGCATGAGTGAGAAACCAAAGGGAAAACGCGATTTTTCCGATATTGACAATCTTGAACGCGCAACCGAATCCTTTATGCGCGGGCAGAGAAAGGCACTGACCGGCGCACATGCAGGCTCCCGCGCATTCCATACGCTGAATCTGCATAAGCTGTCGCGCTTCGGCGCCG
This sequence comes from Oscillospiraceae bacterium, assembly GCA_016291435.1. Lineage (GTDB taxonomy): Bacteria > Bacillota > Clostridia > Oscillospirales > Ruminococcaceae > Firm-04. The sequence goes on from JAEEXH010000029.1 coordinate 3,075, forward strand.
TGTTTGCCGTCATCGCCGTGATCATCGGAACCGTCGTGTTCGCAGGGATCCGGTTCGGCAAACAGGATCAGGAATTCCTGAAGCCTGCGGAAACCGCTTCGACTGCCGAAACCACAATGACCGATCCGCCGGCGGAAACTACGCTGCCGGAGGAAACCGTCACGGAAGAAGCGGCAGAGGCGCAGCCCATCGCGACCGTGACCTCATCCCGTGCACAGACCTCCGCTGCTTCGCAGACAACGACCTCTGCTTTGGCAACGGAAACAACCGGCACCGGCTCCTCTGCGACGACCGGCACCGGCGTCACGACATCCACAACGGCGCGTACAAGCGCGGCAACATCGCCCGTCGTGCAGATTCCGCCTGCTGCTGCAACGCAGGCGCCTTCCACCGCAGCGCCCGTTACGGCGCCGCCTGTGACCGCTGCACAGAATGTCACTGCACCGACCACGGCGCACACCACTGCACGCACAACTGTGCGCACAACGGTCACTACCCGTGCGACCACCACGGTCCGCACAACAACGACTGTCCGCACCACGACGACTGTCACGACAACGACAGAGCCGAAGGTCGCGGTCATCAGGATCACCAGCTGCACCGCCGACGGACACGAATCCTATTCCGGCAACTGTCAGCAGAAGCTGCATATCAAGGTGACCAACAGCGGCAACGCGCCTCTGACCGGCACAAAGATGCTTTCGATCACCTGCGGCGATGAGGTGAATATCATTCATGTCGGCTGCACCAGCGGCAACACCTCCGGCTCCATGAGCTATTCCTCGTCGAAGATCGACATCCGATACAGCGGCAGTCTTGCACCCGGCGAGCGCGATACGATCGAGCTCACGGTCATTTCGAGAAACCCGATCTGGAGCTGCACATACTGATTTCAGCAATACATAAGCCAAGCGGCACAGCAGTTGGTCTCTGCTGTGCCGCTCAGTCTTTAGAGAAAGTGCCTCCGACGGATTGATATTGGGAAACTCCGCCCAAGTCCCTGCAAAGGGGCAAATCTCCCTTTGAAATCCCGGTATAGTAAAATAACGTAAATGCGTGAATCCTGAGAAAAATGGGATTCTTAAGGGGCAGTGCTCCTTAAGCGGGTTTGGGCAGAGCCCATTATCAATCATCGCGAAGCGATACCTTTTTGACAAGCCAAGCGGCACAGCAGTTGGTCTCTGCTGTGCCGCTTTTGTTACGGTTCGATTGTGTAAAGCTCAGCCGCCTGCTCCTTGCGCACGGTCTCCGAGATGCCCGCCACGCGGACACGCATCGTCTTCTGCCCGAGCGGGATCTCAATGAGATCACCGACCTTCACTTCATAGGAGGCACGCGCAGGCTTGCCGTTCACTGAGACGCGCCCTGCATCGCAGGCTTCATTCGCAACGGTGCGGCGCTTCATCAGGCGCGAGACCTTGAGGTATTTGTCCAGTCTCATTTCTTGTTGACAGCTTCCTTCAGCGACTTCGACGCACGGAATGCCGGAGCCTTCTTTGCCGGCACGACCATGTTCTTCTTGGTGCGCGGGTTCTTGGTTTCCTTTGCCTTGCGCTCATGGATCTCGAAGGTGCCGAGGCCGGTCAGGTGGACTTTTTCGCCTTTGATCAGCGATTCGATGATGACATCGGTCACAAGCGAGAGTGCCTCGTCAGCTTCCTTGCGGGTGCAGCTGCCCTTCTGTGCAAGCGCGGTGATGAGTTCGATTTTGGTCATGGTTACATCCTCCACATTGATCTCTGTATCTTGTATTTTTGTCTGCGCTTTGTCACGCAGATCATTACCCTGTTTGTCAGTGCAGTGCTTTTTTTGCGTCGTCCCAGTAGATGTCCAGTTCCTCAATCGGCAGATCCTGCATGCGCTTGCCGTCGGCGGTGACACGCTTTTCGGTCTCAGCAAAGCGGCGGAGGAACTTCTCCGATGCCGCTCTGAGCGCAGTTTCCGCATCGACATGCAGATGCCGTGCGGTGTTCACGCAGGAAAAGAGCAGATCGCCGAGCTCCTCGGAAACCGCATCCGCATCGCCGGACTGCATGGCTTCTTCGAGCTCATCGGTCTCGCGGCGGATATACTGAAACGCATCCTCTGCGTTTTTCCAGTCCATGCCGGCGCGTCCGGCTCTCTTGCCGAGCTTCTGTGCATACATGAGTGCGGGGAGCGCCTTGCAGACGCCCTCCAGCGTATCGGTCGCGGTTTCCTGCTGTTTGGTTTCCGCCTTGATCGCGTCCCAGTTGCGGAGCACATCGTCGCTGCCTGCGACCTGCACATCGCCGAAGACATGCGGGTGCCGCACAACGAGCTTTCTGCAAAGCTCATCGCAGATGTCGTCGAAGGTGAAATGCCCCTGCTCCGCCTCGATCTGGCAGTGGAAGACGACCTGCAGCAGCACATCGCCGAGCTCCTCTCGCAGCATCGGAACGCTGTCCATGTCGATCGCCTCGACCGCCTCATAGCACTCCTCCAGCAGATCCTGCCGGATGCTTCTGTGCGTCTGCTCCTTATCCCAGGGGCAGCCGTTTTCGCTGCGGAGCGCCTGCATGATTTCTCTGAGCTCCGCGATGCCGTAATGCGGGCATTCGCGCAGGCGGGCAAGTGTTTCCTCAGAAGTTTTCATATCGTCTTAATATTACTCCATTTTTCCAGAAAATGCAAGCATTTTCGCACAATACGGATGCTTTCACAAATCGTGCGGTGTTTCTTCCGCAAAATTCGTTAGAATATACAATCAATCAGCGGTCGAGGAAACCGACTTTGCGGTAAACCTTCGAGAGCGTCTTTCTCGTGATGCGGTAAGCCTGCTCGCTGCCGGTCTTCATGCAGTCAAGCAGATACTGTTTATCCGCGCTGAGACGTGCATATTCGGTGCGCACGGGCTCAAGGTGATCGGCAACTGCCTCACCGACGGCGATCTTGAAATCGCCGTAGCCTTTGCCGTCGAATTCACGCTCAATCTCCTCATAGCTCTTGCCGGTGACGGCGGAATAGATCGTCATGAGGTTGTTGATGCCGTCCTTGCCCTCGCGGTAAGCGACAACGGTGTCGGAATCGGTGACGGCGCGCTTGAACTTGCGCAGGATGGTGTCCTTGTCATCGAGGATGAAGACGCAGGCATTCGCATTTTCGTCAGATTTCGACATTTTCTTTGTCGGATCCTGGAGCGACATGAGGCGGGCGCCCTGCTTCGGGAAATAGCCGTCCGGCACGGTGAAGGTCTCGCCGAAGCGCTGGTTGAAGCGGATGGCGATATTGCGTGCGAGCTCAAGATGCTGCTTCTGGTCTGCACCGATCGGCACGAGATCCGCATTATACGCAAGGATATCGGCTGCCATCAGCACGGGGTAAGTGAAAAGGCCTGCGTTGATGTTGTCGGCGTGGCGCTGGCTCTTGTCCTTGAACTGCGTCATGCGGGAGAGCTCGCCGAACATGGTCGAGCAGGAGAGAATCCACGAGAGCTCCGCATGATTCGGATTCTGGCTCTGCATGAAGGTGATGCTGCGCTTGGGATCCATGCCGCAGGCGAGCATCAGGGCGAAGGCGCGCAGGGAATTTGCGCGGAGATCCTTCGGCTCCTGCTTCACGGTGATCGCGTGCAGATCGGCAATCGCGTAGATGCACTCATATTCTTTCTGGAGCGTATCCCAGTTGCGGATCGCGCCGATGTAATTGCCGAGCGTGAAGACGCCGGTCGGCTGAATCGCGCTGAAGATGCGCTGCTTCTTTTCGGTGGTAGCCTGTTCTGCCATAAGTATTACTCCTTCATATCGGGAATCAGCCGCGCTTTGCAGCCGCCTTCGGGTCGATGCCCGCAGCCTCATCCTTCATCTGTGCGGCACGGAGCTCGCCCATCACGCGCTGATAGAGGCTCATGAAGGTGCGCTCCTGCGGATCCTTGTTTGCAGCGCTGTGATCGAGCGCAAGACGGTAGATGCCGCCGGTCGTGAGGATGTAGGCATAGTGATAGCTGGTTGCGGGGAGCTCGAGCGAATCGGTCTTTGCCATGCCCTCAGCGATCATCTTCGGTGCGAAATTGACAAAGAGTCTGGTCGCCTGCACGACGCCCGGATAGCGCTGTGCAGCGCCGGAATAATCGCCGCCGTTGCTGAAATAGAGATTCGCCGCGCCGTTGATATAACATGCGAGCGTGGTGATGACATTGCCGCCCATCGGCATGTCAACGACAACACCGTAGACGGTGCTCTCTGTCATATACTGCGTGAAATGCGAAGCGGGGACACGGAGCGCCGAGAGCCGCGTGGTGAGGAAGGGGCGGCTGACGGGGATTCTTCTGCCAAAGGGATTCTTTTCTTTATCTGCCATAATGTGATCGTTCCTTTCGGGATGCGGCACAAGGTCTGCCGCATGGATTTGTGCGCAGGCACAGAGTTATTATAACACATATTTTCTGTTTTTGCAACATATTTTTCATTATCGGATGATTTTTTCGGCAGATTGCAGAATCGGAGATGATCGCATGCAGACAAGGGAACAGTCGGTGCTGCGCGGGTCTGTCTGGCTGATGGGCTCGGCGCTGCTTGCAAAGATGCTCGGGGCGGTGTTCCGCATCCCGCTGACGGCGCTGCTCGGGGGCACGGGCATGGGGTATTATTCCTGTGCATACGGGCTGTTTCTGCCGGTCTTCGCGCTCTCGGTGACCGGCATGAACACGGCAGTCGCGGCGCTGACGGCAGGTGCGCACGCGAAGGGAAACCGCGCGGACGCTGCAAGGATCGCAGCTTCGGCAAGAAAAATGTTCGGGCTCGGGGGCGCGGCGGGAAGCCTGCTGCTCTTTCTCTCGGCGGATGCGCTCTGCGGCACGCTCCTGCAAAACAGCCGTGCAGCGCTCGCGGTGAAGCTCTTTTCCCCGGCGGTCTGCATCTGCTGCGTGAATGCGGTGCTGCGCGGGCTGCATGAGGGCTGCCGCCGCATGACGCCGACGGCGGTCTCGCAGGTGACAGAGGGGATCGGGCGTGTGGTCTTCGGACTGCTGCTCTGCCGTCTGGTGTTTGTCTTTCCGGAGCCGGTGCTCCGTCTGCTGCCCCGCGGCACAAGCCTCACGGAGGCGGCTGCGGCTGCCGCGATCTTCGGCGTCACGCTCTCGACGCTGCTCGGCACGCTGACGCTCCTCTGCTTTGACACAAAGCGCCGTGCCGACCCTGTGCCGCAGTATCCTGCCGACCCGGAGGCGGACAGAAGAATCCGGCGGGCGCTCCTGCAAGTGCTTCTGCCGGTCGCGGCGGCATCGCTGGTGACCAATCTCACGACGCTCATTGACCTTGCGGCGGGGCTGCGGGTGCTCTCTGCGGCGATGCTCCGTGATCCGCTGCGCTTCGGTCTTCCGGCATCCCTTTCGGCAGAGGCGGCATCGGAAGCGGCAAATTTCAGCTACGGTGCCTATTCCGGGCTTGCAGTGACGGTGTTCAACCTCGTGCCCTCGGTGACGAATATGCTCGGGAAGGGCGTGCTGCCGGCGTTCGCGGGGAGCTATGCACGCGGCGACAGGGCTGCGATGCGGCGGCAGGCAGAGACAGTGCTCCGCCGGACGGCGTTTCTGGCGGTGCCTGCGGGACTTTCGGTTTCTGCACTCTCTGAGCCGATCCTCCGGCTGCTCTTTGCGGCACGCGGGGCGGAGATCACAGCGGCGGCGGCACCCCTGCGCTGGCTCGGGATTGCGGTGCTCTTTGCGGCGCCTGCCTACCCGCTGTTCAGCATGCTTCAGGCGGCGGGCTTTGCGGGCGATACCGTCACGGTGATGCTCTGCGGCGCGGGCGTCAAGCTCCTCGGGAATCTGCTGCTCATCCCGCGGATGGGGCTCAGCGGGGCGGCGCTCTCGACGCTGCTCTGCTATCTGCTGATTCTGCTGCTGGCTTGGCGCTGCTTCACCCGCCGCACGGAAACGGCACTGCCGCTCCTTCGCTGCTTCCTGCGCCCGGGTGCCTGCGGGCTGCTCTGCGCGTGTACGGCACGGTATTTCTGCGGGGCACTCTCTGCTGCATACCCCGACCGCCGCTTCCTGCCGGTGCTGGCTGCGGCGGCTGCGGGCGGGAGCCTCTATCTGCTCAGCTTCCTGCTCACGCTGTCGCCTGCTGGCAGAAAAGATTTAAGGAATTTTGAAGAATCATGAAAATAGGCTGAATATTTGTGCGGCTCCATTGCATTTTTAACGGGAATCTGTTATAATAGCTTTGGCATTCCAAACAGGGAAAAAGAGAAATGCAAGGTGAAAAAACATGGAACAGAAGAAAAAACATAACCGCGGCTCCTACGGTACGGTCATCCTTGCGCTGTCGATGATCTGTGTGCTGGTCGGATGCGGCAGCAAGGCGTTGCGCGGTGATTCCGGCGCAGAAACCACGGCATCTCCCGTCAGTGAGACTGTCCCGACCGTGACCTTCCCGCCGGTCTCCGATACGACCGTCATCCGCACGGTGCCGTCTTCGGAATCCACGACCGATGCGCCCAAAACCACGGAGACCCCTGCGCCCGAGACCACGACTGCTGCGCCGGATACCGCGCCGCCTGCGTCCGCTGCGGCGCCTGAGACGGCGGCATCCTCTGCTGCGCCCGAAACGGCAGCATCGACAGCGGCAGCCTCCGCGGTGCAGACGTCAGCGCCGGAAACCGCAGCTTCCTCCGCGGCGCCGGAAACACAGGCTTCTGCCTATGCGCCGCAGCCCTCCGCCGACCCGCTGCTCACGCTGGTCAACCGCACACATGCTGTGCCCGAGGGCTGGACCGTTTCCCGCGTGGAGCTCCGCGGCGGGCAGTCGGTCGATGAGCGGATCTATCCGAATCTCCAGGCGATGTTCGACACCATGCGCGCACAGGGTCTCTCGCCCTTTGTCCGCGAGGGCTACCGCACACATGAATATCAGGTCACGGTCATGCAGAACCGCATCAACACCTATCTCTCGCAGGGATACAGCGAATCGGAGGCAAAGCGCCTTGCGGAGCAGTATGTCGCCGTGCCGGGCACCAGCGAGCATGAGCTCGGGCTCGCGGTCGATATCAATTCCTCCGACGGCAACGGCTGGCCGGTCTACAACTGGCTGGCACAGCACGCGCATGAATACGGCTTTATCCTGCGCTATCCCGACGGAAAAAACAGCATCACGGGCATCAACTACGAGCCGTGGCATTACCGCTATGTCGGAAAGGAAAACGCTGCGGCGATCCGTGCGAGCGGACTGACGCTTGAAGAATATCTCGGGAGCTGACAGCGTGCGGGTTGACAAATCCCGCAGTTTGTGATACACTAGAGGGCAGTGAGGTGCCTAGATCAGGCGCCCGATTTCTGACAACGGAGGAATTCATATGTTTGAACTGATTACCGCTCTGCTTGCTGCGCTGCCGATGGGAGACAATACGCCCATCCTGCTCTACATTCTGGTCGCTGTCATCGCGATTGCACTTGTGGTCGCATGTGTGATTCTCGGCAAGAAAACGAAGAAATAATGGAAGAGAAGCGTCTTGCGCTCACCTTCGATGACGGCCCTGATTCCGTGATCACCCCGCAGATTCTCGATCTGCTGGAGATGCATCACGCGGCGGCGAGCTTTTTCCTGCTCGGGAAACAGATCACGCCTGAGACGGAACCGATCATCCGGCGGGCGCTTTCTCTTGGCTGCGAGATCTGTCACCATTCCTTTTCGCATGCCGATCTCTCGAAGCTCGGCAGCGCGGAACTCCGGCACGAGATCGCCGATACGACTGCGCGCATCCTGGCCGTGACAGGGGAGGCGCCGCGTTTTTTCCGTCCGCCGTATATTGCAGTGAGCGAACGGATGTTTGACGAGATTCCCATGCCCTTTGTCTCAGGATACGGCGTCAATGATTTTGACCCGGAGGTGACGGCGGCAGAACGGGTCGCGGGCGTCCTTGCGAAGGCGAAGCCGGACGGCATCATCCTGCTGCACGATCAGAAGGGCAATGTGCAGACCGTCGAGGCGCTGCGGGAGATTCTGCCGGAGCTGAAACGCCGCGGCTTCCGCTTTGTGACAATGACACAGCTCTTTTCGGAGACCGGCATCACGCCGCGGAGACATGTGCTCTATTCCTACGCGGCGCAGACGGCGCTCTATGCGGAGGATATTTGAATGTGCAATTCGCTGTGCCCATTGTAAATTGATAAAAAACACGCCCCTGTTACAGACCGCTGCAACAGGGGCGTTATCTATGATGTGAGACCGGGACTCAGCAGTCCCAGAAGCGGTAAAGGCTGAAGACGAGGATCGCCGCTGCCGTCAGCAGATTGCCCGCTGCGCAGACGCCGTACCACAGAGCCGGTGCGCGGCTGCCCTTTGCCGTGAATATGCCGATCACTGCACGCACTGCCGCGATCACGCACACCGCAAGACAGATCATCTGCACGGTGCCGATGCCTGCTGCCGCCGCATCCGGCAGACCGCCGTAATACGCATAATAGACCGTGAACATCACGAGCAGCGAGAGCACGGAGACAAGCTGTGCCGCAAAGCCCGCGCCGATCACCTTCGACCCGCCGTAGCCCTGCCACTTGTGCTTCTGCGTGAGCTTTATGCGGATGCGGAGCATGTAATATGCCGCGACTGCCGCCAGCATATAGAACGCGAAGAGCAGGAGCTGCGGGAGAATGCCCTTCGAGGGCAGCAGATCAGCCGACGGTGATTCGATCGTGAGACCGTCTGCATCCTGCCGCACGCCGAACACGATTGCTCCGTCTGTTTCGCTGCGCATCTGAATCACACCGTTTCCGAGATCGTCAAATGCGATGCCTTCTTCCTCATCGAGCGTGAACGAGGAAAACAGTTCCGTGAACCGCATCATGCCGTAAGGGGTGCCGCGCGCGGGGACGTATTTGCCGCTGATATCGGGCGCCTGATCGGAGACGGGTTCGCCGCAGGCGCCGGGGGACATGCTGCCGAAGACCAGCGATGCCGCACTCTGATTGAACCAGTTTCCTGCCTGTTCATTCACCATCACGACGACGCCGGTTTTGCTGACGGGATCAATCTCCATGTCTGCCTGCCCGAAGACGGTTGCACCGCTGTGGCCGTAATAGCGGACTGCGCCCTCTGTGCACCAGAAGCCGTGGCAGCATATGGGAATCTCGGAATCGCCGTAGAAATCGGTGCCGGAGAACAGGAACGCCTGCGTCCCGGGCTTTTCAAAGAGCGGTGCTTCGTCGCTGACCAGCGCCTGCGCGTAGGTCATGAGATCGCCGACCGTGCCTGCCGCCGCGCCTGCGGGATAGGCGGGGATGAACGCTTCTCTTGTGCCCTTGTCGATGACATAGGTGTTCATCGGCATCGAGGCGATGGTATAGGAATGACTCTTTCCGCGCTGCTCCCTGACCCATGCGTTGTCGCGGCGTGCGGGATCAAGCGCGGTGTGCGTCATGCCGAGCGGCTTGAAGATGTGCTCGTTGACATATTCGCAGTAGTCGGTGCCGGTGATGCACTCGACCGCATAGCCTGCGACTGCCGCGCCGTAGTTGGAATAGGCGACGACCTCGCCCGGGCGGTGTACCTGTGCCGGCTCGATCGCTCTGAGCGCATCGCCGAGCGCCGGGATCCGGGATTCATCCTCCTCCCAGATCGCGCGGGTGGTCTCCTGCCAGCCGGCGTTGTGATTCATGAGGTTCAGCATCGTGATCGGCTCGTCATAGGAAAGATGCTGAAAGAAGCCCTCCGGGAGATAATCGCGGATGTCGCGCTCCAGATCAATTTTGCCCTGCTCCCAGAGCTGCATCACGCTGACCCAGATCAGCGTCTTCGAGATGCTGCCCCATTCATAGACCGCGTTCTCGTCCGCTTTGATATGCTCTGCGCGGTTCACCTCGCCGAAATAGCCGGTATAGAGCACATCCTCGCCCTGAAAGACGCCGACTGCCGCGGAGATATATTCCGGCGCGTTCATATACTTGTCGCTTTCTGCGGCGAAATCCGTGAGCGCCTGCTCAAATTCCCCGACTGTGATGCCGGAGGGGAGCACGGTCTCAGAGGCATCCGCAGAAGCCGTCACCGGCATGCCTGCGAGCATCGCGCCCGCACAGAGCACTGCCGCGAATTTTGTAAGCCATTGTTTCATGTGCCGCCCTCCTTTCAGATTTCCTTTTCGTCATAGCTGAGCACGGTGCAGACATAGTCATAGAATGCGCTGCAAGCTGCCGCGGCGAGCACCACGATGCCGAAGATCCAGCCGTCTGCGATGGCTGCCAGCTGCATCAGCATTTCAAAGATCAGGGAAAATGCCGGTCCGATGGGGATGAGACCGCCGAGCACCAGCATAATCAGAACTGTGACGGCGATGATGATGACGGAAGAGACAGCACGCTGCTTATTCTTTTTCCCGTTCTGTTCTTTGACCCCGAGCGCGGCTGCGAGGATCGAGCTGTCTGAAAAATACTGCTTCAGGGTGATAGAAATAATCTTCAGCCCGGCAGCAGCACCGATACACACTGCAAGATGAAACAGCCCGTACTCGGTGAACTGCGTTTTCTGCGCCAGCATACTGAGCAGATCCTCGCCGTTCATTGCTTGCTTATAGAAGCCGGTCAGCATAGAGATCAGCATGACAAGATAGCAGATGAAGATGACGGCGGCGTAGAGTCCGGTCATCATGAGAAAGCGGGAGGTCACCAGATCGCGGCGGCGGACAGGCAGCAGCGCCGGGAGCTTTTCTGCGTGATACTTGATCTCATTCTGAAAAATCATGATCGGAAAGAAGCCTGCGACGGTCAGCGGCGTGATCACGGCGCCGAACAGCGGGGATATAAAGAATCCGCCCAGCAGCATCAGCAGCGTCGAGATGATTGCCAGCGACTTCATGTTGTTTTTGCCGCCGTTCATGGTGATGAAATCCATGCGGATCAGATCGCGGATACGGTTCATGTCAGCACCTCCTTACAGCTCGCGCCTGCTCTGCACGCGCGCGGTGATCTCGCCGAAGATGCAGGCCAGCACGAAGACAGCCAGATTCCAGATGACGCTTTTGATGAGCGACGGGACGAGCGGATAGGTGCTGTCACCCTCAAAGGAAAGCATCGGGAGAATATCGTTGGCGGAGAGCGCGAAGAATCCGAAGACAAGCGCGATCAGTACGCCCAGCGAGATGACCAGGATCTTCATTTCATTCTCGCGCCCGAAGATCTCGCCCATCATCTCCATATAGAGCATGAAGGCGCCGACCGCTGCGAAGACGACTGCTCCGATCAGGATGATCTCACCTGCGGGCATATCGAAGCTCTCTGCGTTCATCTGCACAAACTGCGAATCCTGCGGGAGCACGAAGCGGCTGAGCTTCAAGCGGACCGAAAGCAGCCCGACCGCGACGGTGATGAGCTCGGTCACGAACATCACCGCCCAGAAATAGAGCAGCCGTGCGCGGGCGATATTTTTGCGGGAGACCGGCAGCACGCCGTAGACCTTCTGCTCTGTTTTCTTTTGCAGCGGCACGGTGAGCACAAACATGATAAATACCGCATAGACCGCGAAGATCGGCGTGAGGAACAAGCCTGCGGCTGCGGCGCCTGCCATGCAGACAAGATAGACCGGGACACTGCCGCACACTGTCAGATAATCAAACCGTATCAGATGCAGTATCTCTTTCATGCTTATCCTCCTTTGCGATATAGACCAGAATCTCGTCAATGCTTGCCTTTTCGGTGTCGATCACATCGGGGAGCAGCGCGGCGTCCTCAGCGGGGAACATCGCTTCAAAGCCGTTGCGGTAATTGTGGAAGCCGATGCACTTTTCCCGTGCGCTCTGCGGGAGCTCTGCGGCATCGCCCTTGATGATGACATAGCGCTCGGTGAGTGCATCCTTCGTGCCGGTGAACCAGACCTTGCCCGCATGGAGGATCGTCACATAGTCGGCGATGCGCTCCACATCGGCGGTGATGTGCGTGGAGAAGAGTACGCCGCGGTTTTCGTCCTCGATGTATTCCGCGAGGATATCCAGCAGCTCGTCACGCGCAACGGGATCCAGACCGCTTGTCGGCTCATCGAGAATGATGAGCTCCGCCTTGTGCGAGAGCGCGACTGCGATCATCAGCTTCATCTTCATGCCCTTCGAGAAATCGCCGGCGGGGCGGTTGTCAGGCAGGTCGAATTCCTTGATTCTGCGTGCAAATTCTGCGCTGTCCCAGTCTTTGTAAAAGGGCTTCAGCTGCCGCTCGATCTGCTTCACATTCAGGTGCTCGGCGAGATAGAGGCTGTCGAAGACCACGCCCAGACGCTCCTTGATCGTGATGGTATCTGTGACGCTGTCCAGCCCGAACACCGTGATCTTGCCGCTGTCTTTCTGCGCCATATTGAGAATCGAACGGATCGTGGTGGTCTTGCCGGAGCCGTTCTGTCCGACGAAGCCCATGATATAGCCGCGCGGCAGGGAGAAGCTCACATCCCGCAGCGCAAAACCGTCATACTTTTTGCAAAGCCCCTTGATCTCAAGAATGTTCTCCATGTCTCATTCCTCCAGAAATTGCTCAAGTGCAGCCCGGATCTCATCGTTTGTGAGACCGGCGTTTCTGCCGTTGGTGACAGCCTTCTGCAAGCCGTCCTCCATTTCAAACAGCATCCGCTCCCGCATGAGCTCATCGCCGCGCGGGCTGACGAAATAGCCTTTGCCCGCGACCGAGATGACGAATCCCTCATCTGCAAGATCGTTATAGGCACGGGTAGTCGTGATGATGCTGATTTTGAGATCACGCGCAAGCTGACGGATCGAGGGGAGCTGCGCATTCTCCGCGATCGTCCCGTCTAAGATCTGCGCCTTGATCTGCTGCTCGATCTGTTCATAGATCGGCAGCTCTGATTTGTTTTTAATGACAATTTTCATTCTGAGCGCTCCTTGAATATACTGTCAATATCAGCGTATATACAGTATAGCATGTATATGCACGGTTGTCAAGCCCTTTTTGCAATTTTCCGGAAAATATTTTTCTGCGGGGAGGAGAGGGTATATGAAATGCACGCGGATACGAATAACGCGGGTCCCCGAATAATCGGAGACCCGCGTTCTGTTTCTTATGGGAGCGATCAATAATCCATGCCGCCGGGCATTGCCGGAGCAGCAGGCGGAGCCGGCTCCTTGATGTCGGTGACAAGGCTCTCGGTGGTGAGCACCATTGCCGCGACGGATGCCGCATTCTCCAGCGCCGAACGGGTGACCTTCGTCGGATCGACGATACCCGCCGGGATCATGTCGGTGTATTCCTCGGTGTAGGCATTGAAGCCGTAGCCTGCCTTGCCTGCACGGCGGATGTTCTCGATGATGACAGAGCCCTCAAGACCTGCGTTTGCAGCGATCTGACGGATCGGCTCCTCGAGTGCGCGCAGGATGATCGCAGCGCCGGTCTTCTCATCGCCCTCAAGCGAATCGACCAGTGCCTTGACAGCGTCCGCAGCATTCAGCAGTGCGACGCCGCCGCCTGCGACGATGCCTTCCTCGACAGCAGCCTTCGTTGCAGCGAGAGCATCCTCGACTCTGAGCTTCTTCTCCTTCATCTCGACCTCAGTTGCAGCGCCGACCTTGATGACAGCCACGCCGCCGATCAGCTTTGCAAGGCGCTCCTGGAGCTTCTCCTTGTCGTAATCGGAGGTGGAGTTCTCCATCTCGGAGCGGATCTGTGCAGCTCTTGCCTCGATGTCAGCCTGCTGGCCTGCGCCGCCGACGATGGTCGTGTTCTCCTTGGTGATGACGACCTGGCGTGCATTGCCCAGATGTGCAAGCGTAGCATCCTTGAGCTCAAGACCGATATCCTGCGTCAGCACCTCGCCGCCGGTCAGGATTGCGATGTCTCTGAGCATTTCCTTGCGGCGGTCGCCGAAGCCCGGAGCCTTGACGGCTGCGCACTTGAAGGAACCGCGGAGGTTGTTCAGAATCAGCGTGGTGAGCGTCTCGCCCTCGACATCCTCAGCGATGATGACGAGCGGTCTGCCTGCCTTTGCGACCTGCTCGAGCAGCGGCAGGATCTCCTGGATGTTGCCGATCTTCTTATCGGTGATGAGCAGCAGTGCGTCATCATAGACAGCCTGCATCTTGTCGGGATCTGTGACCATGTACGGGCTGATATAGCCGCGGTCGAACTGCATGCCGCGGACGACCTCGCTGTAAGTCTCAGCGGTCTTGGACTCCTCGATGGTGATGACGCCGTCCTTGGAGACCTCCTCCATCGCGTCTGCGATCAGCTTGCCGATCTCTGCATCTGCGGAAGAAACGGTTGCGACTCTTGCGATGTCATCGCTGCCGTCAACAGCCTTGGAATTGCCCTTGACGCTCTCGACTGCTGCTGCGACTGCCTTCTCGAGACCCTTCTTCAGGATCATCGGGTTTGCGCCTGCCGCGATGTTCTTCATGCCCTCACGGATGATTGCCTGTGCGAGCAGGGTTGCGGTCGTGGTGCCGTCGCCGGCTGCGTCGTTGGTCTTGACGGAGACTTCCTTGACGAGCTGTGCGCCCATATTCTCAAACGGATCCTCGAGCTCGATCTCCTTTGCGATGGTCACACCGTCATTGGTGATCAGCGGTGCGCCGAACTTCTTGTCGAGCACCACATTTCTGCCCTTCGGTCCGAGGGTGATCTTTACGGTATCCGCAAGCTGGTCGATACCTGCCTGCAGTGCCTTTCTTGCGTCCCCACCGAACTTGATCTGCTTTGCCATAGTGAATCGCTCCTTTCTCTTACTCGACGATTGCGAGGATATCGGACTGCTTCAGGATGGTATACTCCTGACCGTCCAGCTTGACCTCGGTGCCCGCATACTTGCTGAGCAGCACCTTATCGCCGACCTTCACATACATTGTAATCTCCTTGCCGTCAACAACACCGCCGGGGCCGACTGCAACGACCTCTGCGACCTGCGGCTTCTCCTGTGCGGAAGCTGCGAGGATGATACCGCTCTTGGTGGTCTCCTCAGCTTCGGTCATCTTGATGACAACTCTGTCCGCCAAAGGTTTGATAGTCATAATATGGTTCCTCCTTACGAATGATTGCATACCGGAGGCGATCGCTTTAGCACTCACTGCCTCCGAGTGCTAAATCTATTGTACCATGTTTTAGAAAAAAATCAAGGGGTATTTTGATAGATGGGCTATTTTTTGTAGAGCTGCACAAATGAAAGCAGAGCTTTCCGCAAAAAATCAGTCAGCTTTCAATGACTTTTGTCATATTCGCTTTGCAGATAGGCGAGCATCTGATCAAAGCCCTCCTCAGAAACGGGAAATTCCGCGCTGCCCTCCGTGCCGCCGCGCTCCTGCATGATCTCATAGCAGAGGTCCTGCCGCCAGACCTCGACATGCAGGATGCCGTCTGCGGGCTCGACGCGGTAGCGGAGACCCTCGCGGCTGCCGGTGTGGATGTTGCCTGCTTTGAAATAGAATACCTTTGGAATGTCAAAGGCGTTTCGGGGCTTATGTTCTTCCATGCTGTACCTCCAATTCAGATCTTAGAGACTGACGCCGAACAGTCTTGCTGCGTTTTCCGCGGTGATGCGGCAGATTTCCTCATAGCTGACGCCTTTTTCACGCGCCATGACTGCGGCTGTCTCCGTCAGCATCGTGCTGTCGCAGCGCTGCCCGCGGAAGGGCACCGGCGCCATATAGGGGCAGTCGGTCTCAAGCAGCAGGCGGTCAAGCGGAACGCTGCGGAGCGCCGAGAGCGGCTTCTTTGCGTTCTTGAATGTGATGACGCCCGTGAAGCCGATATAGAGCCCCATCGCGAGTACCTCCTGCGCCGACTCCGCAGAGCCGCCGAAGCAGTGCATCACGCCGCGGAGGGGGAGCATCTCCCGCAGGATGGAAAGCATATCGCCCATTGCATCGCGGCAGTGCAGGATGACCGGCAGACTGAGCGCCTTTGCAAGCGCGAGCTGTTCCCGCAGGATCTTCTGCTGCGCTGCCTTGTCATAGCCCTCGTAGTGATAATCAAGGCCGATCTCACCGATCGCGTGTACGCTCTCATGCTTTGCCATCTCCCGCAGGCGGTCAAGCCAGCCTTCCGGGGCGTCGGGTGTCTCCGGGTGTACGCCGACTGCGGTGACGATCAGCTCCGGGAACTGCTCTGCGAGTGCGATGCAGTCCTGCGAGGTCGGGAGGTCGGTGCCGCAGACCATGCAGCGGACGATTCCTTTCTCCGGGAATGACGAGAGCAGCGCGGCGCGGTCGGGGTCAAAGGCTTCGTCTGTGTAGTGCGAATGGCTGTCGAAAATCGGGGCTTGCATGCGAAAAAACCGCCTTTCTGCGTGTGTTCATAAAATGTTCACGAAATATTGAGAAAATAGCCAAGCATTTCACTGTATCTTGTGTTATACTATAACCAGAATCATGATAAATTTAATATACCTCTCTACTTCATCCGAAAGCACGGCTGACCGATCATCAGCCGTGCTTTTCGTTGCGGGGAGCCCCCGCGAGCGTTTTGCCTACGGGGGCGGCGGCAGCCTTCGCCCTATTGCAAAAAGACACGGCACTGTTCGTGCCTTTATCATGTTTGACTTCACCCATGACAGAAGAACGGATACAGGGAGCACGAAATGTCCAATAGCTGCGAACAGCAGCGTCAATGGGTTGTCATTGGGCGACTTCGGCCGGGCGACCGGAGGCACAGCGCCCGCCCGGGCTCCGGGCCGCCTGCACGGGCTCCGGGCTCCGGGCTAGTATTCGCCGGATTGGTCTTCCAGCAGGCGGAAGTCGATCTCGTAGGTTTTCAGCGTGCCGTCTTCCTGAATCTTGCCGCAGCGGCAGTGGACGCTGTCGCCGCCGACACAGCCCGAGAGCGCGCCGCTCAGCGAATCGTAATCCGTGACCTCATAGCCGTTCATCGTCAGGATCCAGTCGCCCGGCTCAAAGATCGTGTTATTGATATCGGAATCGGGATCGACCGTCTTGACATACACGCCGATCTTCTCCAGCTCCTTCGGGACGATGAAGGTCTTGCCTTCTGCCTCAGCCTGCGCCGTGAGCTCCGCAATCGCATTGTCGTGCTCGATGAAAGAAATGCCGACACGCACTCTGCCGCTGACATAGCCCTGCTCCAGCAGCTCCTTGAGAATCGGCAGCGCTTCATTGACCGTGATCGCGAAGCCGAGACCCTCATAAGCAGTGCCGCCGAACATGACGCTTGCGGCATATTTCGACGATGTGATGCCGATGACCTGCCCGTACATATTGACGAGCGCACCGCCGGAATTGCCGGGGCTGATCGCGGCGTCGGTCTGGAAGCACTCCATCTCAAAATTATTGGAGCTGGCGCGCACCTTGCGGTTCTTGCCGGAGATGATGCCCGTCGAGATCGAGCCGCTGAGACCTGCGGGATTGCCGAGCGCGCAGACTGCTTCGCCGAGCTTCATCTGGTCGGAATCGCCGAAGGTCGCGGGCTTTAATCCCGAGACGGCGACCTTGATGACCGCGAGATCTGTCTTGGTATCGTGCCCGATCAGCGCGGCATCGACCTGTTTGTCGTCATCCTCGCTGCCGTTGAAGAAGCGCACGGCGAAGGCATCCGCGTCGGCGACCACATGCGCGTTGGTCGCGATATAGCCGTCTTCGGAAAGGATGATGCCGGAGCCGCTGCCTGCCATCTTGCCGTCTGTATATGTATAGATCTCGACGATGCTCGGCATGATGCATTCTGCGATGCCCTCTGTGGTGTATCTGCCGTTTTCGTCGGCTTCTGCGGCATCCGAGGCGGGATGCGCCTGCTGCACGATTTCGACATGCACGCTGTCACCGGCACGGTAGCCGCCGGAGGAGGTGCCTTTTTTCAGATCCCAGATGATGCAGAACACGGCGAATGCCAGCACGAGAAATGCAAACAGAAACGCAAGCACGCGCAGTGCCGTATGCCGCGGGGGAATTTCCTCTGCGGCTTCTTCATACTGCGAAAACGGTGCGCGATCTTCCGCAGGAGACTGCGGAGGCAGAGGCGGTGCGCCCGGATCGCGCGCGAGCATGCTGTCAATTTCAGCCATATCTGTGAGATCTTCCTGCGGGGGGGCTTCGGAGACAAAATCTTCAAGAATCTGCGCGATTGTTTTCTGCGGAGCAGCTTCCGGCTCTGCGGGCGCAGCTTCCGGCTGCCCGGGCAGGGCAGGGGACGCTGCCTCCTCTTCCTGCGGCGGCTGCGGCGGAAGCTCCGGCGCGGGCGCGTCGGACTGAACGGGATCCGGCAGAGAGACCGGCTCTCCGGTCGGCTCTGCGGGTGTCTGCGGGAAATCTTCCATCTCTATGCTCCTTATGATTCCTTCGGTGCTGCGGCTTCCTGTGTGAGCGGCAGGCTCACGACAAATTCCGTATACTCTCCCTGCACGCTCTTGACCGTGACCGTGCCGCCGTGCAGCACCATGATGCGGTTGACGATAGAGAGCCCGAGTCCGACGCCGGTGGTATCCTTGCCGCGGGAGGCGTCGGTCTTGTAGAAGCGCTCGAACACATGCGGGATCTCGTCTTCGCTGAGACCCTCGCCGCTGTTGCGGATGCGGATATGCGCCTGTTCTGCGTCGGCATCGACAGCAAGTGTCAGCGTGCCGCCCTCATTGACAAACTTGATCGCGTTTTCCGTGAGGTTATAGAACACCTGCTGCATGAGATCCTTGTCGGCGACGACAGATGTGCGCGGGCATTCCTCCAGCCCTGCGACGGTCAGATGCTTTTCCTCCGCCTTCTGCTCAAAGAGCAGGAGCGTTTTGATCAGCAGATGCGTAATGTCAAAGCGAGTGAAATTCGGGGCGAGCGTGCCCGCTTCAACTTTCGAGATGTTGAGCATGGAGTTCACCATGCGGGACATGCGCTGCACCTCTGAGGAGACGGTCTCCAGATAGTGCCGTTCCTCATCCTTCGGGACAGCGCCGTCTAAAATCGCATCCACATAGCCGCCGATGGTTGTCATCGGTGTTTTCAGCTCATGGGAGACATCCGAGATGAAACGCTTGCGGCTGCGCTCGTTGCTGTCGATGAAATCCGCCATGCGGTTCATGGTTTCCGTCAGGCGGTCGAGCTCCGGCTCGCCGGTCGGGCTGAGGCGCGGGGAGAAATCGCCCTTTGCGTATTCCTCCGCCGTCTGCGTGATGACGGTCAGCGGCTTCAGGAGCCGTGCGGTATTGATATAAAAGAGCCCGGCACCGAGCACGCCGATCACGAGCACGGAGATGCAGAGCACTGCCAGCAGCTTCGCGGAGAAGTCGCTGACATAGGCGACCGGGAAAATCAGCATCAGATAGCAGGAGGCACCGTGCAGCTCAAGCTGCTCCACATAGGTTGCGGTCGGCTCGGAGAAATTGCCGCTCTCGCCGCCCATCTTGCAGTAGGGCGCCTTGTTTGCCTCCGCCATGAGCGCGGTGGAAAGCACGACCGGCGAGGCGCTGTAATCGGAGCGCACCAGACAGACCCCCGCCGCATTGAAGAGGTAGCAGTCAACATTCTCGCTGATCGTATAGGTTTTGAGCTCCGACTGCATCGCGGAGACCGGCAGCTCGTCAGACTGCGCGTCGATCTCGTGCAGCTTGTTGATGAGCATGCGGGCGGTGCTGTCGAAGCTCGCGTAGGCTTCCTTTTCGTGCATGCGGTTTGCGCTGATCTGCACGACAAGACCTGTCAGCGCACAGGCAAACATCAGCACGATGGTGCAGAAATAGAAGATGCGGCTGTAAACACTTTTCAGCATACGGCGTCAGTCTTTCTTATCCTTGTCGCGGTCGTTGACATGGAACTTGTAGCCGACGCTCCAGATCGTGCGGATCTCCCACTGATCGGAGACGCCCTCGAGCTTTTCGCGCAGGCGCTTGATGTGAACATCAATCGTGCGGGAGTCGCCGTAATAATCGAAGCCCCAGACCTGGTCGAGGAGCTGGTCGCGTGTGTAGACCGTGTTCGGATTGGAGGCGAGGCAGTAGAGCAGCTCGAGCTCCTTCGGCGGCGTGTCGATGACCTTGCCGTCCACTCTGAGCTCATAGCGCGTCATATTGACGGAGAGCTTGTCGTAATGCACCTCGCGGACCTCTGCTTCTGCGGGCTGCTGTCCGCATCTGCGCGAGATCGCACGGATGCGTGCGACGACCTCTTTCGTATCGAACGGCTTGACGATGTAGTCATCGGCACCGAGACCGAGCCCCAGCACCTTGTCGAAGGTTTCGGATTTTGCGGTGATCATGATGATCGGAACATTTGACTTCTTGCGGATCTCCCGGCAGACCTGCCAGCCGTCCATGCCGGGGAGCATGACGTCGAGCAGCACGATATCCGGGTGCAGCGTATTGAATTTGGTCACGGCTTCCTCGCCGTCATTGGAGATCATGACGGTGTAGCCTTCCTTCTCAAGATAGAGCCGCAGCACATTGCAGATATCCTGATTGTCGTCTACGACCAGAACCTTTTCCATAGCCATTTCTGAATCCCTCCTGTGAGCCTGTATCTGTTTCGCAGAATCTGCGTATCATTATAGTTATACAAGATATAGTATACAATATTTCTCCGGATTTTGCAAGCGGGAATATGAACAGAATATGAACAAAGAATGAAAATTCTGTGATAATCCTGCGGCGCCGAAAAATAGTTGACGAACGCCGAAAAATCTGGTATAATATAGATTGTATATCCTTTTCTTCAGGGAAATATCAGAAAGGGTTACTGCATGAATAAATATAAAACGCTGGCGCTCAATACTGCCGTGTTTGCGATCGGAAGCTTCAGCTCCAAGCTGCTCGCCTTCCTGCTGACAAGGCTTTATACCGCCAATCTGGAAGCGTCGCTCTTCAACACGAAGGAAGTGCTGGAGATGTGTGCGAATTTCCTGATTCCGGTCGTCAGTTTCTCTATTACCGACGCGATCATCCGTTACGGGCTTGACAAAAACTATGAAAAGCGTGCGGTCTTCTCCAATGCGATTGTCGTGCTGCTCTGCGGTGCGGGCGCCTTTCTGCTCCTGTCGCCGCTCCTGCTGCTCTACGGAGACATCCGGCATTATGTGCCGCTGCTGCTCGGATATGTCATCATCTCCTGCTTCCGGCAGCTCTCGACGCAGTTCGCCAGAGCACGCAATTTCGTGAAGCTCTATGCCGCGGACGGCATTTTCTGCACGCTGACGCTCTTTATCTTCAATGTGGTGTTCATCGGCTGGCTGAAGCTCGGCATCACGGGCTTTATGGTCTCTGTGATGCTCTCGGACTTCCTCTCCGGCGTGACGGTCTGGACGCTTGCAAGGCACGGGCGCTTCTTCTCCTTCCAATATGTGGACAGGGAGCTGCTCGAGGTCATGCTCCGCTTCTCGCTCCCGCTCATCCCGACGGCGATCCTCTGGATCATCACGGGCTTTTCCGACCGCCTGTTCATCCGGCATATGGTGGACGGCACGGCGGCGGGTGTCTACGGCGCCGCAACGAAGATTCCGAATCTGCTCTCGATGGTCTCCACGGTCTTCTATCAGGCGTGGAACATGAGCGCAATCGCGGAGAATGATTCCAGGGGACGCTCCGCCTTCTACACGCAGGTCTATGAGGCATATCAGGCAATGCTGGTGCTTGCTGCGGGATTTATCATCGCCTTTGACAAGGTGCTTTCGGCAATTCTCATCCGCACGAACACCGACCCCGCCTACGGCGACGCCTACCGCTACACGCCGGTGCTGGTCGTTGCGGTGCTGCTCATGTGCTTCAATCAGTTTTTGTCGAGCATTTACACGGTCTCGAAGAAAACGAAAAACAGCTTCTGGTCGAGCCTTGCGGCGGCTGTACTGAACCTTGTGCTGAATGCGGTTCTGATTCCGAACTTCGGCGTACACGGCGCGATCGCAGCGACCTTTGCAAGCTATCTTGTCTGCTATGTGATCCGCATTGTCGATACACGGCGGCTCATTCCGTTTGATGTATCGCATCTGCGCTTCGGCGTAAACCTTGCCGTGCTCGGCTTTATGTGCCTGATGATCGTCAGACCGCCGAAATGGTGGGTGCTCGGCATGGCGCTCGGGCTGCTGATGCTCGTGGGCTACAATCTCAAACCGCTTGCCATGACGGCGAGAAAGCTGCTCAGGCGGTAAGCAATCACAAATCTGTTCCATTTTGCGGAGAAACTGCTCCGCATAAAATATCGGAGGTATGAAACAATGGATGGCCGTTCTATTTTACTCGCACTGATCCCGGTGGGCTTCACGCTCGTCAACTACGCAATCGTCCGCGACATGATCTGGGGCATTTTCCTCGGCAGCAAGTCGAAGAAGACCGCACAGAAGATCAAGGATGAGCAGTCCTTCATGCAGAAGTGGACGCAGAGCTATATCAAGCCGCTGCTCACGAAGTATGAGAAGGAGTATGCTGTCTGGACAGGCGTCAAGCGTGCGACCTTCTTCCTGACCGTTGCACAGGTGATCGCATTTATCGTGATGATCGCGCTCAAGGTGCCGTTCTGGATTGTCGCGATCGTCTGCGGCGTGATCGCACTCGCGAATGTCATTCTCTTCATCGTGATGATGAACCGCACCGCGGCCTCGGACAACAAGACCGACCGCAAGGGCTCCCCGTGGGAATTCGAGAAGCCGGAATCCAAGAAAAACGGCAAGCGCAAGTAATTCTTTTGCGCCTGCACGCTGCAATCTGCATATGATATACCATCAACCGAAAGGAGCATCCCTATGATCATCGACGAGACCATGGACACCCTGCGCAGTGCCTTTGACAGAGCCGCGCAGAAAACCGCAGACGCCGTGAACCGCTCCGGCGCACATGTGCAGCTCGCAAAGCTGCGCTCCCGTCTCAATGAGCTTTACCGTCTGCTCGGCAAGGCGGAGTATGATGCTGCGATCAACGGTGTCAGCAGCATGGATGAGATCAATTCCCTGATCGCGGAGATCACCGAGCTGCGTGACCGCTATGCGGAGATCAACGCCGGCATTCAGGGCGGCAACCTGCCCTTCTGCCCGAACTGCGGCAGAGAGAATGCTTCGGGCGATGCCTTCTGTGCGGGCTGCGGAACCCGCCTGTCCAAATAATGGCGGCGGAGAAGCAGAGCACAGTTCGTAAAAATCAGATCGTGCCGCTCGAGATCACGGGCATGACCGCAGAAGGAAACGGCGTCGGGCATTTTGATGGGATGGCAGTGTTTGTCCCGCAGACGGCGATCGGTGACAGGCTTAACGTGCGCATTGTCAAGGTGCAGAAGACTTATGCGTTCGGCATCGTTGAGACCGTGTGCGAAGCCTCACCGGACCGCATCGAACCCGACTGCCCGCATTTCCGCAAATGCGGCGGCTGCGTCTTCCGGCATCTCAGCTACGAAGCCGAGTGCCGCATCAAGGCGCAGATTGTCTCGGATGCGTTTGCACGCATCGGGCATCTTCAGCCGAAAGAGACATTGCCGATTCTCGGTGCAGAGCAGCTTGACGGCTGCCGCAATAAGGCACAGTATCCCAGCGGGGCGCATCCGGAAACAGGTGCGCTCTGTTTTGGTTTTTACGCACCGCGCTCGCACAGACTGATCCCGCTGACGGAATGCAGATTGCAGCCGGCGGTGTTTTCGGAGATCCTGCGGCGATGTGAAACGCTGCTTGCGGAGATTCCGCCCTATGATGAGGAAACCGGCAGGGGACTGCTGCGGCATCTCTTTCTGCGGCGGGGATTTCACAGCGGCGAGATCATGGTCTGCTTTGTTACAGCGAAGGACATCGCAGAACGCCTGAGACCCATCGGCGAGAAGCTCATGCAGGAGTTTCCCGGGATCGCATCCGTGATGATGAATGTGAATCCGAAGCGCACAAATGTCATTCTCGGCGACAAAACACACTGTCTCTGCGGCAGCGGCCGCATCGCCGACACGCTCTGCGGGGTTCCCGTGCGGCTCAGTCCGCAGAGCTTCTATCAGGTGAATACGGCACAGGCGGAGCGGCTCTTTGCGGAGGCAAAGCGGCTCGGAAACCCGCAGAAGGATGAGCTGCTGCTCGATCTCTACTGCGGCGCCGGTGCGATCGGGCTCTCGATGGCGGATGCCGCGGGGGCTGTGATCGGCGTGGAGGTTGTGCCGCAGGCGATTGCGGATGCAAAGCGCAATGCAGCGGAAGCGGGCATCGGAAACGCGGAATTCTTCTGCGGTGATGCGGGCGAGATCGCGGCGAAATTTGCATCTGAG
The DNA here is from genome assembly GCA_016291435.1 of Oscillospiraceae bacterium. Classification (GTDB taxonomy): domain Bacteria; phylum Bacillota; class Clostridia; order Oscillospirales; family Ruminococcaceae; genus Firm-04. Next base: position 27,162 of record JAEEXH010000029.1, read on the forward strand.
GGCAAGCGCCCCGATCTGATCGTGCTTGATCCGCCCAGAAAGGGCTGCGACACCGTGACGCTTGATGCCTGTCTTGAAATGGCGCCCGCCCGCATTGTCATGATCTCCTGCAATCCCGCGACGGCTGCCAGAGATGCGGCGTATCTTTGCGCACACGGGTTCTCTGCGGATGTGCTCAGGGCGGTGGATATGTTCCCGCGGACGGGGCACGTTGAGTGCGTAGTATTGATGTCAAGGGATAAGGCGTAAAAGTGCCGATTTTACGGCAGTTTTCGGCTATACAGTCAATCTGCGAAGTCAACCTTAACCGACTTTTTACTGTATTTGGAAAAACATCTACGAACTAAAAACGCCTGACAACCAATCTGCTCAGTGAGGTTAGTGCGCAGATTGGATAACAGAGGGTTCGATACTTCGTAGATTGGTTGTCATTCGTCAAAATGTACAAAGTGGGAATAAATCCATCAAATCCAAACTTTGCTGAGCAACAAAAACAAGGAAAGTAGATGATACAATTGACAGAAACAGAATACAGAAAACTCCTTATTGAAACAGTTCGTATAGGAGATTACACTGAAAAAGATGATCTTCTTGAATTATTAAAAATATCCTCGATCATATTCGAAAAGACTGGAGAATTCACCAAGCATCTGTGGAATCATTATAAGGAGTTTATCTATGTATGCATAATTCCAGATAAGATGAATGCCTTAAAAAAACATATTGAGTATCTTAAAAAAGTGATTTTTGACATCTATCCCCCTAATGACGATTACGAACTTTGGGGCGTGAGTATAAAACCCGGAACAATGCCAAATATAGAAGAAATAAGTCAAGAAATCCTATTTGAAAATATTCGAAAGCAGATTATTGAGGAAATTCAATCCGCAAAATACTTGATTTTAATTTCAGTTGCATGGTTTACCGATCCAGTTTTATATAATGAGCTGCTTAAGAAAAAACAACAGGGAGTGATTATAGAAATTGCCATAGATGACTGTGATAGGAATCACGATGCTGACTTCTCCTTAGAAAAGAGTTTCCCTGTTTATTGGATAGATGTTCATTCCAAGTATCAGAATATAATGCATGAAAAATTTTGCGTAATTGACTTATATACATCAATACATGGATCGTTTAATTGGACAAATGCTGCAAACTACAATAAGGAGCAAATAAGCATTGATAAAAATCGCTCTACTGCTGAAGCCTTTGCTGACGAGTTTATGAGATTAAAAAACAAAAGAACATGGAACACATGTCTCTTTCGATATAATAGCTTCGTGGTCGTCCTCGACATAGTATTGCGGCACGATGCCGGAGTTCTTTACCCGCTTTTTACTGAGGCAGTCCACGGTGTAGGTCTTTTGCAGGAGCGCATCTCCCATGTACTTCTCATTTCCGAGAATCAGGCGTATGCTGTTATCATGCCATTTTGTGCTACCGCGAGCATTCGGAATACCATCACGCTGCAGTCCCTGAGCGATCTTTTTGCAGCTTGCGCCCTCAAGGTACTCCCGGAAGATACGCTTGACGATTTCCGCCTGTTCCGGATTGATGATCAGGTGTCCTTCATCGTCCTTGTCATATCCGAGAAAGCGGCGGGCATTGACCATCACTTTCCCCTGCTGGAAGCGGTACTGCACACCGATCTTGACGTTCTGGCTGAGTGATTCCGATTCCTGCTGTGCCAACGATGCCATAATGGTCAGGAGGACTTCTCCCTTCGAGTCCATCGTATTTATGGACTCCTTCTCGAAGAATACCGGAATGTTCATCTCCTTGAGCATTCGGATATAGTTCAGGCAGTCAACGGTATTTCGTGCAAATCGGCTGATTGACTTCGTCAAGATCATGTCGATCAAGCCCTTCTTGCAGTCCTCGATCATGGCATTGAACTGCTCTCTGCCTTTGGTGGAAGTCGCGCTGATACCGTCATCGGCATACACCCTGACAAGCTCCCATTCCGGATTCTTATTGATAAATTCAGTATAATGCTCGATCTGTGTTTCGTAGCTGGTAGCCTGTTCCTCGTTGTCCGTCGAAACACGGCAATAGGCTGCAACACGCAGCTTCTTAACTTCTTGCTTCGCCGCATTATTGCCTTTCTGTGGCTTGGCAGGTATTTTTATAACATTCATTTCCTCACCCCGATCAGACTGTAGATGTATTCGGCTTGTTTTATCGGATCGTCAAAATGCATCTCCGGCTCTGAAATATCAAACTCCGTATAGATCGGCGGCAGTTGCAGACGTTTCTTGCCGCCGTGCTTTTCCGACCTGCGTATCAGTTCCGCGTTCGCTCTCGCAAAGGTCTGGCGGCTGACAATCGCAGGATAGAAGTCATCGCCGACATAGCAGAAGTTACTGATGATGCGCTTCACCATGCTGTGAACCATCGGTCTGCCTGCATTCACGGCAGCATCCCGCAGGCTCATGCCGGAAAGATACCCGTTGAAGATGTTTATAACAACTGCCGCTTCCTGCTCGTCAACGATCACTTTGCCGTCCACTATCTTGTACCCGTACATACTTCCTCCTTCAATGTCAGCCCGCATCTCAGCCGGAAGCCGATGCAGGTTCTGGTATACACAATGATGCTGTCAACGTATTCGGTGAACAGTTCGTCGCTGAACTCTGTGAGCATTTCAGCAGATTCTGCGAAGCGAAGGAGCTTTTTCGTTTCCTTGATATCGCCGTTCTCTCCGGCTCTGTCAATGCATTTCATTTTAGCGCGGATTTCCTCGCTCTCCATTTCGACACGCCGCAACTCCTGATTGTACATCGCCGCATCAAGGAAGCCCTTGACACGCAGCTTCCGCAGATCGTTCTTGCGGTCGCTGTTGCGCTGCAATTCATTTTTCAGATCCAGTATCCCTTGCAGGCTCTCGTCTGTATCGGCAAGGCGGAGCGCATCGTAATAAGGAACGAGAACCTGCTTGCAGCCGAAGATCAACTTATTCATCATCGTCACGAATGCGGCTTTTATCGCTTCATCCTTGATAAACATCATGGAACAGGCATCTTTATTATAAAGATGTGTTGAGCAAGCCCATGCGATACCACCGCTCTGTGTCTGCCGCTTGAACTTGCCGCCGCACTCACCGCAGATGATAATACCGGAAAAAGGATACTTGTTATGGTACTTTCCCATATCCTTTACGATGCCGTGTTCATCAATATGTTTCTGTATCATGACCTGCACCCGGTCGAAATCCTCCTTGCTGACAATCGCTTCATGGTGATCTTCCGCTATGAAGCTATCGACCTCACCGTGATTGTTATGTCGTCGGAAGTTGCTGTCCGTGTAGGTTTTCTGAAAGGTAGCAGCGCCGTAGTATTTCTCGTTCACAAGAATACCCTTGACCGTTGAGCCTGACCATTTGCCGCCCTTGCGGGTAGGCACCTTCCTTTTGTCGAGCAGTTGCGCGATCTTGTATGTTCCCATACCATTCAGTGCAAGATCAAAAATCAGCCTGACGATCTCGCTCTCGACCGGATCAATGACCATTTTACCGTCCGCATCCTTTGTGTAGCCGTATGGAAGATAGCCGAAAACAAAGGTGCCTTCTTCCATTCGCTTTTTCACCGTCCACTTTACATTCTTGGAAATGGACTCGGATTCGCTTTGAGCCATGCTGCTGAGAACTGACAGAATCAGCTCACTTTCCATGCTGCCGGTGTCAATGTTCTCCTTCTCGAAGTAGATCGGAATATTATATGAAAGCAGCTCACGCACCAGCGACAGGCAATCGGATGTATTTCGGGAAAAACGGCTGATGGATTTTGTCAGCACATAATCGACGCTCCCGGTGCGGCAGGCGTATAACAGCGCCTGCAAGCCTTCACGCGCATCCGCCTTAGTGCCGCTGATGCCGAAATCATAGAACACGCCAGCGCATTCCCAGTCATCGTGCATCCTGATCCACGACTCATAATGCTCACGCTGCGCTTCCAGACTTTCCTTCTGGTCTTCATTCTCGGTACTGACTCGGCAGTAGGCAGCCACCCGGAGCTTTTTCACCACAGCAGGCTGTGCTTCGATTTTCTTGATTTTCAATGGTTGTCCCTCCTTTGTCAGTATACAATATTAACTCTGAACCGATGATTTATCAAGCGTTTTCGGTAATAAGTCCGCGTACAGCGGAGAGAAAGATTTGCGGTTTAATTCCGATAATTTGTCATACTCGACAACTGTAATCATACCGCTGGCGTAGAGCAATTCTGTGATTGCCTGTGCCTTGTGATAGTTGATCTCATCAATGATTTTCTGCTGTTCCATATCGCACCTCCTATTGATAGCCGGGAAAGTCAACCCCTTCATATACCACTACAGAATCGAGGTGCGTTTGGACGAAAAAATGCGCCCGCCGAGATAAAATTCCCGACGGGCGCTGCTGTTATGCCTTATTCAGTTTTCCGCTGTACTTCTTTCCGTCAACCGTGACCTCAACGGTAATGCCGTCCTCCGCAGCAGGCGCAGGCGGATTCGGCAGCACCGGTTCAGCGCCGTAGCCATTCAG
>JAEEXH010000114.1 GCA_016291435.1 Oscillospiraceae bacterium
GCACATTCGTGATCTGCGGCTTCGAGCTCGCCTCGAACTTCGTCGCGGTCATCCTGACGAGCCTCGGCTACTCCGTCAATGACACCATCGTCATTTACGACCGTATCCGTGAGAACCAGTCGCTGCTGCCGAACGAGACCTCCCTGCCGCGTCTTGTGAACATTTCGCTGAGCCAGACGATGCGCAGAACGGTCCGCACCTCGATCACGACGATTGCGGCAATGCTGATCGTTACGATTCTCGCGACGGTGAACCATGTGGATTCGATCCTGCGGTTCAGCATCCCGATGACCGTCGGTATGATCTCCGGCTGCTACTCCTCGCTCTGCCTTGCGCCGACCCTCTGGACGGCATGGAAGACCCGCGAGAAGAAGCCGGCTGCTTCTGAGGAAGAATAAGAACAATGCAAAGGCGCCGGGCTGCTGTCCGGCGCCTTTGTTTTGTGTGCAGTGCCGCTTTTTCATATTAAAGTATAATAAAAATCATGCCGATGCGGGCGATCCCCTGTAAAAAATACTGAAAATCAACGAAGCACCTTGCCTGCGCAGGGTGCTTTGTGCTATAATATACATGTATAATCGCCGCAATTATGCGCAGGAGGAGGATCTCTGTGAAAGCTGCCGTCTCGACAGCCTGCTTCTATCCGAAGCCGACCGAGGATGCGCTCTATGATCTCTGTCTCGCCGGAATCAGTACGGTCGAGATCTTTATCAATGCGCCCTCTGAATGCAAGCCCGTTTTCGTGAATGACCTCGCGGCCATGCTGCGGCGCTTCGGCGTCACATGTCAGTCTGTCCACCCCTGGACAGCACCGAACGAGGGCTTCATGCTCTTCTCAAATTATTCGCGCAGATGCAAGGATTATCTTGAGGAGGCAAAACAGGTCTTTGCGGCAATGCAGACCCTTTCTGCGAAATATTATGTCCTGCACGGCGCCTTTGCCGGAAGCGGCATTCCGCCGGAGATTTACTGCGAGCGTTTTCGCATGCTCGCGGAGACCGCAAAGCCCTTCGGCGTCACGGTCACGCAGGAAAATGTCGTGAAATTCGAGAGCCAGAGCCTGCGCTTTCTGCGCGAATTCTGCCGCATCCTCGGCGATGACGCCAAGCTGACCTTTGATACCAAGCAGGCGGTGCGCTCGGGTATGGATATTTCCGAAGCGGTGCGCACAGTCGGCAGCCATATCGTGCATGTCCACCTGAGCGACCACGGCGAGCTCGGCGACTGCCTCCGCATCGGCAAGGGCAGATTCGCAGTCGCGCCGTTCCTGAAATCGCTCCGGGAGCAGGGATTTGACGGCGCTGTCACGCTGGAGCTTTACCGCAGTGCCTTCTCGGATGCCTCTGAGCTCACTGAGGATTATCACCGCATCGGGCGGCTGATCGCACGGGCGGAGCAGGGATAAAGCGGCTGTATTCAGACAATCCGGTCGCTTTGCGATGAATGATATATGAGAGGATCTGCCGTTTCTGCGTCAGATCGAAGGAGGGAAACCGCGATGCGCTGCCCGTTCTGCGGAGAAGAAGATACAAAGGTCATTGATTCGCGTTCCACAGAGGACGGGAAGAAGAAGCGGCGGCGTCTCTGCCAGAAATGCGGCAAGCGCTTCACGACCTTTGAGTCGGTCGAGCGCCCGCTGCTGATGGTCGCCAAGCGCGACGGTACCTATGAGCCCTTCAACCGCAACAAGCTGCTGGGCGGCATCTATTCCGCCATCAAGAAGCGCCCGGTCGATATGGAGCAGGTCAATGCCATTGTGGACGAGATCGAGAATGAGCTTAGCAATGAGATGACGCCCTATGTCTCCCCCGACCGCATCGGCTCAATGGTGATGGAGCGGCTCCGCAAGATCGACACCGTTGCCTATGTGCGCTTTGCGTCGGTCTATCAGGCGTTTTCCGATGTCGATGACTTTGTCCGCATCATCAGCGAAATGCAGGAATGATCACAGCACAGACTGCATGAGCTGTGTGGACGCATCATAGACCTGCGCCCCGATCAGAATATCCCCGCAGAGCAGCAGCTCTGCATAGACATATTTGCTGCCCCCGTTCGTCACCGGGTAGAGATAGCGCGTTGCTTCGCATCCGGCGTATTTCTCCGGGTGCAGTCCCTGCGCCGCCTGCAAGCGCAGCCAGCTCTGTCCGGGCTGTGTCTGCCATGTATCCGGCACAAGGCTTTGCGAGACCGCCGGCTCCCCGACCTGCCAGCCGCGCAGCGAGAGCCACGCTGTCCGTTCTGCTTCATCCCGGAGCGTGATTTCCGCACGCTGTGATTCTGCACGGCTTTGCAGCATTACTGCCCCGCAGACCGCAGCCGCTGTCAGGAACAGCAACGCACGGATCATGGGTTTCTTCATCTGGATCACCTCACGCGCATCCTATGCCGTTTCCGGCGCAATTATGACAAGGAGGCACGCTCATGCGGCTCGACCGGTTTCTCTCGGCGCAGACATCCCTCACGCGCAGTGCCGCATCGGAAGCCATCCGGCGCGGAGCAGTGTGCGTCAACGGCATGCCTGTGCGGAAGCCCGATGCTGCGGTCAATCCGGAGCTGGATGCTGTGACGCTTGCCGGAAAGCCGGTTTCATACGAACAGTTTGTTTATTATCTCCTGCACAAGCCGACGGGCGTGCTCACCGCAGCACGCGACAAAAAACAGCCGACTGTGCTCGATCTCATAAAGCCGGAGGACAGACGCCGCGGCATCGCGCCGAGCGGGCGCCTTGACAAGGATACCTCCGGGATGCTGCTCCTCACAGATGACGGGCAGCTCTCACATCAGCTCATTTCGCCGCGGCATCATACCGCGAAATATTATCTCGCACGGCTCCGCGATCCGTACAGGCCGGAGTATGCCGAGCAGTTCCGTGCAGGGATCTTCCTCCGCGAGGGCGGCAGGGAGGAGCAGTGTCTCCCCGCAGAATGCGTCCCCGTCGGCGGGCAGCTTGCGCTGCTCAGGCTCAGAGAGGGCAAATACCATCAGGTGCGGCGCATGTTTGCGGCAGCCGGCAACTTTGTCATAGATCTGCTTCGCGTGCAGATCGGTGCGCTTCCTCTGCCGCCGGAACTGCCGAAAAGTGCCTATCAGAAATTATCGACAAAAGATATATCGCTCCTTTGTGAAGATTCATCTATTTCGTCGGTGCGTGCTTTTTGCATGCAGCATTATTCGTCATATTGGATAAAGTAGGGGAAATAAGTTTGTTCAATAATCATCTTGACCCGAAGGAAAAAATCTGGTATGATTGTAACAGCGGATTTGCGGCGAAGTGTACCCTGCTGTCAGATCCCCGCCATTTTGTTTCATTATGTATGCGGTCAGGCGCATACTTGCAGGCCTCTGCGCCGAAGATACTCCTTCTTCGGAAGCGGATGCCGGCATGATAAATTTTGTATGAATTACAGGAGGACAAGAGAATGGCAAGCTTATCTTTGCGCGGTATCTACAAGAAGTATCCGGGCGGCGTTGTCGCGGTTTCCGATGTGAATCTGGAGATCCGCGATAAGGAATTCATCGTTTTGGTCGGACCTTCCGGCTGCGGTAAGTCCACAACCCTGCGTATGATCGCAGGTCTGGAGGAAATCTCCGAGGGCGAGCTCTACATCGGCGACCGTCTGGTCAACGACATCGCTCCGAAGGACCGCGATATCGCGATGGTGTTCCAGAACTACGCTCTGTATCCGCATATGACTGTTTTCGATAACATGGCGTTCGGCCTGAAGCTCCGCAAGGTGCCGAAGGATGAGATCGCGAGAAAGGTCGAAGAGGCTGCAAGAATCCTCGACCTCACCCCGCTGCTCAACCGTAAGCCGAAGGCAATGTCCGGCGGTCAGCGCCAGCGTGTTGCGCTCGGCCGTGCAATCGTCCGTGACCCGCAGGTCTTCCTGCTCGACGAGCCGCTGTCGAACCTCGACGCAAAGCTCCGTGCGCAGATGAGAACCGAGATCTCCCTGCTCCACCAGCGTCTCGGCACAACCTTCATCTATGTTACGCATGACCAGACCGAGGCTATGACGATGGGCGACCGTATCGTTGTCATGAAGGGCGGCTTCGTGCAGCAGATCGACACCCCGCAGAACCTCTACGAGACACCGTGCAACAAGTTCGTCGCAGGCTTCCTCGGATCTCCGCAGATGAACTTCATCGACGCGATGCTGCTCTACCGCGACGGCAAGTATGTCGTCCAGTTCGGCTCCGATGACACCAAGACCAGCAGAGGCATCAAGTATGAGGTCATTCTGCCGGACAGCAAGGTCACCCCGGACCTCGAGCACTACATTGACAAGGAAGTCACGATGGGCATTCGTCCGGAGGGCGTTCATGATGAGCCGATGTATCTCGCAAATGCGACCACCGGTATCGTCAAGTGTTCGGTTGAGATCACCGAGCTCCTCGGTGCAGAGACCTTCCTGTATCTGGATTGCCAGGGCATCAAGATCACTGCGCGTGTTTCCCCGAAGTCGACCGCTCGTCCTGAGGATGAGATCGATGTCGTCCTCGACGCAGAGGCGATCCACCTCTTCGACAAGGAAACCGAGAAGACCATCATCAACTGATTTCTATGTGAACAACGACCTGTTCTGCTTACGGCAGGGCAGGTCGTTTTTTCAGGAATCAGAAAGGAGTTTGCCGATGCGAATTGCATTTTTTGACGCCAAATCCTATGACAGACCGTCCTTTGAGCGGTACGGCGCGGAGCACGGGATCAAATTCAAGTTCTATGAGACCAAGCTCACCGAGGATACCGTTGACCTCGCACGCAACTGCGACGGCGTCTGTGCGTTTGTCAACGATCAGCTTGACGCTGCCGTCCTCGATCAGCTTGCGGAGCTTGAGTGCAGGTATATCGCCATGCGCTGCGCAGGCTACAACAATGTAGATCTGAAGGCTGCTGCAAACAGCGGTCTGCGCGTTGTGCATGTGCCGGCGTATTCGCCCTATGCGGTCGCGGAGCATGCAATGGCGCTCCTGCTGACCTCTGTGCGGCGCATCCACAAGGCGTATATCCGCACGCGCGATTTCAATTTCTCGCTGAACGGCATGACCGGCTTCGACCTCCACGGCAAGACCGTCGGCGTTGTCGGCACAGGCAAGATCGGGCGCGTGTTCATCGACATCTGCCGCGGCTTCGGCATGCATGTCATCGCCTATGATAAATTCCCCGCGCAGGGCACCGATATTGAGTATGTCACCCTTGAGGAGCTGCTCAGCCGCAGCGATATCATCTCGCTGCACTGCCCGCTGACCGATGAAACGCGGCACCTCATCAACTGTGAGACGATCAATCTCTGCAAGAAGGGCGTTGTCATCATCAATACCTCACGCGGTGCCCTGATCGACGCAGAATGCCTGCTTGACGGCATCAAGGCGCGGAAAATCGGCGCTGCCTGCCTCGATGTCTACGAGGAGGAGACCGACTATTTCTTCGAGGATTTCTCGGGGCATATCCTCAATGACGACATTCTCGCACGGCTGATCTCAATGCCGAATGTCATCGTGACCTCGCATCAGGCGTTTCTCACGGAGGAAGCGCTCAGCAACATTGCAGAGACAACTGTGCTGAACCTTGTGCAGCTTCATGATGAGGGCGCCTGCGACAACGAGCTCCGGTTTGTAGGCGGCGAAGTAAAGCGCGGGAGATGAACATTCCCCGCATGAACCCCCACTTTATCTTTGAAGGGAGAATATGAAAATGGAAATCACAAAGGATATCCGCTATATCGGCGTGAACGATCATGAGCTTGACCTCTTTGAGGGCATGTATGAGGTGCCGAACGGCATGGCATATCATTCCTATGTCATTCTGGACGAGAAGACCGCTGTGCTGGATTCGGTCGAGGCACGCTTCGGCGATGAGTGGCTGGAGCGGCTGGAGGAAGCGCTGGAGGGCAGAACGCCCGATTATCTGATCGTGCAGCATATGGAGCCCGATCACTCCGCGAATATCGGCGCTTTCATGGAGAAATACCCGGAGGCGACAGTCGTTGCATCGGCGAAGGCATTTGACATGATGCGGCAGTTCTTCGGCAAGGATTATGCCGACCGCCGCCTGATCGTCAAGGAGAAGGATACCCTCTCCCTCGGCGCACACACGCTCACCTTCTTCGCGGCACCGATGGTACACTGGCCGGAGGTCATCATGACCTATGACAGCACCGACAAGGTGTTCTTCTCGGCGGATGCGTTCGGAAAGTTCGGTGCGCTCGATGTCGAGGACCCGGAGGGCTGGGCATGCGAGGCACGCCGCTATTACTTCGGCATCGTCGGCAAATACGGCGTGCAGGTGCAGGCGCTTCTGAAGAAGATTGCGCCGCTGGAGATCAATGTGATCTGCCCGCTGCACGGTCCGATCCTTGACGAGAACATCAGCTACTATATCGACACCTACAACACATGGTCGTCCTACGGCGTTGAGAGCGAGGGTGTCTGCATCTGCTATACCTCCGTGTACGGTCACACGGCAGAGGCGGTGAAGCAGCTTGCGGCGATCCTTGAGAAGAAGGGCTGCCCGAAGGTTGCTGTCAGCGATCTGGCACGCGATGACATGGCAGAGGCAGTCGAGGATGCCTTCCGCTACGGAAAGATCATTCTCGCGACCACGACCTATAACAACGATATTTTCCCCTTCATGCGCACATTCATTGAGAGCCTTACGGAGCGCAATTTCCAGAACCGCCGCATCGGTCTGATCGAGAACGGCACCTGGGCGCCTGCGGCTGCGAAGGTGATGCGCGGGCTGCTGGAGGGCTGCAAGAATACGGAGATCCTCGAGCAGGCGGTCACGATCCGCTCGGCACTCACCGACGAAAACAAGGCGCAGCTCGAAGCGCTCGCAGACGCGATTCTCGCGTAATACAGAAATACAGAAAGCCCTCGGTCAGTGTGATGTAGGTATTCATATAGAAGTTTTGCCCCGAAGCATTTCAAAAGGCTTCGGGGCATCGTCATTTATACTGGTGCTAAGACAAATCAGAATTCGCACGGAGCCCGTGCAGGCATTTTGCCTCCGGGAGGCGGGAAAGAGAATGTGCAGCAGCTATGTATGACGCTGCTGTTCGCAGCTTTTGTCTGCACCGTCGCTGCTGAATAAATCCTGCCGATTATCAAGGCATTTACCGAAACAAGCGCGAACAGCGCCGTCGCTGCCTGCTCCCCACGAAACGGGGGTGACAACCCAAGGGGAAAGGGGGAGATTCGCTCCGCTCACAACCCC
>JAEEXH010000115.1 GCA_016291435.1 Oscillospiraceae bacterium
AAATCTTGCCGTCGATTTCCGTGAGGATGCCCACGATGTCAGGCAGATCTTGCATGACAACCAGGCGATCATGCTGAAGACACATCGTCCGGACGAACATGCTGCGATCCATATTAGCAGCGGCGGCATATTTATCGAGCTTCTCAATCTGCTCGTCGCTCATTCTGATTTCAATTTTTCTCATATTTTCCTCCGATCTGTATGTCCGGACACCCGGGAATCTTGCCCTCTATGACAGGACTGGACCCTAGGTGTCAGGACAAATAGGTTATTTCATTTTCAAGCCCACAAAGCAATGGACATAGCTGCCGTCCACCTCTGCTTTTTTGCGGTCAAGGTCGCGCCATGTCCAGAGGATTTCCCGATAGAAGCTGTTGCGTCCGACTGCGTCGATGCTGTTTGTTGCGCAAAACCGCTGATAATCAGTATACAGCGTTGAAGTCGGCACAACGGATCCTTCTGACAGCTCGCAGCAGTCATTCAGAAATTCTGCGGTAGAATTCAGAGCGATCCGCTGCGTTACCAGATATTTTTCTGCGTCGGCGGCCATCCGAAAATTGAATCTGTCCTCGATCAAGTCATGAAGGGCATCAAGCGCCATGCTTCCGATGCTGTCTCGCTCGTCGAGCAGCTTTGTTTTCAGAGCTCGGTCGAGCTTATCTTTCTGCAAGGTTGAGCGGAAAATGATAACGACCAGCCGATCAAGCAGAGCTTCGTCGACATGCGAGAATTCCAGCGGTGCGTTTGACGCAACTAGGAGTTTCACCGTCGGCGTGAACTCCTGCTCGTTGTGGTAAAGGAGCCGTCCGGTGATGCGCTCACATGATGTTATTGACTTGAAAGCGGCTTCGTTGCGCAGCACAGCCCTGTTTGCCTCGCGTGAGATGTTGACCAGTTTGCCGATGAAACTGCAGCGTGAGTGCTCATCGCCGATCTTCTCGAAGGGAACGCTGCTCACTGCATACGGGCCCACGAGTTCAGAAATCACATCGAGAAGCGTGGATTTTCCCGTGTTCCCTTCTCCGTAGAAGCAGATTGCTTTTTTTGCACTCGTCAGGTTGGAGAGCGCGAAACCCATCGAACGCAGCAGGCAGGTGCGATTCTGCTTGCCGACGCTTGTCAAGATAAATCGCTCAAAAGCTTCAGCAGGTTTTCGGCTGCCTGGCGGAATGTAATTGAAGGCGCAGCAGTTTGTGAACACTTGCCCTTCACGCTTTGATGGTCTGCCATCAGAAGCGTCAAAGACATAGTTTGATGTGTTGACAAGAAATTCTATCGTCGGACGCGACTTCTCGAGATGAAGCTGCAGCCGCGGTAACCGGCTCATGCGCTTCAGTGCTTCCAAGATAACAGCCTGCGGAGTCGTGATCATCTCACGCTCACCCAGGGAGCTAATTATCACGCGTTCAGCGTCCTCCTGACTTAGGCGCTGATAATGCGTCTCGGTTCGTAAAAACGGCGCACCTGCGTCGAAATACAGTTTGTTTTGCTTGAGAATCCGATTGATAATATCCTCGGGCTCAAGGCGAATAAGTGTTCTTTTCATACGAACTCCTTTCCGCAGCGGGTTGCCCCGCTGCTTGTGTCAATCATTATGTAAAAGTGCTGAGACCGTCTGTATCATGCTCTCGGCGACGCGGTACTGATCCGCGGCATTGACGTGGAGATAGACAGCTTCGGTGATGCTGGAAGATAGGGAATGCCCCAGACATTTCTTGACCAGCGACAAGTCTGCACCGTTCGGCGATGAGCTGGCGGAACGCACTGCAAGGGAGCAGTAGTAGTGACGACAATCATGAATCCGCACGCGACGATTCACCCCCGCTTTTTCAAGCATCTGCTTAAAAAACTTGCGAAATGTTGTCGCATCGACGTAGTTGCCGACCTCGTTGGAAATGAGGAACGGGTTTGACTCGTACAACTCAAAACTCACCGCAGCTGCCTGCTGCTGTTCGGACAGATTTCTTCTGAGCACCTCACAGACCTCGGGCAGCAGCGGCACAAGCCGCCGCGACCCCTCAGTCTTCAGTTCGCCGAGTCTCACTACAGTTTTAGACTGCCCAGCCGATGCATCTACTTGCTGCTCCCGTTTCAGCGCGTATTCGACGCGCAGATAATCACGTCCGTCGAGACGCACTACACTATCGGCGCGCAACGCAAGCAGTTCCGACAAACGCAGTCCGCAAAAGAGCAGGATCGCGATACCGCATTCCCACCTTTCTCCGCGGCTTGCTGTCAATATCTGTCGCACCTCTTCGTCCGACAGCAGCTGGATTTCAGCTCTCTTCGCCTTCGGCAATGCGACATAATCAGCGAGGTTCAGACGAATGAGTCTGTTCCCGACCGCTTGCCGCAATGCCTTGTGCAGGATCAAGAAGATATTTCGCACGGTCTTTGTACTCAGTCCTCCCTGACCATCCAGCCGACCCTTGCGCAGCAGATCATTGATAAACCGCTGCAGATCGTCTGTCGTCAGGTCGCAGAGTTTGATGTCGGCGATCCGATGTTCAGCCACGTGACGGTTTATGACCGCTGCATAGCTGGCTCGGGTGCTCGACCGAATATCAGGGAGGTATTCTTGGAGCCAGACCCTCATCCACCGCAGCAAACACATATCTGAACCAATCGTCTCACCGTTTTGTGCTCGGAAGCGCATTTCGGTGAGCCACGCGATGCAGTCGCGCTTGCGCCGCCCATATTTTGAGAGTCGCCTGCGTTTCCCGTTCGGACAGGTGACCCAGAATCTAGCCTCCCACAGCCCGTTCGAGCGCTGCATGACAGTGCCCGTGCCGTTAGCCGCCTTCGATGTCGACAAGCTGTTCGCCTCCCCTCACCTGAGCGCCTATCCATTCTTGCAGGGCTGTTGTCGGGATTATGAGTCGGCGGCCGATCCGCAGATGCGGAAGTGACCCTTCGCGCACCAGACGGTAGACCTTCGATTCACAAATTCCCAGCAAACGCGCGGTTTCTGCGACCGATAAGCATTTTTGTGATTCAATTTTCAAGATGCCGTCTCCTTTCGGAATAATTCTCCGGATCCGGGGTGCTTTCATTCTACCATATATCAGCTGCTCTTTGGGCTGAAAAATTTAGCAGTTTTTTGGAGGTTGCCGCGTAGTTTTCCATTGCGGTATTTATCATTAAAGAACCGCTGCAGGATAATAGTATTCAGATCACATAATCGGATATTGCCGATGGTCGGCGCGATATGCTTATCTGCATAGGTTTCGTAATTAACCAATGTAGATGAACGAACATCATTGCGGCAGTAAATATCAAGCCATGTGATCAGCCACTGATATAATGTTGTTGTGCAAGGTTCGATGTAAGTATTAGTACGGAGCTCATTCAATAGTGTGTTGACTTTCTCTGTCACCTCTCGTTTGGTTTTTCCGTAGAAATATTTCTTTTTTTGCTTTCCGTTCGCATTATATAGAGTAACGACTCCGCGCCATCTCCCCTGCTTATCTTTATAAATCGAGCCCTCCTGATTTCCGCGTTTTGACATTTTATCACCTCCGTTGCCCTGCCGATTCGTCACCGGCAGGGCACTACTATTTTATTATAATTCCGCTGTCATCAGCTCGGCGCCGTAACTTGACGGATCGCAGAGGAATTCCTCAATCTCGTCATAGGAATATCCCAGATCACGAAGCTGTCGGATGGTATCGGGATCAACGCCGTAATACCCGCACAGTTCAGAGAGCATCAGGTAATCCTCATCGTTTGGTTCAGGCGTCTCATCGAAGCCCGCGAGATAGCCGCCATACCAATGATAGAGCATCATGTAATCGTCTTCGTGCACCGTGTACCGCTCCCGCGTGATCCTCCCATCATGTCCGATGCGGAGCAGCTCACCCTCGTCAAGCGGAATGAGTTCGCCCCGCGGCATCCGAACATGAAGATGCTTCAGTGCCTCGTTCAGGATTTCCTTGGTCGAGGCGTAAATATAAAGTCCGAGCGACGGATAATAGACTAGACAAAGTGGGCTCTCGCCCTTGACGATGTATAGGTTGTCTCGCTCATCGAGCACGGTGAAAGTGAAATAGCCGCGGACCTGCTCAGCTGCAAAGCGCAGGGAGTCAAAGTTCAGTTCCTGCTGCGACTCGATCAGCTGTACGGCGATGTAGCTGTCGGTCTCGATATCCGTGTCAGGCAGGGCATGACGGAGACGCAGCTCGGTGTCATTGTAAAGAACACCATTGTGAGCGAGCGCAAACTCTGTCCCAGCATTCCCGCGAAACGGATGATTGTTGCAATTCCGCTTCTGCGTTCCCTGCGTAGTATAGCGTGTGTGCCCCATGACCGCAATGGTTCCGTCAGGGATGCGGAAACGCAGACGATGCGCCGGCTTCGGTCGCTTAAAGATTCTCAGGGTACTATTACAATTATAAGCGATGCCTGCTGCGTGATGTCCCCGCACTTCAGAGGCGTTCGCAAGTGCCTGCACCAGTTTTTGCAGCGTCCGAATCGGGACACGCTTGCCGCAATCAAGATATCCGAATAATGCACACATCTTAATCTCTCCTTTCCCGGAAGCTATCGTCGTCACGATCAGCAAGTTTCAGGATCACACGGATGATCACGCTGATCACGGTCAGCACAGTCCACAGTCCGGCATGTCCGGATTGCGGAGTAAGCACGGGGTCCTTGGGCAGAATATTGTGCTTCATCAGGTTTCCTCCTCAGTGTTTGTTTCTTCATTCACGTACAGCCGTCTTTCTTTCAGATACTGGAGCAGCTCAGGTTCTTCGACACTCAGCACGAAATCACCCCAGGACTGACCGGCAATCTCATCCTCGGACATGAAAAGCGCCACATCACAGATCTTGTTGACAAGCTGCAGCGTGGCGAGCAATGTATTGAGTTTCAGTGTACCGCGGAATAGTCTAAACTCGATGGTCTGGTAAGGGCAAAGGTTGATCGCTGCGTATCGCCCGACATTCCCTTTCTTGGCTTTGTCGAGGATCGCTTTCCCTGTCTTCTCGATGCCGTAGCGGGCTGCCCAGCGGTTCATATTGTGCGGGCTTCTGCGCGAAAATACGAACAATTCGTTCCAGTGCAGCTCCGTGAAAAACAGGATTCGCTCGATCACCTGCTCCTGCTCTTCGCGTGTGTCACCGAAGGCATCGCGGTTGACATGGATGTGAAGTCCACAGGTATTTGTCATGTGAGACTTGTACCCGAGTGTGATTGCCTTGTGCAGCACATCCTCCCAGTACATGCAGTGCAGGTGGTAGTCAAGTGTCATCGGATGCGTCACGATTTCAAAGCCGTCTTCAAGACTGCCGTCATATTTGCAGTAAATGTGCTCGCAGCGGATGTTGGTCATATCCTTGATGCTGCGTGCATTTTCGTCATCCCGTCCTGCATCGTCAACTTCAAGCTCTACGCCGAAAAAGCGCTTGCCTTCGCCGTAGAAGATCGGCTCGGGTTTGTAGCCGTACTCCTGAATTTCAACGTCCAGACGGTCATAACAATGGGCGCAGTAGGGATAGTCTCCACTCCAGAGAATGTCATCATCGTGCAGTATTCTTCCGCAGTCTTCACACCTGCGGAAGTGATCGTCGAAGCAGCATTCACAAAGATGGATTCGGTCATCGGCGACCGCATCATTCTGCCAGATCGTGTCGCCGCAGTGGTCGCATTGTACGGTGTGTTCCTCAGCGCAAGAATCGCAGAGCAGTTCATCGTCAATCACGGTTCGCTCGCAGTCCTCCAGCACACAGCCGCACATCGAGCATGTTCTTGTATCTTCCATTTTCAATTCCTCCGTAAACGAAAAATGCCCCGCCGATTGGCGGGGCATCAGTATTCGCTGGCAAGCAGCATGGTTGAATAGTCTTCACTGTCGATCACGTAAATCTTCTGATTGAGCGGCTCATCATAGAGGAGAAGATACTCCATGTGATATATCGGCTCTTCGGAAGAATGCGTGATGCGGAGGAAAGGACCGCAGGGAGAAAGCTGGAAAACCTGCAGGTAGTCGCGGGGCTTAGGCATTGCGTTGACACATTGCCAGAGGAAATGGCGGATTGCATATGGGATCTCTGCTGCAACACCGCGGGTTTCAAAGTGTGGATTTCGGAACATAGGTGGCACCTCCATTTTTCGATTTGAACAGATTAGGCTCTCGCCCTCTCTATTCAATATAATAATATATATATCAAAATCGAAAATAATAGGAAATGCTTTTATTTCATGTCATACTATATGATAATAGGCGCTCATTTCGGTCTGTTTTGGCATACAAAACGATAACGAACGAAGTGAGTTACCTGTAATTATATAAATTATATTTAATATATTATATTTATTATTTATATTATATTTAATATATTATATATAATTAAAAATACTTAAAGGAGATTTTGCAATGAAATCACAGGAAGAAAAGAAAACGCGGAGAGTTCCGACAAGGATGACCCAGGGACAGTATGAACGGATTCGTAAAAAGGCAGAGGAAAGGAACATGAGTGTAAGTGCGTTTATCGTTGAAACAGCGTCACATTCCGAACAGGCTGCTTTGATTCCATCCTTGCTTCGGATCCAGAATCTGGTGAATCTTGCAGCCGGTGCATGCGAAGAAACTGCGCCGGGAATTGCAGCAGAAATGCGAAAGGAGGCGGCTGAGTTATGGTCATCGTTAAAGTGATTCGTCATTCGGACGGCGGAGAAGATTATCTGCGGAATATGGTTCACTATGTCACCGATGGCCGTGCGATCGTGCGCGGAGGTTACGGAGTTGATATTTCAAATCCCGATCAGGCATATTCGCAGATGATGGCGGTGAAGCAGTATTATCACCAAACCAGCATGAACCCGCTGATTCACATTGTGGTCTCGCTGGACGGATTTTGTGACAATGAACAGTTTGCAAATTATGCTGCTCCGCTCATTGCAGGATATTTCCGGGGACAGTATCAGCTGCTGTGGTGTGTGCATCACAAGGATGAGGAGGATTCACATTACCATATCCATATCCTGCTGCATTCTGTGAATGTGATGAACGGAAAACTCTTTCACAGCGGACCTTATGAGGTCAATGGGTTTTGTTATCATGTCAAGGCGACTACGGGGATGCCGTTTCATGTTGTTTTTGAGAGCGGAAGAAGATAAAAGGAATAGAAGTGTCTTTAGTTGAATCGAAAGAAACAAGCGGCTCATACATTGGTTTCTAGATCCGGCAAAACATTGTTCGAGAAAACTACTGA
>JAEEXH010000002.1 GCA_016291435.1 Oscillospiraceae bacterium
ATAGGTGCCGTCCGGCAGACCCTTGAACTCGGTCTCTGCGCCCTCGAAGGTGATCGTGGTGTCATCTCTGGTGACATCGGTCTTCTCGGTGCCGTTATCCAGAACCTTGACCTTCTCAAGTGTAGTGCCGTCCTCGTCAGCCTTCACAAGCGTCAGCGTGAACTCTGCGGATGCCGGAGCGATCTTCGCGTTCTCGTCGATGATCTGCTTGCTGATGACGATATCGGAGATGTTGTCAGTGACGATGAGATTGCCGTTGCTGTCAACCGAAACACCGCCGGTGGTCTTGGTGGTCGGCTTTTCGTTCTCGTTGTTCACAACCTTACCGTCCTCGATCCGGAATGTGATCGTGGTGACAACGGCGAAGCCGTCCGGTGCGGTGTTCTCCTCGAGCTCGTATGTGCCGTCCGGCAGACCCTTGAACTCGGTGTCAGCGCCCGTGAAGTTGATGATGCCGGTCTCTGCATCGTAAGCATCTGTCAGTTCAGTGCCGTCTGCGGAAACCTTGACATTCTCGAGCGTTGCGCCTTCCTTGTCAGCCTTTGTCAGGGTCAGCGTGAACTCTGCGGGAGCCGAAGCTTCCTGTGCATTCGCGTCGAGCGTCTTCTTGCTGACAAAGATGTCGGAGATGTTGTCGGTGACAATGAGCTTGCCGTTCTCTGCCTTGAAAGAACCGCCGTCCGTCTCGACTTCCTTTGCAGTGACCTCGCCGTTTTCAACGTTGAAGGTCATGGTTGTGGTAACTTTCTGTGCGCCGTCCGGAGCTGCTGTCTCTTCCAGCTCATAGGTGCCGTTCGGCAGACCCAGGAACTCGAACTCGTCGCTGGTGAAGGTGAGCTCATTCTTCGCGGCATCATAAGTGAAGCCCGGAGCGAGTCCATCCATACCATAGACAGTATCGCCGATCTTGATCATGGTGCCGACCGAACCCAGCGTTCCGACCGCCTCCGTTGCCTTCAGGACGAAGGTTGCCGGTGCGGATGCAGGCGCTGCGCCGCCGCCGCTTGCGACCTGCTTGTTGAAGCCGATGGTCGAGACATTATCGGTAACGATCAGGTTGCCGTCTGTGTCGACCTCGACAGCGCCGGTGGTCGCGGTGACCGGCTTATCGGTCTCAGTGTTCACGATCTCGCCGTTCTTGATCTTGAAGGTGATCGTGGTCACGACGGTGAAGCCGTCCGGTGCAGTGGTTTCCTCGAGCGTGTAGGTGCCGTCCGGCAGACCCTTGAACTCGGTATCCTTGCCTGTGAAGTCAATGTGATCCGCCGCGATCGTAAGCGTTTCTTCGTCTGCGCCGGATACCTTGACATTCGTGAGGGAAGCATCTTCGCTCTTCTTGGTGGACGCCTCCTCGGTCAGCGTCAGCGTGAACGATGCCTTTGCCGATGCTGTCTGAGACTTGCCGTCGAGTGTCTTCTTGCTGATGGTGATGTCGGAGACGTTGTCGGTGACAATGAGGTTGCCCTGTTTGTCAACGTCCACACCGCCGGTGGTCTTAGTGGTCGGCTTATCGGTCTCAGTGTTCACGACCTTGCCGTCTTCGATCCTGAAGGTGATCGTGGTCACGACGGTGAAGCCGTCCGGAGAGGTGTTCTCCTCGAGCTCGTATGTGCCGTCCGGCAGACCCTTGAACTCCGTGTTTGCGCCTGTGAAGTCAATGTGATCCGCTGCAATCTCAGAAGATTCTGCGCTGGAAACATTGACATTCTCAAGCGTGGTGCCTGCCTTGGCAGGTGTCACGAGCGTCAGCGTAAACTCTGCGGGAGCGGATGCTTCCTGCGAATTCACGTCGAGCGTCTTCTTGCTGATGGTGATGTCGGAAATGTTGTCGGTGACGATCAGTTTGCCGGTGGTGGAGTCGATCGTGCCGTCTCCGTCGGTCACGGTATCCTTCGTAGTGATCACGCCGTCTGCGACCTCGAATGTAAACGCGGTCGTAATTCTGCGTGTGCCGGTCGGAGATGCAGTCTCGGTCAGGGTGTACTCATCTGCGTCCGGCAGACCGATGAACTTGAAGCTGACACCGGAGATGGTGAGCAGGTTCTGCGCTGCGTCATAGCTGCTGCCGTCGCTGAGCTGACCCAGCTCATACACAGTGCCGTCGATCTCGATCTTCGTGCCTGCCTGTGCGAGCGTCTTGCCGCCCTGAGAGGTCAGGGTGAAGGTTGCGGGAGATGTTGCGGGCTGTGCGGTGCCGCCGCTTGCAATCTGCTTGTCGAGCTCGATCTCGGTGATGTCATCCAGGATGACAATGCCGTTTGCAGTGAGCTCAACCGCGCCGGCCGTGGTCGCGATGGTCTTTGTGGTGTCAACCTCGCCGCCTGCGACCGTGAAGGTGAAGACTGTCTGAACACCGGTTTCGGTCTCATTCTTCAGCTTCTGATAGCCGGTCGGTGCTGCGATCTCTTCAAATGTGTAGTCGCCGTCGGAGAGACCGGTGATCGAAGTTGCATTGCCCTTGAACTCGTATGCGCCTTCTGTCAGATTCTCTGCTGTCAGTGTCTTCTCGGTGCCGTCCTCGAGCTTCACGGTCACGCCGACCAGAGAATTCTTGGTCGCGTCAACCGGTGCCAGCTTGAAGGTTGCGGGGTTGGAAGCAGGAATCGCGTGCTTGTCGAGATCCGTCTTGCTGAGGGTGATGGTCTTCTGCTCTTCCTTCGCGTCCTTGACGGTGATCTTGTTCGACTCGAGCTTTACGACCTCAACGTCGCCGTCAGTGATTGCGGTCACGGTAGAAGTATCGACCAGACCCTCTTCGGTCACGGTGAATGTGAATTCAGATGTGACCTCATAGCCCTTCGGCGCAACCTTTTCCTGGAGGATGTAGGTGCCAGCCTTCAGGCCGGTGATATCGGTGTCATTGCCGGTGAATTCAACATAGAACTTGCCTGCATGCTCGGTATCGCGCTGCACATCCTCAGGCTTCAGCGCTGTGCCGCCAGCGATGGTGATGCCGACCAGCTTATCGGGAGCATCCGCGATCAGATGGAAGGTTGCCTTCGCATCATCGCCTTCACCCTCGATCTGAGCATCCTGCAGGTCTCTCTTGCTGATGGTAATGGTCTTCGGGACTTCCTTCTCATCGAGAACGACGATTTCGCCGCCGCTGACATTTGCGGAGACAGTCTCGCCGTCGGTGACAGCCTTCACAGAAGATGTGTCAACCGAGCCGTCCGGAGCGATCTTGAACTCAAAGCTCGAAGTGGTCAGATAGCCCTTCGGTGCGGTTTGCTCCACGAGCGTATAGACCGTATCGGGAGCCAGACCGACGAATTCAGTGTCATTGCCGCGGAATTCGTAGAAATATCTGGTGCCTTCTGTCTTGAATTCTGCGCTGGGAACCTCATTGCCGTTGACGATCAGACCGCCGAAGCTGTCGATATCATCGGTGTAGAGGCGGAAGGTTGCCTGTGCCGCAGGGCCCTCACCCTCAATCGCATGATTCTGCAGGTCTCTCTTGCTGATGGAAACGGTGCGCTTGTCGAGCACGATAATGCCGCCGTCTTCACCCATCATCACTTCGCCGTCGGACTCTTCATCCACCACGCGCAGCTGACCGTCCGTATCCACTGCAAAGCGGAAATCGGAAGCAGTTGCATAGCCGTTCGGAGCAGTCTGCTCATGCAGCGTGTAGATGGTGGTGTTGTCATTCTTCAGGCCTGTGATTTCAGTGTTATTGCCTGTGAATTCATAATAGTATACCGTCTTTTCGCCCTGGGTCTCAGATTCGACAGCCGTGACAGTCTCGCCTGCGACGGTAATGCCGATCAGAGCATCCTCATTGCCTGCGTAGAGACGGAAGGTTGCGGGATTGTCAGAAGCGATCTCTGTTCTGGTGTAGAAATTCTGCTTGCTGACAGTCATAGACTTGGGACCTGCCTTCTTCGCATCAAAGACGGTCAGGATCTTGCCGGTTGCATCCACTTCTGCGTCGCCGGTTGTAGCCACATTGATCTCTGTGATCTTGCCCTCGTCATCGACAGTGAATGTCATGTCACTGATTACTTCGTAGCCTTCCGGTGCAGCTTCCTCACGCAGCGTGTAGGTGCCTGCCGGGAGATCTTCGATCAGTGTGCTGTTGCCGTTGAAGACGCATTCATAGGTCGTTGCACCGGTTTCGTCGTCGGTCACTTCCGCGAAGATTGCGCTTTCGCCGGCGACCTTGACGATTCCGGTCAGGTCGGTTTCGGAGATCAGCACGAAGGTGACTTCGCCTTCTGCGATCTCGCCGCCGCCGACTGCCTTCTTCTCGATATACATCTTCTTGGTCTCAGGAGTCGAGTCATCCTCGTCCATAACGACCATCTTCATGCCGGAGGTCACTTCGACCTTACCGTTTTCAACAACAATCACCTTCTCAGTGATCTTGCCGTTCTTGATGGTGAAGTTGAAATCGGTGACTGCCTTGTAGCCGTTCGGTGCTGCTTCTTCATGCAGCGTGTAGCTGCCGTCTGCAAGACCGCTGATCTTGGTGCTGTTGCCGGTGAAGGTGTAGGAACCGTCCTCAGCAACCTGTGCCATGGTTTCAGCATTTTCCGCATCCACGGTGTCGCCGGTCAGCTTCTTGCCCGCGACAGTTGCGCCGACGAGCGAGCCGCCCTCTGCCGGGATCAGCTTGAAGGTAACAGCGTTCGAGGAGGGAAGCTGCTTGCCGCCCATGTCAGCCTTGTTGATGAAGATGCTCTTCTCGGGGATCTTGACCATGTCCGCGAAGACATTGTGCCACTCACCGCCGGTGTTCTCAACATAGCCTGCGGAGCAGATCCAGCCGGTGCTCGTGCCGCCCTTTGCGCCGTTGGTCACAGAATCAGGATCCTTCACAAGGAAAACACCCGCGCTGGTGGAGATATCAACCTCCTTGAGGCTGTTCAGATTCCAGATGAGCTGCGGAGTCAGCTTCGCAAGGAACGCATTCTCCGGGTTGTCGATTTTCTGAGCATTCATGGAGCTCTGCGGAACTGCCGTATCCGGATCATCCGCATAATGATACAGGATATTGTCCAGCTTCGTCAGATGGACATATTCCGTGTCCACAAAATTGAACACGATGGTCTGACCCTCGTAGATCTCCAGCTCGAGATTCTGGCCGATATTAGTGCCCAGAAGTCTGACCAGCTCGTCGCCGTCAACGAAGATCGTTGCATCCTGAGGGAAGTCCGTGGTATCCAGCTTATACCTGGAAGCTTCCTTGTTCGTCGGGTACACGCTCACACTGGGCGTGTCCGCATAGGACGCGAGCTCATCCGACATGCTTGTCATATAGTCCGTCATGGACTTGATTCTGCCTGCGATCTCGCTTGCATCAGTCGGAATGATCTCAACCCAGCCGCCGTTGTTGGTCTGACGGTTAGGGTTCTCCAGAGCAACCATGTTGTCCGGGTCATCCGCATTCAGGATGTTATCCGGATTCATGTAAACCGCATCAGGACCGCTGTGGCTTTCACCAATATTCAGCAGGCCAACCTTACCGGGGTCTTCTGCCTTGTAAACGGTCACATTATCATTGTACTTCTTCTCGCCGTTGAACCCAACAATATGTCCGACCAGGAAGGAGCCGCCGGTCTCAGGTGTCAGGTCAGGCTCAATTGTAAAGCCGCCCTGCTCATAATAGTTTGCCGCGAAATTCGTCTGTGCGTGATTCAGCTTTGCGTATTCATCTGCAACGATGCCAAAGTACATTGCATCGCCGAGTACGCTTGCGTAGTTGTAATCACCCACCTCAGCCGGAGCTGTAAAATGAACCTTGTCCGAGATGTCCGTAACATGTGTTTCTTCATCTCTGGAGATGTTCTGCACATCCGCAGTTGCGAGCCAATCCGCTGTTGCAGCAGGAATTGCCATCAGTCTGCAATCCTTGTGGTTTACCGCATTCGCAACAGTGATCTCGTTGTCGCTGACCACGAGATAAGGTGTAATGATCTCGGTGCCGCCGATTCGGTCGTGCGTTTCCTTGACTTGCTCGCCATCCAGCGAAAGCCAATGCGCCTCATGACCCGTCTGCACAACAATCTCTTCATCCGTGCCGTCAAGCTCTTTAAAATAGTATGTATTGGCCGATGTCTGGTGCTGAACCTCGACCATGATGTAGGTGTGCTTTGCAGGATCCAGCGTCACATTGTCATAGTCCACGCTGATCTTGTACTGCACGGAATCCTCGATGATTCTGACAGTCGTCGAAGCGCCGCTGCTTTCTTTCTCAAAGCGGTAGCAAGGGATCGAGTCGCTCGCCTTGCTTCCATCCTTGCAGTCCGCATAGGAGGTCAGCGACTCGCCCTCAGTCTTTGCGTGGTAGACACGATAGTCGATCTGCTGTGTTTCGAGGTCAAACTTGAACGTCTCACCGTTCGGCACGCCGTCCGCGTCGCAGCCGTTGATTGTAGAGAAGCCAAGTGTCGTTTTGCTGTTGTTCTTCGGATCGAAGGGCTTGATTGCCCAGCCGATCAGCTTACCCTTGCTGTCAGTCACAGTTGCAAGAACAACGTAGTTATACTGCGTGTCGTTCTGCAGCGGAGCCAGATTGCCCTCGTTGTCATAAACCTCAACATTCATAACAACGCCATCAATCGCCTGAACCTCAACCGTGTCATTATTATATACGAAGTTGCTCGATCTCTTGGTCAGGCTATTGGAGGGAATCAGATTCTTGCCTTCGATCTGATTCACTTTTGCGCAGCCGTTCTCAGCGATTGCGTCCTCCAGCGTCAGCGCAGCAGAGGGATCATTGTTCTTGATCACATACGCTTCAACTGATTCTGTATCAGGAACAGCCTCAATTTCACGGGTCACAGGAGTGCCCCAGCGATCGCCCGACGCAGTAACCGTCTTGCGGGGCAGCGCAGAGAATTTTTCACTCTTCCAATTCGACCCGCCGTCCAGATTGATCTCAATGAGCTGATAGCCGTCCCGGCTCTCGCCGATTTCAAAAATGTAATCGTAGTAGTACGTTGTGCCATACGGACCGTCAGGCTGATACTTTGCGTTTTCCACGTCCTTGCCGACTGCATGAACCAGCAGATAATAGGTGTTCGGATCAGTGGTAATCTCGACAGGATTGCCGCCCTCATCCGCAAACCCGATCTCGGCATAGAGGTCGTCCGCGCTCATGTACGCCGTAATCTGCGACGGAGGAAATGTGCCCCAGTCCCACGAATCATATCCAAGCGCGTCATGGTCAAGCGAGAAAACCGGCGAGGCCGCCGTTTCCGCCGTGACCGGCACCGTCAGCTCCATCGGAAGCCCGGTTCCCATCGCAAGGACAACGCCCGCGGCAGCACTCAGAAAGCGCTTGCCAAAGGTTTTTCCTTTCATCAAATAATCACCTTCCCCTAAAGTATAAAAGATGTATGATGCGAGAATGCGCATCGCATAGCTGCATTTCGCAGCAGAAAATAGATCTCGCGCAGCGCAGTGCTGAACCCACCGCTCTGCAAGCCCCCCCCGGGCGATCTGCTATCCCGAGTGAATACTGATACCTCTCATATCAATCACCCTTTCCCTCTGCGGATGTCCTTCCTGTTCCGCACAGACACATCCGCGGTTCTGTGCGTGCAGCCGCCCTGATCAAAAGCGGCCATTCCTCGTCCCACCTGGTTTTGTTATATTTCTGTGAGATATTACAGTCTGTATATCGTAAATGTCCTCTACTTCATCAGACTGCTCTATAAAGATTATTATAGTCAAAAGTGGGCAAAAAGTCAAGCATTTTTGCAAAAAAATCGGGCTTTTTTTAATTTTGTCGAAGGTCACAAATCCCGTCTATCATTTTTGCCGGATTTGTGCATCAGAAATGATTACATTTCGCATGTGAAAGTGCGCAAATTCCGACAAAAATGCAATCCTTCACAATTACATTCCGCGGTTTTTGTGCAATACAGCGAAGACGGCATCCATTTACTTTTCGCACCACGATTTTATACATTTTGTTTATTTCCATCGCGTTTTTTTGGTGATAGATTCACTATTACTAAAAAATAAAAAGCAATGGAGAAATGCCCGCAGACTTCTCCATTGCTCATGTCATTTTCTTCAGATTTTACATATTACCCCAGCACAATCCGAACACTCGTTCCGTTTGCTTCGAGTGCAGCTGCCGTCAGGCTCTGCCCCGTGAGCCGCAGTATCACATCTCCGCAGGTATAAGCACCGCCGTCGCCCTCGGGTCTCGGCGCCTTGCCGAAGATCTCCGCCGCCGCACCGATCGGCATGCCCGCTCTGAGCTGCGCGAGCTTTGCGATCAGCTCTGCCGCGCTCATCTCTGCGATCACGCCGTCACTGACCGGCTCTGCCGCCGTCTGCACCGGCGCTGCCGCCGCATCGTTCTCCGCGCCGGAGAAGCGGCGTCTGTCGGCATCATTCGGCTTCCCGATCCACATTGCCGTGAATGCCGGAATCTGCACCCTGCCCGCCTGCACAGGCTTTCCCGTCAGCAGATCGACCCAGCCGTCGCCCTGCACCGGCAGCGGAAGCTCTGAGCCGCCGTCTGCAAGATTCAGCAGGCAATAGACCGCATCGTCGCCGTCGCCGCGCCGGAAGACAAGCTGCTGATTGCGGACCTCAACGGTGAAGAAGCTGCCGGTATGCAGCACAGGATGTGCCGCATAGACTGCGCCGAGGTTATAGAGGAACTGGCAGAGCGCATTGCTCTCAGGGTGCATGTCCGCCCATTTCAGCGCAGGTCTCAGCCCCTGATCGCCGTGCTGCTTCTCGCCGGTGATGGCAAACTCACTGCCGTAATAGATTGAGGGAATACCCGGCATTGCATAGAGCAGCGCATAGACGAGCGGCAGATGGCGCTGATCGTGCAGCTGCGACGCAAGCCGCGCTACATCGTGATTATCGGCAAAATTATAGAGCAGCAGATTGCGGTAGATGCCGCCCTGCGAGCCCGACTGCCGGTTGATCGCGTAATTGATCTCGAAGTAGTTTTTGTCGTTATGCGACGACCAGATGCCCTTCCAGCATTCGTAATTCGTCGAAGAATCGAGCATTTCGGGATTTGCCCAGCGGGCGTAGTCGCCGTGGATCAGCTCACCCATGAGCCAGCACTCCGGGTTGCGGCTCTTGATTGTGTGCCGGATGCGGCGGAAGAAATCCATGTCGATGCAGTCTGCGGCATCGAAGCGGATGCCGTCGATATGGAACCTGTCCATCCAGCCGATGATCGCATCTTCCAGATAGCGGACAACATCCTCATTGCGGAGATTGAGCTTCACGAGCTCCTCGCAGCCGTGCCACGATTCATAGGAGAAGGGGTCGCCGAAGCGGTTGGAGCCGCCGAACCAGAGATTGCAGAACCAGCTGCAATAGGGGGAAGACTGCCCGTTTTTGAGCACATCCTGAAACGCGAAGAAACCGCGTCCGACATGATTGAATACGCCGTCGATGACAACGCGGATGCCGTTCTCGTGCAGGGTATTGCAGAGGGCGGCGAAATCGTCGTTCGTGCCGAGTCTGCGGTCAAGCTGCGTGTAGTCATGCGTATCATAGCCGTGCGTGCCGGATTCCCAGAGCGGGCTGAAATAGACCGCATTGACATGCAGCTTCTTCAGGTGCGGGATCCAGTCATAGATCTGATTGATGCGGCTGACCGGTTCGCCGCCGGGATTCTCCCACGGCGCCCCGCAGAGACCGAGCGGATAGATGTGATAAAACAGTGCGTGTTGTTCCCAAGACATTGTGACAAACTCCTTTGCTGCTGTGAGATAGATATATATTTTCACGCAGATGCGCAAAAATCAGAATTATTCCGCCGAACCCTCAAGGAAATAGCTCGCCTCCATATCGGCGACATGCAGCGCGAACGCCAGCGGATACATTTCGAGCGCCCTGCCGATCGTGTTCGCGTCCTCGGGGCCGGAGAAGCCCATATGCCAGCGGATCGCCATTGCCTCCTCGGTGTGCAGGTGCATGAAGAACTGGATGAGGAACACCGACTTTTCGCCGTGACCGTAGGGCAGGCGGTCGTTGACTTTGAAATAGGGCACCTTTTCCCAGACGCCGTCGGCGTTTTTCGCGTTGCGGTAATCGACGGTGTAGAAATTCATCTTGCAGAGGTCGTGCAGCAGCGCACAGATCGCGATGCTCTCGTCGCTGTAATCCATGTGATAGACCTCTTTGCAGCGCTCTCTGGCAAGATAGGCTTTCAGATTGTGATAGACATTGAGCGAATGCTCAAGCAGACCGCCCTCATAGGCGCCGTGATAGCGGGTGCTGGCGGGGCAGGTGAAGAAATCGCTCTTTTCCGAGAGCAGATAGCTGAGCAGCTTATCCGCGCCCGCACGCTTGATATTTTCATTGTAGATGCGGATGAATTCATCCTTCTTGGATTGCAGCGTTTCGGGACTGAGTGCCATAGAGAGCCTCCTTTGCAGGTTGTATTCGACAAAATATCCAAAACATTTCGCTGTGAGACCTCTCTATTATACAACATTCTCAGAAAAAATGCAAGCCCCGCAGAAAATTTTTCTGTGATTCATGAGAAAATCCGAAAAAACGCTTGACGGCACATTCATACATCATGTATAATAGATGTGTATGCGCAATCATCGTTACACAACATGATTTTATTTACAGGAGGACATCCTCATGCCGAAATACGCTGCACTTCTCCCGCATATGCTCCACGGCTGCGACTACAATCCCGAGCAGTGGATGTACGACCCCGCCATTCTCCGGCAGGATATCGAACACATGAAGGAAGCGCATATCAACTGCGTTTCCCTCGGCATCTTCGCCTGGGCGGCACTTGAGCCGAAGGAGGGGGAATATCACCTGGACTGGCTCGCTGAGGTGATCGACAACCTCTATCAGAACGGCATTTATACCGTCCTTGCGACACCCTCCGGCGCAAGACCCGCCTGGATGGCAAAGAAATATCCCGAGGTGCTCCGCACCGGCGCAGACCGCGTCCGTGCGCTGATGGGCGGGCGGCACAATCACTGCTACACCTCGCCTGTCTACCGCGAAAAGGTGCGCGCAATCAACACGCAGCTCGCCGCGCGCTTCGCAAAGCATCCGGGCGTGATCCTCTGGCATATCAGCAACGAGATCCAGGGCGAGTGCCACTGCGAGCTCTGTCAGGCGGCATTCCGCGCCTGGCTCAGGGAAAAATACGGCACGCTCGAAAAGCTGAATCATGAGTGGTGGACGATGTTCTGGTCGCACACCTACTCTGACTGGGACGAGATTGAGTCACCCTCATGGCGCGGTGAAACAAATGTTCACGGGCTGAACCTCGACTGGAAGCGCTTTGTCTCGCACCAGACCGCAGAGTTCTTCCGCAATGAGATTGAGCCGCTGAAGGCAGCCAATCCCGCGATTCCTGTCACGACCAACTTCATGGGCTTCCATGACAGCTTCGATTATTACAAGCTGCTCCCGCTGCTTGATGTGGTATCGTGGGACAGCTACCCGACCTGGCACAACAGCACCGACGGCAACGAGATGTATAATGCGCTCTGGTCGGATGCCTATTCCGACATCTGCCGCAGCATGCTCGGCAAGCCCTTCCTGCTGATGGAGAACACCCCCTCGCAGACAAACTGGCATGAGGTCTGCCGCCCGAAGCACCCCGGCATCCTCCGCCTGACCTCGATCACGAAGCTCGCACACGGTGCCGACAGCATCCAGTATTTCCAGTGGCGGCAGTCACGCGGATGCAGCGAGAAGTTCCACGGCGCCGTCATGACGCACGCCAACCGCACCGATACACGGGTCTTCCGCGAGGTGAGCTCCGTCGGCACGATGCTTGAAAAGCTCGATCGGCTCTGCGGCGCGAAGACGAAAGCGAAGGCCGCGATCCTCTTTGATACCGAAAACGGCTGGGCGATCCGCGATGCAAAGGGTCCCCGCAATCAGGATATGGGCTATCAGGAGCTCTTCTTCCGCTTCTATGAGCCGCTCTGGAAGGCGGGCATCCCCGTCGATATCGTCAATGCGGACATGGATTTCTCCGGCTATCATCTGCTCTGCGTCCCGATGCTCTATCTGCTGCGCGGCGACACCGCAAAGCGCATCGCAGACTTCACGAAGCAGGGCGGCACCGTCATCCTGACGATGCACACAGGCCTTGTCA
The DNA here is from genome assembly GCA_016291435.1 of Oscillospiraceae bacterium. Taxonomy (GTDB): domain Bacteria; phylum Bacillota; class Clostridia; order Oscillospirales; family Ruminococcaceae; genus Firm-04. The sequence continues at coordinate 12,074 of JAEEXH010000002.1, forward strand.
ACGAAAACGACCTCTGCTATATGGGCGATACCCCCGCAGAGGGACTTGCCGAGGTCGCGGGCGTGCGCCTGCTGGAGATGGATCCGCTGTATGACAATCAGCACGAGACCATGCGCATCACGCGGACACCCTTCCCGATGGCGGAAAGCTACCGCTGCGGCAAGCTCTGCGAGCGCATTTCCGCAGAGGGCGCAGAGGTGCTCGCGGTCTATGAGACCGATTCGCCTGTGCTGCCGGACAATATGCCCTGCCTCACGAAAAATGAGTTCGGGCGCGGCACCGCATATTATGTCGCGGCATTCGCGGAGCACCGTTTCTTCTCCGACCTTCTGCTCTCGCTGGCAGAGCGCCTCGGCATCGCGCCTGTGCTCGACACCACGCTCCCCGAGGGCGTCACGGCTTCCGCACGCATGGCAGAGGGCGGCGAAATGTTCTGGTTCCTCATGAACTGGACCGCCGAACAGAAATCGGTGAATCTGCCCTTCCCGCTCAGAGATTTTGAATCCGGCAGAAGCTATCAGAACGTCATTCCGCTCGCGCCTTACGGGGCAAAGATCCTTGTGAAGGCGGAATAAACACACGTCACATCTGATGAAAGGAGTTTTTTCTCATGGGATTCTTTGATATTCATTTCGCAAAGCCGCAGAATATTCTGGTTGTCGTGGAGAACAACCGGCTGCTTTACTATGTCGCGACTGCAAAATCATTCATCGCAAAGCCAGGCGAGCTGGATCCGCATTTCAGGGATTTCATCTCGCAGCTTGCAAAGGGCAGCCTCGGCACAAAGCTCGACGTGATGCAGTATCAGTATTACATCGGCGAATACAACAAGAAAAACCGCTCGCTGGATTTCCACTACATCATCCAGCTGATGCAGAAGGACGGAAATATCCTTGTCGGCGTGAATGATCTTGCAAAGACGTTCAGAGAGGCGGGCAGAACGGAATCCTACCTCAGCATCACCGGCGTCGATCTCAGCAACATCAAAAAGCTCAGCTACCGCTGGGCGTAAGCCGTGAAACGACTGTTTGCCGCGGCCGCAGCAGCGCTGCTCCTGCTCACAGGCTGCACAGAAAGCAGCTCTGATCCCGGCATCTGCTTCACGGAGGAGATGCCCGCGCAGCTGACGCGCAGCGACCTTGAACGCATGCAGGTGCAGTACACCGAGGAAGACGGCATTGTCACGGAGATCAAGGGGGCATTTGTCAGCTACCCCGTCGAAACCGGCGAGGATGCGTTCCGTGCGCTCGCATCGGTCTCCGAGCTGTTCGGCATCAACGATTTCGGCAGCGAAATGCGGCTTGTATACAGCACAGACAGCACTTCCGCGTGCAATTACTTTTTTGCGCAGTATGTCGGCGATGTGCCCGTTGCAGGCATCCGCACAGTGCTCTATGCCGACCCGGGGAGCCATGCGGTCCGGCGTGTGCACAACAGCTATCTGCCCGACCTGCAAATCGGCACCGTGCCGAACATCACCGCAAAGGACGCCCGCAAAAAGGCAGAGGAAATCTGCAAAGCGGACGCCGAGGGCGAGCCGGAGCTTCTCATCATCATATGGCGAAGCACGCCGACGCTCGTGTGGTATGTCGAAACAGACGGCGCAGCGCCCTCTGCCGTCTATCTGGACGCGCAGAGCGGCGAGGTCGTCGAAGCGATCTATCCCGCCGATGATTAAGGCGGCGCATAACCGGCATCTGACGAAAGGACATCCTATGAAACGACTGCTTGCTCTGATCGCGGCATCCGCGATCCTGCTGACCGGCTGCGGGGACGAATCCTCTGCATCCGGCACAAAAACTGTCATCCCTTCTGTCGCCTCGATGCAGTCCGCGATGGAGCAGCTCGGCTACAAAACCGCTGTCATCGGCGACATGGAAAAGGACGGCTACACGCTCTTTTCCGCCTCAAACGGAAAAGAGATCGAGAAATTCGACGGCGTGACGGTCATGCAGACGGTCAGACCGGAGGATCTCGAAGCGAAAAAGCCGAAGACAGAATCCGTTGAATCGGAACACACGGTCTTCTGGGTCAAAACCAATGACCCGGAGCTCGGCAATGTGTTCGTCACCGGCACCGAGGACGCCATCCGCAAGGCTGGCATCATCCTCGGCGACTGACTGTTCATTTTTTGTGGGGGAAACCGTATGATCACCTATCTTGCATCCGTGCGGCAGTTTCAGATCGACACGCCGCACAGCACCTATGCCCTCGCCGTTGTCGATGAGGGATACCTCTGCCATGTCTACTGGGGCAAGCGTCTCGCGCCGCAGGACATGACCGCGCTGCTCCGGCTCTCGGAGGGACCCTTTGTCCCCTCGAAAAATAACCGCGAGCGCGCATCCTTCATGGACTGTGCCCCGTTTGAGTATCCGGTTTCGGGCACAGGCGACTACCGTGAGGCAGCATTCGGCGTCGAGACACCCGACGGCGCACGCATCTGCGATCTGCGCTATGTCTCGCACCGCATCTACAACGGAAAATACAAATCCGCCGTGCTCCCGCACACCTGGGGCAACGGCTGCGAAACGCTTGAGATCACGACCGAAGACAAGCTGCTCGGGCTCACTGTGATCCTGCGCTATACCGTCTTTGAGGGGCTCGACGCCATCATCCGCAGCGCATACCTTGAGAACAACGGCAGCCGCGATATTACCGTCACGCGGGCGCTCTCGGCATCCGTCGATATGGATGACAGCCGCTTTGAGATGCTCTCGCTCTACGGCTCCTGGGCACGCGAGCGGCAGGCGGAACGGCTCCCGCTCAGACACGGCAAGCAGCGGCTCGATTCCTTAAGAGGGGAGTCCTCGCATCAGTACAGCCCGTTTTTCGCGCTCGTGCGCCCCGAAACGACCGAGGAATCCGGCGAAGCCTACGGCTTCTCGCTCATCTATTCCGGCAATTTTCTGGCGCAGGCGGAGCTGACGCAGTTCTGCCAGACGCGGGCGCAGATCGGCATTCAGCCGGAGGATTTCGCCTGGCTGCTGCAAACAGAGGGCTGCTCCTTCGATGTGCCCGAAGCGGTGCTGGTATACAGCGAGGACGGCATCGGCGGCATGTCGCGCACCTATCACAGGCTCTATTCCGAGCACCTGATCCGCTCGAAGTGGCAGTATCAGGAGCGCCCGGTGCTCATCAACAACTGGGAAGCGACCTATTTTGATTTCAATCTCGACAAGCTGAAAACGATCGCGGACGAAGCGGCAAAGCTCGGCATCGAGCTCTTTGTGCTGGACGACGGCTGGTTCGGCAGACGCGACAGCGACAACTGCTCGCTCGGCGACTGGACCCCCGACGAGCGCAAGCTGCCGGGCGGCCTTAAGCCCCTCACCGACCACATCACCGGCAAGGGCATGAAATTCGGGCTCTGGTTCGAGCCGGAGATGATCTCGCCGGACAGCGATCTTTTCCGCGCACACCCCGATTACGCCATCGGCATCGAGGGAAGACCGCGCACGGAATCCCGCGCACAGTATGTGCTCAACATGGCACGGAGCGATGTGCGCCGGGCTGTCTGGGCACAGATGAAGAAAATCCTCGATTCTGCGCCGATCTCCTATATCAAGTGGGACATGAACCGTCAGCTCACGGAGGTTCCCTCCCGCACGCTCTGGCACAGCTATGTCCTCGGCGTCTATGCGCTGATGGAACAGCTTGTGACGGAATACCCCGATATTCTCATCGAAAACTGCTCCGGCGGCGGCGCCAGATTTGACCCCGGCATGCTTTATTATTCCCCGCAGATCTGGGGCTCTGACGACACCGACGCGAAGGAGCGCCTGCGCATCCAGTACGGTGCCTCGCTCTTCATGCCGCCCTCTGCAATCGGCTCGCATGTGAGCGTCTGCCCGAATCACGCCACGGGGCGGAATACGCCCTTTGACACCCGCGCCAATGTCGCGATGTTCGGCACCTTCGGCTATGAGCTCAATGTCGCGCAGCTTTCCGATGAAGAAAAAGCACAGATCCCCGCGCAGATCGCCCGCTGGCACAGCATCAGCCGTCTGGTGCGGGAGGGTGCGCTTTACCGTCTCGGCGACCCGTTCCGGCCGTCGGGCTATGCGGCACAGATGCAGGCGGATTACGACGGCTGGATGTTCGTCTCGCAGGACAGCATGCAGGCGGTCTTCACCTATGTGCAGATCACGGCAGAAGCAAATATGAAGTCGCGGCGCATCACGCTGCGCGGCCTTAAGCCGGAGCGGGTGTATCACTTCTCGCTCGGCGGGGAAGAATATGCCAGAACCGGCGCCTATCTCATGCAGTGCGGCATCCTGATCCCGAATCTCTGGGGTGATATGAAGTCCGTGCAGATTATGTTCAATGCGGAGTAAACCCCTCAGTCGCTGACGCGACAGCTCCCCTTTCAGGGGCGCAATGACTGATTCCGCAGATACGACAGAAGTGTATGCTCCTGCCTCCCCTGAAAGGGGAGGGGAACCGCGCAGCGGTGGAGGGGTTCACTTTTCCAGAAAGAGGTACCATATGAAATCACAGAAAATAATCGTTTCCGCGGCGCTTGCCGCATCCGTGCTGCTCGCTGCAACAGGCTGTGCGGGCGGCGCTTCCGGGACCGCTGACTGCACCTTCGGCAATGTTGCCATCGGCGGCGGCGGCTATATCCCCGGCATCGTCTACAACAAAACAGAGGAAGGCCTCTGCTACTGCCGCACCGATATCGGCGGCGCCTACCGCAGAAGCAGCCGCGACAAGACCTGGGTTCCGATCACCGACCATCTCGGCGGCGTCGGCAAGGATAACTGGAATCTCATCGGTATTGAGTCCATCGCGACAGATCCCGTGGAGCCCAAGCGCGTCTATCTCTCCTGCGGCACCTACCTCGGCTCGAACGGCGCGATCCTTGTCTCCGAGGATTACGGCGATACATGGACACAGGTTGATATGCCCTTCCCGATGGGCGGCAACCAGTCCGGGCGCGGCGTCGGCGAGCGCCTGATGGTGAACCCGAAGAACAATGCGCAGGTCTTCTGCGGCACCCGCACCGACGGGCTCTATGTCTCGAATGACTACGGCAAAACATGGGAGAAATGCACCGCACTGCCCTCTGAGGGCGACTATTCGCAGGAGAAGAACCAGATCGGCGTCATGTGGGTCGAATTCGATCCGGCGGGCGGCGACCTCTTTGTCGGCGTCGCGAACAAGGACGGCAAATGCATCTACCGCTCCTCCGACGGCGGCAAGAGCTTTTCGGAGCTCCCCGCACAGTATCCCGGCTATTTCCCGCTTCAGGCGGAGATCTCGCAGAACGGCTGGCTCTATCTCTGCTACGCCAACAGCTGCGGCCCGAATGCCGCAGTCACAGAAGGCGCTGTTGCGCGGTACAATCTCGCGAGCGGCAGCTTTGAGGACATCACTCCCGATGTCGGCGACAACCGCTACGGCGGCTTCTCCGGCATTTCCGTGGACGGCAGCGACCCCGACACCGTCGTCTGCGGCACGCTCGGCTTCTGGGACAAAAAGGGTGAAAATCTTTACCGATCGACCGACGGCGGCAGCACATGGACACCGTTTTTCACCGCAGATGCGAAGAATTACACAATGGATGTCTCCGACGCCGCATGGCTCAACTGGGGCAAGGACGAAGCCCAGACCGGCTGGTGGATGGCGGATGTCGAAATTGACCCCTTCAACAGCGATGTGGTCTCCTGGGGCACGGGCGCCACGCTCTATTCGACAACGAATCTCACGGCGCTCGGCTCCGGCACGCCCGTCACGGTCAGATTTGACGCAGCAGGCATTGAGGAAACTGCCGTGTTCAAGGTCGTGTCCGCGCCGGTCACTGACGGCTCCCCCGCGCTCTATTCCATCATGGGCGACCTGACCGGCTTTGCGCATCTCGATGTGACAAAGCGCCCCGATGATGCGCATTTCATGAACAACGGCGTCGCACAGGATCTCGCGGTCGCCTGGCAGAACGGCAAGATCGCCGCCTACACCAGCGACAGCAAGAAATCTGCCCTCGTCTACACCGATGACGGCGGCAGCACATGGAACACGATCAAGAAGAAGCCCGATTCCTCGGCAGGCGGCAAGGTCGCGCTCAACGCAGACGGCAGCAAGCTGTTCTGGTCGCCGGGCGCACTGACCGCGGGGCTCTATTTCACGACCGATTTCGGCAGCACATGGTATCAGTCCTCCGGGCTCGGCATGGGCGCGACGGTCTATCCCGACAAGCTCGACCCGAACATCCTCTATGCGACGGCGGGCGGCAGCATCTACATCTCCGAGAACGGCGGCGTCAGCTTCGCGGCAACGGGACTCAATGTCTCCGATAACAGCGAGCTTGTGCCCTCTGCGGAGAAGGCGGGCTTCCTCTGGATCCGCTCCGGCACAAGCCTCTCCTATTCGGAGGATTTCGGCAAGACCATGACCTATGTGAAGGGTGTCTCCGCGAACGCGATCGGCGTCGGAAAGGCGGAGAAGGAAGGCAGCGCAATGGTGCTCTATTTCCTCGGCGATGCAAACGGGCAGGGCGGCGGTGTCTATATGACCGCTGACCACGGCAAGCACATCACAAAGCTCTCGACTGACAAGGACGGCTTCGGCAACATCACCTATTCCATCACCGGCGATGCCGCGACCTACGGCAGATTCTATTTCGCCACAAACGGCAGAGGCATCGTGATGGGCGATGCGGCACAGAAATGACGCACAGTGCAAAGCGGCTCCGGCGCGCCGCCATCGCGTGGAGCGTGCTGATTCTGCTCGGGCTGACGCTCTTTCTGCTCGGCTGGAAGGGCGCGATCTGGTTCAATATGCCATCGCGGAAGAAGTATCCCGTGCGCGGTGTCGATGTGTCGCATTATCAGGGCGACATCGACTTCTCCCTAATCGCAAAGCAGGGCATCTCCTTTGTCTTCATCAAGGCGACAGAGGGCTCCGGCACCGCAGATGACCGCTTCTCCGCAAACTGGGACAACGCACGCGCCGCCGGACTGCTCACCGGCGCCTATCACTTTTACAGCTTTGAGAGCGCGCCGGAAACGCAGGCGGACAACTTCATCCGCACTGTGCCCTATGCTGAAGATGCACTCCCGCCGGTCATCGACCTCGAATATTACAGGGGCAGCGATGCGGCGAATCTCGCGCCCGAAGCCGTCCGCAGGGATCTCGGCACACTGCTTTCGCGCTTCCGCGAAGCCTACGGCAAAACGCCGGTCATCTACACCACAAGCAGCTGCTATGCCGATTATCTTGAGGGTGCCGATCTCGGCGAGGACTATCTGCTCTGGATCCGCAGTGTCCTCACACCGCCCGATGACACGCTCAACTGGACATTCTGGCAGTATAACCCGCGCGGGCTGCTCAAGGGATACAGCGGCGATGAGCGGTTCATTGACCTCAACGCATTCCGCGGAACGCTTGCAGATCTGCAAGCGCTCGGCACATAAAGGAGATGGCTTCCGTGACAGCATGGGCACCGTGCATTCTGATCAGCGGCATCGGATTTCTGCTGCTGGCGCTGACCTACGGCGCACTGATCGCCTCAAAGCGCAGCGGAAAGTATATTTCCGGGGCGCCCTGCTTCGGCGGGCTGCTGATTGCACTGGGCTTTCTGCTCTCGCCCTGCAAATGGCTCGCGCTGCTGGGGCTGCTCGATTACGGCTTCTGGGAGCTCGGTCTGAGCTTTTGGAAGCATCGCGGGAAATGACCCCGCATTCACTGAAAAGAAAGGAGCGTGCACTGCATGCGCGTTATCACAGGCTCTGCCCGCGGCAGAAAGCTCATTACACCCGAGGGCTTTGACACCCGCCCGACCACCGACAAGGTCAAGGAGGCAATCTGCTCCGCAATCCAGTTTGATTTCCCCGGCGCACATGTCCTCGATCTTTACGCCGGCAGCGGACAAATGGGCATCGAAGCACTCTCCCGCGGCGCCGCACATGCCGTCTTCACCGACAGCGCCGCCGAAGCGGTCTCCTGCGTGAAGCAGAATGTTAAGGCGTGCGGCTTCTCCGATATTGCGGAGGTCATCCGCACCGACGCTGTCTCCTATTTGCAACGCTGCACCGCACGCTTCGATATCGCATTCCTTGACCCGCCCTACAATCACGGGATTTTGCAGGAAATCCTGCCGCTCCTTGCTCCGCATATGACAAAAAACGGCATAATTATCTGCGAACACGAGCCGGAATGCAAATTACCGCAAACAATTCTCGATTTCCCCTTGCAAAAGCAGAAAAAATATGGTAAAATAGTAATAAGTGTTTATAGACAGACTGAGGAAGACGCATGAAAGACCCGATCCGGCGCGATTTGGACGGAGAGAACGCCGCGATCGTCCGGGAGCATATGCGGATCTATGCACCGCACTGCACGGTGCATTCCATATATCAGTGACAGCATCGCCGCATGCGGAAAGGAGTATGACATGTCAGACAATCATCAGCGCATTGCCGTTTGCCCCGGCAGCTTCGACCCTGTGACATTCGGTCATCTCGATATTATCACCCGCGCCTCCAAGCTCTTTGACAAGGTCATTGTGCTTGTCTCGACCAATCTCGACAAGCGCCCCGCCTTTACCCTCACCGAGCGCCTGCTCATGATCCGGCAGGTGACACAGAATTTCGAGAATGTGTTTATCGACATTCTGGAGGATGAGCTGCTCGCGGATTATGTCCGCAGAGTCGGCGCAGTGGCAATCGTCAAGGGTCTCAGAGCTGTCACCGATTTTGAATATGAATTCCAGATGGCGCTCGGCAACAAGAAACTCGTGCCCGAAGCCGAGACCGTCTTCCTGACGACTGCTGCGGAAAATATGTACTTAAGCTCCAGCATCGTCAAGCAGATCGCTGCCCTGGGCGGCGATATCAGCAGCTTTGTCCCGGCGGAGATCCTGCCGGTCATCAATACCCGCCTGCAGCGGCAGAGAAAGCCCAGCGAAATAGACCCCGACACGCGCCAGCTTCTCCTGCAGCAGGTGCAGCAATTTGCTCAAACAATCAGAAAGGATGAAACAACATGAGCGTATTCGATATTCTGGACGAAATGGACGACATGCTGGACAACGCAAAGGCGTTCCCGCTCGCAGCGCACAAAATCGTCATCGACGGCGACAGACTGCGCGAGCTGGTCAATGACATCCGCCTTGCGATGCCGAAGGAGATGAAGCGTGCGCAGACCATCGACTATGACTGCGACCGCATCATGAAGGAAGCCCAGCAGAACGCGGAGAAGGTCATCCACGAGGCAGAGGAGCGCGCAAAGACGCTCGTCTCCGAAAGCGCGATTGTCGATGAGGCGAAGAAGCGTGCGCACGAGATCCTCGCGAAGACCAAGACCAAGTGCGATCAGACCAAGCAGGCGACCTCTGCGTATGTGCTCCAGTCGCTCCAGTCTACGGAGTCCACCATCGCCGATCTGCTTGAGCAGGTCCGCAAGGAGCGCGGCAACTGGGAGGACAATTGAAGCAAAAACGTCTGGTGCTGCTCCTGATCCTGCTTTGCTGGATGGTGCTGATCTTCTGGTTTTCCTCACAGAACAGCACAGAATCCGCTTCTTTGAGCAGCGGTCTCCTGAAGAAGCTGCTCTCGCTGCGTCCGGACTGGGACTCCCTCACGCTCGCACAACAAAGAAGCAAGATCCGGGCGCTGCACACGTTCTTTCGCAAGCTCGGGCATTTTTCAGAATACACCGTGCTGGGAACGATCTCTGCGCTGCTTGGGCGCATCGGCTTCCCGACAGATGACATATGGCAAAAGCGCGTCCGGTATTATTTTGTACCGGCGGGCTTTGCTCTGCTCTACGCTGTCGGAGATGAGATCCATCAGCGCTTTGTGCCTGGGAGATCCTGCGAATTCCGGGATATGATGATCGACTTCTCGGGCGCCTGCCTCGGCGTCCTGCTGACAGCGGCTGCGGTATGGCTGCTCACGAAACGCCGCCGGAAACGGCGCAGCGCACAATCCTCTGCATAAACAAAAAATCCCCCGATACGCGGAAAACGTATCGGGGGATTTGTGTTTCTCAGTAAACGCCGGGAACCTGCTCTGCCTTCGCGACAGCCTCCTCCAGCGTCATGCCGGCGAACATGTGTGCGGGGAGATACCGCCCGGATTTGCCGTCATTGATAAACGCGCCGACCAGCACGCCCGGGATCGCACTCTCCGGGGCATTCGGTGCCTGCGGTCCGCCGAGATCGGTGCGGCACCAGCCGGGGTCCGTGAGGCTCAGGATCACATTTGTGCCCTCATACTTCGAGCCGAGGTCGCGTGTGACCTTGTTGAGCGCTGCCTTGCTCGCGGAATAGCCCGCCTGATAGGGGTCGAGGTCGATGCCGCTCGTCGTGTTGACAATGCGCCCGAAGCCGCGTTCCGCCATGCCCGGCAGGAAATGGTAGCAGATCATCATCGGCGCCATCGTATTGACCTTGAAGCTCGTGTCGTAGTCAGACATCGGTGTTTTCAGGTATTCCGTGCGGTAGGCGACCTGCAAACCGGCGTTATTCAGCACAACGTCAATCTGTGTGCCGCGGGCGTCGATCTCTGCAAGCATCTTCTCAACCGCATCCAGATCGGAAAACTCCGCCGCGACTGCATAGGCTTCGACGCCCTTTGCGCGCACTTCCTCAAGCAGCGTTTCGGTGTGATCGAGTCTGCGTCTGTGCAGCACAAGATTGCAGCCCTGATCCGCCATTGCGAGCGCCGCAAGTCTGCCGATGCCGCGGTACGCACCTGTGATGAGCACCCATTTCCCTTTGAGTGAGATCATGTGAAAATCCTCCTTTTATTCACTGCCTTCCGGCAGGATTCATGGGGTAACGCTCAGCGCCGCACGCAGCATCAGCGTCAGGTCGGCGGCGTTCAGCCTGTTGTCGTTGTTGTAATCGGCAGCCTTCCAGTCGGCAAGCTCCGCATCCTCGCCGAGCAGCCATTTCTGCACGCTGACGGCATCGCTGACCGTCGATTGGCCATCGCCGCTGACATCGCCGGTCGGGGTGAATTTCAGCCGGAACACAATATCCGCGCTGCCGTTCTCGTAACGGGTCGCTTCGATCGCGCCCTCTGGGATGCTTACGCCGTTTGAGAAAACCGCATTGCTGCTGTATCCGCGCGGCAAATCCCATTCAGAGAGCCGGTATTCGTAACTATCACCGCTGAACATGAGATCAAATTGCTGTACGCAGGGGTTTGTGTCAATCATCAGAATCGGTCCGGTGCTGACTGTACCGTACTGCGGATCGTTGAAGCTGATGTTTGTGCCGATCGAGCCGAACCCGCCGTTCTGATTGCGCGAGACGATCAGCGCGCCGGTGTCGGCGTCCTTCAGCCAGACGCGCAGCATGCCCTTCTCGGGAATATCGCGCCGCAGCCGAAAGACCACATCCATCGAGCCGTTCTCATATCTTGTCACGCTGCGGTAGTTTTCCGGCAGCGTCCAGCCCTCCGGCAAGGATGCCTGCGACAGCGAAAAGTCGAGAATATCCGCATCCATATACTGCGACGCATCCCAGAACATATCATAGCTGAACTCCAGCGATGCCATGTCGGCATAGGCGTAATTATCAACGTCTTCTAAATAATACGCGATCGTCGGCAGAATGGTCAGTTTGTCAATATCTCCGGGGACATTCAGCGTTTCGCCGGTGTCGGCATCCTCTGCACGGAAGCGCACAAGCCCCGGCTCCAGCGATTCGGTGCAGTGCCACTCCCAGCCGAGCGTGGGGTAGATGCGGTTCGGCACGATCACCTGCAAAATCTCAAAGCAGTGTGTCTTGCAGATACTTGCGCCGAAGGTCGAGGTGTAGTCGAGATACAGCACAGTTTCCCCGTCGGACTGCGTTTCAAGCTCTGCGCTTTGCAGCTTGTGACCGCCGACAAGGCGCCCGCGGGTCGGGTCCATGTAGGTGCAGAGCATCAGTGTGTAGTCATAGAAGAACTCCTCGGGATACTGCGCCTCAAATTCCTTGCGCGGCGCTTCCAGCAGGTATTCCGAAAGAATCCTGTCCAGCTCCTCCGGCGATTCGGCGGTAGACTGATGCGATTCGGTGAACAGTCCGTCCATCTCAAAAGCGCTCTGCGTGAGCGTATCCGGTGCGTAGACGCTGTATGCAGTGTCTACAAATTTCACGCGGTCGAGAATGTCGGTCCGCGTTTCCTTTGCCGCGGCAGGGATTCCTGCCGAAGTGATGCTGCACATCAGCATCGCGGCTGCCGTAATGTTGCTCAATAATCGTTTCATCGCACACATTCCTTTCTGTCGGTCATTCATCCTGTTGCATACAAATCGGCTGAGCAGGAAATCCTGCTTCTGATATTGTGTTCGGTGAAATCGCGTGAATCCTCACGCATAAAAATCAGATTTGTAAATCTTTACAAATTTCTGCCATCTGCTTTGTGCAGATCGCCGTCATGCTTCTGCGGCGAGCAGCCCGCCGAGACGGATCACCGTCTCCAGATCAATCTGCTCAAAGCGGACAGTCTCGCTGAGCCCGCAGGCTTCCAGTGCTGCCGCGACCGCTGCCTTGTCAAGCGAGAGCCCCGAGGAGAGCGCATTCATCGCGGTCTTGCGGCGCTGCGCAAAGCCTGCCTTCACGACCCTGAGCGCCTGCCGCAGCTCCTCCGGCGTGCAGACCGGCTCCTCGTAAGGCGTGATGCGGATGACCGCAGAATCCACCTTCGGCGCCGGATAGAAGGAATCCCGCGGCACATCGAAGAGCTGCTCCGCCGTGCCCCTGAGCTGCACCGCCGCCGTCACAGCGCCCGCCGCACGGGTGCCGAGCCGCGCACAGAGCCGCTCCGCCGCCTCCTTCTGCACCATAACCGTGATGCTCCTGAATTTTGCCTCCGATTCCAGCAGGTGCATGAGAATCGGCGAGGTGATGTAATACGGCAGATTCGCGCAGACAGAGACTTCCCTGCCGCCGAACTGTGCCCGCAGGAGCTCCGCCGGGTCAGTTTTCATAATATCCTGCCAAAGCACCGTCACATGCGGGTAATCGGCGAGCGTTTCGCGCAGCACAGGCGCCAGCCGCTTGTCGAGCTCGACCGCGACCACCTGCTCCGAGCATTCCGCGAGTTCCTTTGTCAGCACGCCGAAGCCCGTGCCGATCTCCAGCACGCCGCAGCTCCGTGACGGGATGCCGTAATGCGCGATTGCAGGGCAGACCTCCGGGTCGATCAGGAAATTCTGCCCGAGCCCCTTTGCAAAGGTAAAATGATGGCGCTTCGCAAGATCGCGGATCACCTGCATATCTGTCAGTTCGGGCATATTTCAGTATCCTTTCGTAATGTCTTCTGCAAGGGAATCGTCATCCTCGATCCATGCTGCGGTGTCAATCTCAAAATGATGCTCTGCATCCTGCCGGATCACGACCTTCTCGATGCCGGCATTGAGAATCAGGCGCTTGCACATCGAGCAGGGCTCCACGGCGCCGTCCAGCGTATCGGTCTGCGCGTCATGGCAGGCGAGATAGAGCGTTGCGCCCATGAGATCGGCGCGGCTCGCACTGATGATCGCGTTTGCCTCGGCGTGAACGCTCCGGCAGAGCTCATAGCGCTGTCCGCGGGGGACATTCATGCGGGTGCGGTAGCAGTAATCGAGATCGACGCAGTTTGCTCTGCCGCGCGGTGCGCCGTTGTAGCCGGTGGAGATGATCTCGTCATTCTTCACGACAATGGCGCCGAATTTTCTGCGCAGGCATGTGCTCCGCTTACAGACGGTCTCGGCGATATCGAGATAGTAGTTCGTTTTGTCGCGTCTGGTCATGGCAAATGTCCTCCTTTTCAGATGTATCGCCTGTGCGATGATTTAGAATAAGGCTCCGCCCCAAACCCTTCGGAATCCCATTTTGATACAATATAAGGGGTCCGGGGAACCGCTGTCCCCCGGCGGGGTTTGGGGCAGAGCCCCGATATCAATTTTTACTTCTTCGGCACAAGGCGCTCCTTGCCGCCCATATACGGACGCAGAACCTCCGGCACGATGACGGAGCCGTCTGCCTGATAGTGATTCTCAAGCAGTGCGATCAGCATTCTCGGCGGCGCGACAACGGTGTTGTTCAGCGTGTGGACAAGATATGTGCCGTTTTCGCCCTTCGTGCGGATCTTCAGGCGGCGTGCCTGTGCATCGCCGAGATTCGAGCAGGAGCAGACCTCAAAATATTTCTGCTGACGCGGCGACCATGCCTCGATATCGCAGCTCTTCACCTTGAGGTTTGCAAGGTCGCCCGAGCAGCACTCAAGCTGCCGCACCGGGATGCCCATGCTGCGGAAGAGCTCGACCGAGAGCTTCCACATCTTGTTGTACCAGTCCATCGAATCCTCCGGCTTGCAGAGGACGATCATCTCCTGCTTCTCGAACTGATGGATGCGGTAAACACCGCGCTCCTCAAGACCGTGCGAGCCGATCTCCTTGCGGAAGCAGGGGGAATAAGAGGTCAGTGTCAGCGGGAGCGATGCCTCATCGACGATCTGACCGACGAATCTGCCGATCATCGTGTGCTCGGAGGTGCCGATCAGATAGAGATCCTCGCCCTCGATCTTATACATCATCGCTTCCATTTCCTCGAAGCTCATGACGCCCTCGACAATGCTCTTGTGCATCATGAACGGCGGGATCATGTAGGTGAAGCCGTGGTCGATCATGAAATCACGCGCATAGGCGAGCACTGCCTCGTGCAGGCGTGCGATATCGCCCATGAGATAATAGAAGCCCGTGCCGGCAACTCTGCCCGCGGAATCCTTGTCAAGGCCCGAGAGCGCAGTCATGATCTCCGCGTGATAGGGAATCTCATAATCCGGAACAACCGGCTCGCCGAAGCGCTCGACCTCGACATTCTCGCTGTCATCTTTGCCGATCGGCACAGAGGGGTCGATCATCTGCGGGATGCGCTTCATGATGTCATCGAGCTGCGCAGAGATCTCCTCCATGCGCGCTTCCTGCTCCTTCATGGTCGCCGCATCTGCCTTGACCTTTGCGCGGATCGCTTCAGCTTCCTCCTTCTTGCCCGCCTTCATGAGCTGCGGAACCTGTGCGGAGAGCTTGTTGCGGTCTGCGCGGATCGCCTCGGAGCTGTGCTTTAAGTCCATCAGCTCCGCATAGAGCGCTGCCGCCTCATCGACGAGCGGGATCTTGTCATCCTGAAACTTCTTGCGGATGTTCTCCTTGACCGCATCCTTGTTCGCGATCAGAAACTTAATATCAAGCATGGTGTCTTTACTCCTTTGAAATCTGTATTACTGCATCTGCTCCAGCGCCGCATACTTCACGGCAATGCAGAAGAGCTCCATTGCCTGCGCGAGCTTCTCAAGCGAGGGGAAGGTCGGTGCGATACGGATATTGCTGTCGTCGGGGTCATTGCCGTAGGGATAAGTTGCGCCTGCGCCCGTCAGCGTGACGCCGCCCTCCTTGCAGAGCTGCACAACGCGCTTTGCGGTGCCCTTCGGTGCATAGAACGAGATGAAGTAGCCGCCCTCGGGACGGTTCCACTTGCCGAGCCCGTAGGGTGCGAGCTCTTTTTCCAGCGTATCGAGCACGAGATTGAACTTCGGTGCGAGCAGGGCACGGTGCTTCTCCATATGGGCGCGCATCTTGTCTGCGGTGCCGAAGAAGCGCACATGACGGAGCTGATTGATCTTGTCATAGCCGATCGTCATGATGCCGATTGCCTTCTGGAGCTCCTGCATGTTGGTCTTCGAGGTGTTGAATGCGGCAACGCCTGCACCCGGGAAGGTGATCTTCGAGGTGGACATGAACTGATAGAAGATATCGGGATTGCCCGCCTCTGCACATGCCTGATTGATGGTCAGCGGCTTTCTCGGATGCTCCGTCAGGTGGTGGATGCAGTATGCGTTATCCCAGTAGATGCGGAAATCCTTTGCGGCGGGCTTCAGTGCGGCAAAGGCACGCACGGTCTCGTCGCTGTAAACGATGCCGGTCGGGTTCGCATAGACCGGGACACACCAGATGCCCTTGACAGCCGGGTCGTTCTCGACAAGCTCCTTCACCATTGCCATATCGGGGCCGTTCTCGTCGGTCGGGATGTTAATCATCTCCGCACCGAAATAGCCGCTCACGGCGAAGTGGCGGTCATAGCCCGGGACAGGACAGAGGAACTTCACCTTCTCCTGTCTGCACCACGGCTCACAGCCCGCGATGCCGCGCACGAAGGAGATCTGCATGACGGTGAACATCAGCTCCAGCGAGGAATTGCCCGCGATGAACATTTCATCGGGATTTGCGCCGAGGATATCGGCAAAGAGCTTTTTCGCCTCCGCGATGCCGGTCAGCACGCCGTAATTGCGCACATCATCGCCGGTTTCCGAAACTGCGTCTGCGCCTGCGGGGAGAGCATTCAGCAGATCGGCGGTGAGATCGAGCTGATCGGTGCCGGGCACGCCGCGTGCCATATTGAGCTTCAGTGCCTTTGCCTGAAACGCGGCATAGGCTTCCTTCGTCTCGCGGAGAAGGGCTGCTTTTTCGTCCGCAGACATGGTCTGCAAGGGTTTCTTGTCCATGGTAATGATCCTTTCCTGTGGATGTGTTCTGCTCCGGCGGACAATCATCCGCCTCTGCCGAACTATTTACATTTTATTATAGCACATTTCCGTAGAAAAAGCAAGTATTTCAGCCGTGATTGCGCCATTTCCGCACAAAAAATTTGCGACGGCGGCGCACGGTGTTTTTCTTGCCCCCCGCTGTTGCATTTTGCGGGAAACTGTGCTATAATGTGTGCAGAACGCAATTCCGCCTGCTGAAACCGAAACGGAGGTAAACAACATGATCATTTGTCCGAACTGCGGCTCCCATATCGCCGATTCTTCTGTGAACTGCCCGGTCTGCGGCGCGCCGACAGTGCAGAATCCTTACGGCAATCCCTACGCGCAGAATCCCTACGGCTCGCCCTATCCGCAGCAGCCGCCCGTGCCGGCAGTGACCTCACCGCTGGGCTGGTTCGGCTGGATGATGCTCTGCTCCTTCCTGCCGATCATCGGTGCGATCATCATGCTGAGTTCGACGGAAGACCAGTCCGCGAAGAACTTTGCGAAGTGCTGGATTGTGCTGCAAATCATCGGGATGGTGCTCGGTGTCCTGCTCGCGATGCTCATGATCGCAGGGCTCGGCACGGTCTGGCTGCGCTACTGATCTGCGGAACACACATTCCGTTTTTCTCTGAATACAGAAATGCCCCCGATACCGCTCAGGTACCGGGGGCATTCTTATGCAATTATGCTGCGCTTCTCAGGGAAATTACTTCTCTGCGAGCTTGGTGAGGTATGCGTAGCGATCCTGCGCAGTCTCCTCTGCCTTTGCGAACAGCTCCTTTGCACGCTCCGGGAAGGAACGGGTCAGTGCGCTGTAACGAGCCTCGCCCATGATGAAGTCCTGATAAGAGGTGGTCGGTGCCTTGGAATCCAGAACAAACGGATTCTTGCCCTCAGCAGCCAGACGCGGATCATAGCGGAAGTTGTTCCAGTAGCCGCAGTCAACAGCCTTCTTCATCTCAGCCTGGCAGTTGGTCATGCCGCCCTTGATGGAGTGCATTTCGCAAGGTGCGTAGCCGATGATGAGGGACGGACCGTGATAGGACTCTGCTTCCTTGATTGCCTTGAGGGTCTGGTTCATGTCAGCGCCCATTGCGATCTGTGCGACATAGATGTAACCGTAGCTCATTGCAATGTCAGCCAGACGCTTCTTTGCGATTGCCTTACCGGCAGCCGCGAACTGTGCGACCTGACCGATGTTGGAGGACTTGGAAGCCTGTCCGCCGGTGTTGGAATAAACCTCGGTATCGAAGACCATGATGTTGACATCCTCGCCGGTTGCGAGCACATGGTCGAGACCGCCGAAGCCGATATCGTATGCCCAGCCGTCGCCGCCGAAGATCCAGACAGACTTCTTGGAGAGGTACTGCTTGTTTGCGACAATGTCAGCGCTCTTCTCGCACTTGTCAGCGATCTTCTCGAGCTCAGCAACGAGTGCCTTGGTAGCAGCATCGTTTGCTTCGCCGTCCTCGAGCGTGCTGAGGTAAGCCTCAGCAGCAGCCTTCAGCTCAGCGGAAGCCTTCTCGTTTGCAGCGACTTCCTTGACCTCTTCGATCAGGCGCTCACGGATTGCCTTCTGGCCGAGATACATACCGAGACCGTGCTCAGCGTTGTCCTCGAACAGGGAGTTTGCCCATGCCGGGCCTCTGCCGTCTGCATCGACGGTGTACGGAGAGGTTGCTGCCGGACCGCCCCAGATGGAGGAGCAGCCAGTTGCGTTGGAGATATACATTCTGGAACCGAAGAGCTGGGTGATGAGACGTGCATAGGAGGTCTCAGCGCAGCCTGCGCAGGAGCCGGAGAACTCAAGCAGCGGCTTCTTGTACTGGCTGGAGATGAGGTTTGCATTGGAAGCGACCTCGGGCTTTTCGGTGACGGAAGCGACGCAGTAGTCGAATGCTGCCTGCTGCGGCTCCTGAGACTCTCTGGAGACCATCTTCAGGGAGTTGGTCGGGCAGACGCCCACGCAGACGCCGCAGCCCATGCAGTCCATAGCAGAGACAGCGAGCGTATACTTGTACTCGGTCTTGACGATCGGCTTCGGCGCGATCTTGGTGACTGCCGGTGCAGCTGCCGCCTCTTCCTCGGTGAGAGCGAACGGACGGATGGTTGCATGCGGGCAGACGAACGCACAGCGGTTGCACTTTGCGCAGGTCTCTGCATTCCACTCAGGAACGAGAACTGCGACGCCGCGCTTCTCATATGCTGCTGCGCCCTGCTCGAAGGTACCGTCAACATGATCGCAGAATGCGGAGACAGGCAGCGCATCGCCGTCCATCTTGCCGACCGGATTCATGATGCCTTCAACCATCTTGACGAGCTTCTCAGGACCGGTCAGAGCTGCATCGGAAGCAGCATCCTCAGCGGTTGCCCAGTCAGCCGGGACATCGACCTTGACGTAAGCGGTTGCGCCTGCGTCGATCGCCTTCTCGTTCATCTGAACGATCTCGATGCCCTTCTTCATGAACTTCTGTGCCTTTTCCTTCATGTATGCGATTGCCTCTGCCTCCGGGAGAACCTTGGAGAGCGAGAAGAATGCAGACTGGAGGATGGTATTGGTGCGCTTGCCCAGACCGATCTTAGCTGCGAGGTCAATCGCGTTGACGAGATAGAGCTGGATGTTGTTCTTTGCGATGTAGCGCTTGGTTTCCGCGTTGAGGTGCTGAGAGAGCTCCTCCGGCTTCCACTGGCAGTTGATCAGGAAGACACCGCCCGGCTTGACATCCTGCACCATCTTATAGCCCTTGAGGACGTAGGACGGGTTGTGACATGCGACGAAGTCTGCCTTGTTGATGTAGTACGGGCTCTTGATCGGCTTATCGCCAAAGCGCAGGTGCGAGATGGTGATACCGCCGGTCTTCTTGGAGTCATACTGGAAGTATGCCTGCACGTACTTATCGGTGTGGTCGCCGATGATCTTGATGGAGTCCTTGTTTGCGCCGACGGTGCCGTCGCCGCCGAGACCCCAGAACTTGCACTCGATGGTGCCCTCAGCAGCGGTGTTCGGAGCCTCCTCCTCTGCGAGAGAGAGGTTGGTGACATCATCGACGATGCCGATGGTGAACTGCTGCTTCGGCTCTGCCTTTGCGAGTTCTGCATAGACTGCGAACACGGATGCAGGCGGAGTATCCTTGGAACCGAGGCCGTATCTGCCGCCGATGACCTTGATGCCGGTTCTGCCGGTGACATTGAGCGCTGCGACAACATCCAGATAGAGCGGCTCACCGAGAGAGCCCGGCTCCTTGGTTCTGTCGAGGACAGCAACGGTCTTTGCGGTTGCAGGAATTGCCTCAACGAGCTTCTCTGCGCTGAACGGACGGAACAGTCTGACCTTGACCAGACCGACCTTCTCGCCGTGTGCGTTCAGGTAGTCGATGACTTCCTCTGCGACGTCGCAGATAGAGCCCATTGCAACGATGACGCGGTCTGCGTCCGGTGCGCCGTAGTAGTTGAACAGCTTGTAGTCAGTGCCGAGCTTTGCATTGACCTTGTCCATGTACTCCTCGACGATGCCGGGGATCGCGTTGTAGTAGCTGTTACATGCTTCTCTGTGCTGGAAGAAGATATCGCCGTTCTCGTGGGAGCCGCGCATGGTCGGGTTCTCCGGGTTCAGTGCGCGCTGACGGAACGCCTTGACAGCGTCCATATCGCACATCTCAGCGAGATCTGCGTAATCCCAGGTCTCGATCTTCTGGATCTCGTGGGAAGTACGGAAGCCGTCGAAGAAGTTGATGAACGGGACTCTGCCCTTGATGGAAGCGAGGTGCGCAACCGCAGCGAGATCCATAACCTCCTGCGGATTGGTCTCCGCGAGCATTGCAAAACCGGTCTGGCGGCATGCGTAGACGTCGGAGTGGTCGCCGAAGATGTTGAGCGCGTGGGAAGCGACGCAGCGTGCGGACACATGGAACACGCACGGGAGCAGCTCACCTGCGATCTTATACATGTTCGGGATCATGAGGAGCAGACCCTGCGAAGCGGTATAGGTGGTGGTCAGTGCGCCGGCGTTCAGAGAGCCGTGGACTGTACCTGCCGCGCCCGCCTCAGACTGCATCTCCTCGACCTTGACGGTCGTACCGAAGATGTTTTTGACGCCCTGTGCGGACCACTGATCAACATAGTCTGCCATCGGGCTGGAAGGCGTGATCGGATAAATACCGGCGACTTCCGTGAAGGCGTAGGACACATATGCAGCAGCGTTGTTGCCGTCCATCGTCTTCTTCTTGCGAACGATAGGTGCCATAAAGAAGTACCTCCTAAATAATAGTATAGCGTAGGAATCTGCCCCGGCGCAAGACCGGGCAGAGTTTCGCTTTTCTATTATACCACAAAAACGCATAATTGTAAAGCGATTTTCCCGATTTTCGATGATTTTTCACGAAGGGGCGAGTGAAAATGCACATCTCAATTTATCGGATGTACAAATCGACGATTATCCGTTGAGATAGATTGTGAAGAATCACGAAAATTTGTGCGAGATGCCAAAAAAATGAAAAAACGATTGACTTTGAAGCCGCATTTGTTGTATAATGAAGTCGGTGAAATAATGTAATGTTATTTTCACTCGTTTTGTTGTCTCCTTTCTTTTGTTCTACACATTTTGATTTGACCTCATTTTATTTCGGAAAGCAGAGTTTCGACTCTGCTTTTTTTCATTTCCTGTGCATGGAATGATCGAAATACGCGCATGATGGTAACAAAAGAGGAGGCGGCACAGACATGCAGAAGCGGGAAAAGCGGGCAGTTTTCGCGGTATGGATCACATTGCGCACGGTTGTGCTGCTGGTCGCGGTGCGGTGCGCATTCCAGCAGCGGTGGGAGAGCTTTTTCACCTGTCTGCTGGCGCTCGTGCTCTTTCTCGCGCCGTCGTTTGCCGCAAGGCAGCTTCGTCTGCGGCTCCCTTCCGCAATGGAGATCACGGTGCTGATCTTCATTTTCTGCGCGGAGATTCTCGGCGAAGTCGCCGCGTTTTATGTGAAATACCCGTTCTGGGACACGATGCTGCACACGGTCAACGGGTTTCTGTTCGCCGCGTTCGGCTTTTCGCTCGTCGATCTGCTGAATGAGGAACGCACGCTGCGGTTCCGGCTGTCGCCGCCGTTCCTGGCGCTTGCAGCCTTCTGCTTTTCAATGACCGCCGGCGTGCTCTGGGAGTTTCTGGAGTTCGCGGCAGACCGGCTTCTCCCGCTCGATATGCAGAAGGATACCATTCTCACCGGGTTTCATTCGGTGCTGCTCGACCCTTCGCACGGGAATCACCCGGTGCCGGTCCGCGGAATCACGGAAACCGTCATCTCGCTCGCGGACGGGCGCAGGATCACGGTCCGCGGCTATCTCGACATCGGACTCTCCGACACAATGAAGGATCTGTTTGTGAATTTCCTCGGTGCTGCGGCATTTTCGGCAATCGGCGCCGTCTATGTCAGACGGAGGGGGAAGCAGCCCTTTGCCGCTGCGTTTATCCCGACCGCCGCAGCGGATGCGCAGGAGCCCCCGCACGCATAGCAGGAATGCCTATATCGCCCCGCCGGAGCACGCTGTTTCCTGTCAAACTTTACAAATCCCATAAAAAGGGCTTGACTTTGGCGGGGAAATCGTGTATAATCAAACCTTGCAGGGCATTCTATATTTATATGAGTTTGCCGCACATGATTTCCTTCGCGTTTTCCCGCAGTTTTCTGCCGGAATGCGCGGTGATACATGAGAACGATAGAAAAGGAGTGACAATGCCATGAAGAGAACATATCAGCCGAAGAAGCGCCATCGCAAGATGGAGCACGGCTTCCGGAAGCGTATGGCTACCACCAACGGCCGCAAGGTTCTGGCGCGCCGCCGTGCAAAGGGTCGTGCAAAGCTGACCTATTGATTCCGAATCATACGCCATGCAGAGGGTCACAACAAGCTTTGTTTGTTGTGATCCTTTTCTGTTATCCGCAAGAGGACAGGGGAGGTGCAGGACATGCTGTTCACCGAATCGCTGAACCGCAATGAGGATTTTCAGCGGCTGTACCGGCGCGGCGCCTTCTGCTCGCTCGGCTCGGCGCTGCTCTATGTGATGCCGAACCGCCTGCCCTATAACCGCCTCGGCATCACCGCCGGCAAGAAGATCGGCAATGCCGTGAAGCGCAACCGTGCAAAACGCATCATCCGTGCGGCTTACACCGCCGCAGAGAAGGATATGCCCATCGGCGTCGATATTGTCGTCGTGGCGCGGTCGATCCTCCCGGAGCAGAACGCAAACACACTCACAGACGCGATGTGTACACGCGGCGTCCGGCATGTGCAGGGCGTCAGCAGCGGAGAAATCCCGCTCGGTCAGCCAAAGGCACAGGGCGGCTCCCCGAAGCAGAAAACACGGCGCGTCCCGCACAAAGCACCGCAGAAGCCGGGGAAACAGTGATGCTCCGCCCGTCGCTTCTGCTCATCCGGTTTTATCAGCGGCATATCTCGCCGCATTTTCCCGCGGTCTGCCGCTATCGCCCGACCTGTTCGCAGTATGCGTTCACGGCGATCGAACGGTACGGCGCGATCCGCGGCATCTGGCTCGGATTTCTCCGCATCTGCCGCTGCAACCCGTGGTCAAAGGGCGGCTGGGATCCCGTGCCCCTGAAGTTTGATATATTCGGCAGACACCGTCAGCCCCAGCCCGATCCGCTTCCCGCTTCTGCGCGCCGTGCGTCGGAATTTGGCTGGAAGCTCGCGCCGCGCACAAAATACAGATGCGGCAGGAACACACGCGGCTACCGGTATCTGCGCCCTTATTTTGAATAGGAGGACAACATCCTTGTTTGACTTGATCGCAATTCCGCTCGGCTGGGTCATGTGGGCGATTTATCAGGTCGTCCACAACTACGGCATTTCTCTCGTGCTCTTTACATTATTCATCAAGCTCCTGACGCTCCCGAGTACCTATAAGATGCAGGTCAATACGGCGCGTATGGGACTGATCGCTCCGAAGATCGAGAAGATCAAAAAATCTTACCCGAACAACCCGCAGCGCGTGCAGGAGGAGCAGACAAAGCTCTACGGACAGGAGGGCATCAATCCCGGCTCCGGCTGTCTGGGCAGCCTTGTCACGATGCTCCTGCTCTTCGGCGTCTACCGCGTTGTGCTGAAGCCGCTGACGCATATCCTGCACATCTCGAATGAAACACTCACGCAGGCACAGACCGCGCTTCAGACATGGCTCCAGGACAACAACATCACGGAGAAATATCTGACTGCGCGTCCGGAGCTGATTATGCTGAAATACGCAAAGTCGAATCCTGAGGCGTTTTCCGGCATCGAGGGCTTCGCAGACAAGCTCCGCGGCTTCCAGAATAACTTCCTCGGCTTCGATCTCACCGGCACGCCTGAGCTGCACCCGGAGGTCTGGAGCAAGACGGCGATCCTGCTGATCGCACTGCCTGTGCTCGCGGCAATCGCACAGCTCGCAATCACGATCGTCACACAGATGCGCCAGAAGAAGGTCAACCCGAATATGCAGAGCATGGGCGGCATGAACGCGATGCTCTACGCCTCCCCGCTCATGACCGTCTGGATCGGCATGTCCACGCCGGCAGGTCTTTCGCTCTACTGGCTCGTCAACAGCATCCTGAGCCTTGTGATGATGGTGCTCATTTATAAGTATCTCGACAACAAGGAGCGCCTGCTTGCCATCAATGAGAAGGAAAAGCAGAAGCAGCTCAAGAAGGGTCCCGGCTTCATGCAGCGCATGATGGAGCAGTCCGCACAGATGCAGGCACAGCAGAACGGGACAAATAACCGCGGCGAAGCCAACCGCACCCGCTATGCAGACGGCGACGACGGCATGACCCGCAAGGAACGCGCTGAGTATGAACGCAAGCTCGTTGAAGCGGCAAGACGGCGCGCAGCAGAAAAATACGGCGAAGAGCTCCCGGATTCCGACCCGGGGGATGACGATCTGTAAAAACACGCAGATCCGCATAATTCAATTTGGAAAGGGGATTATGATCCGATGGCATCTATGACAGAAATCTTTACCGCCCCCACGCTTGAGGAGGCGAAGCAGAAGGCGGCAGACGCATTCGGCGCGCCGGTTTCTGAGATCACATTCACAGTGATTGAGGAGCCGAAGCGCTCGATCCTGGGCGGCTTGTTCGGCAAGAAGGATGCAGAGTGCAAGGTCCGCGCTGAGTATCAGTCCGCAGAAGCACCGGAAGAGGAAACGGCATCCGAAGCAGTCAGCTCCGATGTTGTTGAGACGGCGGCTGAAGCTGTCGCTGACACAGCAGAGGAAACCGCCGATACGCCCGCAGCAGAGGAAAAGAACGACGACAGACCCGCCTGGGAGGATATCCCCGAGGAGATCCGTCTCGCAAAGATGCAGCTTGCAGTGGATTATCTTCAGCAGGTGCTCGCACGGCTCAGCCCGGATGTGACTGTCAGCGCAAAGCTCGACAACGGCATCGCAATCACGCTTGAGGGTGACAATCCCGGCGTGCTGATCGGCAGACGCGGTGACACACTCGATGCACTTCAGTATCTCACCTCTATGGTCGCAAACCGCGGCGACAAGGACTATGTCCGCCTGACCATCGACGCTTGCGGCTACCGTACAAAGCGCCGCAAGGCACTCCAGGAGCTTGCACAGCGCATCAGCAAGAATGTGCTCCGCAGCGGCAGAAGCGTCGCGCTTGAGCCGATGAACCCCTATGAGCGCCGCATCATCCACTCGACCGTCACCGAGATCGAGGGCGTTTCGTCCCACAGCTCCGGCGAGGAGCCGTACCGCAAGGTGATCATCACCTCTGACTCCGCCCCTGCTTATAAACGCGATGACAAAAACGCGCGCGGGTATCGCAGCGGAAACGGCGGCAGACGCGACCGCAATGACCGCGGTGACAAGCGCGGCGGCAGACGCGACCGCGGTGAGCGCCGTCCTCCGGTCGAGGCAAGAAAGCTCGATCTTTCGACCAGCTTCGAGCGCGACTACAAGCGTCCGAAGCCGGAGGATTCTCTCAACACCGGCGTTTACGGTAAAATTGATATCTGAGACTGACGGAAAGGGCGGCGGCAATGCTGCCCTTTTTGTTTTATAAAAGCGCGTGTCTTCGCGAAATCTAAAGCACTTGTAAGGAGCTTGTCATGACAACGATCGCAGCAATTTCAACACCCCCTGCACAGGGCGGCATCGCAATGATCCGTGTCTCAGGCGAGAATGCAATCGAAATATCGGAACATATGTTCTGTGCATATCAAAACAAAAAGCCGTCTGAAATGACAGGATATACCTGCGCCTACGGCGAAATCCGGGACGGCACAGAGCGCATAGACGATGTGATTCTGACCGTATTCCGTGCGCCGCACAGCTACACAGGCGAGGATACGGTTGAAATCACCTGTCACGGCGGACTGTATGTATCACGGCGCATTCTCGGGCTGCTCTATCGCAGCGGCGCAGAGCCGGCAGGCCCCGGAGAGTTCACAAAGCGTGCATTTCTGAACGGCAAACTCTCGCTCTCACAGGCAGAAGCCGTCATGGATCTGATACGCGCTGACGGTGACGCTTCGCTCAGGCAGGCAAATTATGCACGCGAGGGCAGACTAGGCAAGCAAATGCAGGCTATCTGTGCAGCACTTACAGACCTGCTGTCAGCGATGACATACTGGCTCGATGACGCGGAGGAATTCCCGCCTGAGCTGTCGCCCGAACATCTTTCTGCGCAGATTACAAAAACAGCCGACAAACTGCACGACATGATCACGCACTATGATGACGGAAGAATGCTCAGAGAAGGGATCCGAACTGTCCTGCTCGGTCTGCCGAATGCCGGGAAATCCACGGTCATGAACTGGCTCTGCGGCGCGGATAAAAGCATTGTCACGGAATACGAGGGCACAACACGGGATGTGATCACGGAGCAGGTGCGCATCGGTGACTATACGCTGCTGCTTTCGGATACCGCCGGCATACGCGATACAGACAATCCGATTGAAACCATCGGCATCGCTGCTGCTTACAAGGCGCTTGACGACGCAGATCTTGTCCTGTATACGGTCGATGCCGTGCGCGGGCTCAGGGACGAAGACCTGGAAGCACTCGCGCGCTGCGGTGCAAGACATGTGATCATTCTCTGGAACAAAACGGATCTTCCGCACGAGGAATTGCCGGAATGCAGATATCCGATCGTTCCAATCGCCGCGAAAAGCAATCCTTCTCTCAATGTACTTGCAGATGCTCTGCATAATATTCTCGGTGATACCGTAACAGGAACATACATTTCCGCACTGAATGAACGTCAGCAACAAATTCTGGTTGCGGCATACGAGCGCATCTCGCAGGCTCAAACGATGCTCATTGAGGGTGCTCCCCTTGACCTCATATGCAGTGAACTGGAGATCGCGGCGAACAAGCTGGCGGAAATTGAGGGGAAGCAGGTCACAGACGATGTCATCGAAGGTGTTTTCGAGAAATTCTGTGTCGGAAAGTGAATGTTCCACGTGGAACATTGTGAAACAAATCAGATTATGATGTTCCACGTGGAACAATGGAGGAACTATGGAACCAATACGAAGATTTGACGTCGGGGTCATCGGTGCAGGACATGCCGGAATCGAAGCAGCGCTTGCAAGCGCAAAACGCGGATGTAAAACTGCTTTGTTCACAATTTCGCTGGATCAGATTGGCAACATGCCCTGCAATCCTTCGATCGGCGGAAGCGCAAAAGGGCATCTGGTGCGTGAGATTGACGCGCTCGGCGGAATTATGGGCACCGCCGGAGATGCATGCTGCATTCAAATGCGGATGCTGAACAAAAGCAAAGGCGCATCCGTCCACAGCCCGCGTGCACAGGCAGACAGGCGGCTGTATCACGCATATACGAAGAAAATATGCGAAGATACACCAAATCTCGAAATCATACAGACAGAAATTGCCGATATATGCATGGATGAAAGCAACCGCATCACAGGTGTAGTCAACGCATTCGGCGCAGTATTCGCATGCAAGGCGGTGATACTCTGCACCGGTACATTCTTAAAAGGAATGATCTACATCGGCAGGCACGGTGAAGAAGGCGGCCCGGATGCATGTTTGCCTGCACGGAGGCTATCGCAGAGTCTTGCAAACGCAGGAATCAAACTCCGCAGATTCAAAACAGGCACACCTTGCCGCGTGCACCGCAGAAGCATAGATTACACCAAGTTGCAGCCGCAGTACGGCGATGAAGATCCGCAGCCATTTTCCTTCGCGCACAGCGGTCAGCTCAGAAACGATGCCGTCTGCTATATCGCAAATACAAACGAAGAAACACATCGGATTATACGCGAAAACATCGGAGAATCGCCGCTTTACAGCAAAATGATCAGCGGAGTCGGACCGAGATACTGCCCATCCATCGAGGATAAGGTCATACGGTTTGCCGAAAGAGAGCGGCACCAGATATTCGTAGAACCGACAGGATTTGACACTGAGGAAATGTATTTGCAGGGATTCAGCACCTCTCTGCCTGAATATGTGCAGATACAAATGCTGCGCAGCGTATCAGGGTTTGAGCACATCGAAATCATGCGGTCCGCATATGCAATCGAATATGACTGCATCAATCCGATCTGTCTCGACCATACACTTGCATTCAAAGGGCTCCACGGCCTGTACGCAGCGGGACAATTCAACGGAACGTCCGGTTACGAGGAAGCTGCGGCGCAGGGATTAATCGCCGGAATCAACGCATCAGCGTACATTCGAGGTGATACGCCGATTGAACTGCAGCGCAGCAGTTCATACATCGGGACACTCATTGACGACCTTGTGACCAAGGGGACAGATGACCCCTACCGAATGATGACAGCTCGCAGCGAATACCGCCTGTCTCTCCGGCACACGACGGCAGACAAACGCCTGACTCCCATCGGGTATCAATATGGTCTGATCAGCGAAGAACGATACAAGAATTTTCAGTCTAAAATGGAGCATATTGAATCCGCAGTCGATCAAATCCGTAATATAACGCTCAAACCGACTGATGCACTGAACGAATATCTGCAAAACTGCGGCACATCACCAATCAGCCAGCCGCAAAAGCTGTATGCAATACTGAAACGCCCACAGGTGAAATTTCACGATATTACGAGTATTTGCGGCATCGACCTCAATTTGACAAAAGAGGAAGCAGACGAAGCAGAGCTCACTGTCAAATACGATGAATACATCGCCCGGCAGAACAGACAAAGCGAAGCGCTCAGTGAACTTGAGCGGATTCGCCTGCCGGAAGGACTGGATTACAGCCAGATTCACGGGATGTCCTCTGAGGCAATCGAAAAGCTGACGCGCATCCGCCCTTCCCAGCTTGCACAGGCATCCCGCATCTCCGGCGTTTCTCCGGCGGATATTTCGCTGATCATGACTTATCTGAAAGCAGGTGGATACCATGGATGACACACATCTTGCCGAAAAGATCACATTATTCCGACAGTATGGCATTGGCCTGAGCGAAGAAAACGCGGTATTATTGCAGAAATTTGCCGACATGATGATCGCTGAATCAAAGATACAGAACATCACGGCTGTCACCGATCCGGACGCAATCTGGACGCGGCATTTTCTTGATTCTGCGTGCCTTTCCAGCTATTTGCCCTCTGAACAGAGTAAAATCATCGACATCGGAACCGGCGGCGGAATCCCCGGTATTCCGCTTGCAATTTTAAAGCGCGGCAGCGCGCACACTGTTCTTCTGGACAGCGAACTGCGGAAAATTGAATTCTGCGCCCGTGCTGCGAAAACGCTTGGGCTCAGCGCAGAAGCCAGATGCGCCCGCGCCGAGGAGCTGGCACAGGATCCCATTTACCGGGGAACATTCGATATTGCAGTCTCCCGCGCGATGACAAACGGCGCAATATTATGCGAAATGGCGATCCCGTTCCTGAAAGTCGGCGGAAAGCTGCTCGCGATGAAGGGCAAGAATTACTCCGAGGAAACAGAAGGGTTCGGCAAAGCTGCAAAGAAGCTCGGTGCGCACATCGCAGAGGTCGTCCGGTATGAGATCGAAGGGGAAGAAAAACATCTGATCATTGTGCAGAAGGACTGTGAAACGCCGGCGCAATATCCGCGGAGATTCGCGAAAATCAAGCGATCCCCGCTGTAATGTTCCACGTGGAACATCACTGCTTCCGCAGCTCTGTGCCCGGGTAATAATGCAGCAGGATTTCTTCGAAAGATGCGCCAGCAAGTGCCATCCGGTGCGCACCGTACTGGCTCATACCGACTGAATGCCCGTAGCCGTGAACAGTGAACACAAACTGCCGCTGTTCTGCATCATACGCCGCTGAAAATGCAGCAGATCGCAGCGCAAGCGCCTGCCTGATGACGGCCCCGGTCAGATCCGAACCTGCAATCTCCATGCGCAGGACTGTGCCCGCGTCAGAATAGCTGCACGCACCCAACCACAAGGCCGGATCCTGCGGAAATGTCAGCGACGGCTCGGCTGCAACGAGTGACGCAGACAGCGTCTCAGGAGAAAAGCTGCACACAGTCTCAAATTGCGGCGCTGCACAATCCGCCTCAGATTCCACTGATACCAGATACGGCAGACTTGTGCCCCAAGCATTTTCTGCCGACTCCGTTTCGCCCGGAGAAACCGCATGAAACGCCGCTACGATCGGCGCGTTGTCATAATAGAGCACCAGATCACCGACCGCATCCACGGCATCGGTGATCTTTTTTCTGTTTTCCTCGTAGTGTGTGCCCCAGAGCAGGCGCATGTCCGTATCCGTGTAATACGCCTGATAACGGCTGCTGTCATCGGAGAAATCGGCATCCGGGAGACTGTCATCCGGCTGTGTCATATGAAGCTGATGCAGCCGTTCTGCATAGGTATGTGACGCGATCACCTGTGCACACAATGCCTCATGCGCATAGTCAGCCGGCATCTCAGCAGCCACAGCGCCAATCAGATAGTCACGCACAGGCACTTGTTCAACAGTGTCTGTCTTTGTTATATATATACTGTAATACCGCGTATCTTCGTTATTTTCATGATCCGATTCATTTACATTCAGACGGCTGTGCCATTGACCGAATGCAGCCGTTGACGGGATCGCCAGCATCAGCAGCCCCGAGAGCAGTGCCGACCTGATCAGTTTCTGCATAATACGCCTCCGTTCGACCCGCGCTTCCGGACAAATGTTTGCAATTATCCATTGACAGCGGGAGAAAAATGCTGTATAATAGTAGGATAGAATGGTATAAATCTGCTCAGAAGCAGCAGCATAGAAAGGACACTCCCTATGAATCAACACGATCACACTGCCACTCTCCGCACTCTATGCGAGGAGCTGCGCAGTTATTCCACACTGGATCCCGCGCTCTATCAGAAATATCAGGTCAACCGCGGGCTGCGCCGCTCCGACGGCACCGGCGTTGTGGCAGGCATCACCAAGATCTGCAATGTCCACGGCTATGTCATCAATGAAGGCGAGCTGGATCCGATCCCCGGCGAGCTCATTTACCGCGGCTATCAGATCACGGATCTCGTACACGCGGTCGAAAAGGACAACCGCTTCGGATTTGAAGAAGTGGCCTATCTGCTGCTGTTCGGCAAGCTCCCGACGGCAGATCAGCTCAGTGAATTTCAGCAGCTTCTTGCAGAAAACCGTGAGCTGCCCGACGGCTTTATCATCGACATGATCGCGAAGGCGCCGTCCAAAAACATCATGAACAAGATGGCGCGCTCTGTGCTCGCACTCTACTCCTACGACGACGACTGCGAGGTGCGCACACTCGAAAACGAAGTGCGCATTGCAATTTCGATGATTGCGCGGCTGCCTGTCATCATGACCGCGGCATATCAGGTGAAGCGGCAGCATTTTGACGGCGAGAGCTTCATCCTGCACCCGACCAGACCCGAGGAATGCAACGCGCAGACGATTCTTTCGCTGCTGCGTCTCGACCGGCAGTATACACCCGAGGAAGCGCATCTGCTCGACATCTGCATGATGCTGCACGCAGAGCACGGCGGCGGCAACAACTCCGCGTTCACCTGCCGTGTGCTGACATCCTCCGGCACAGACCCCTATTCTGCATATTCCGCTGCAATCGGCGCACTGAAGGGCTTCCGTCACGGCGGCGCCAATATCAAAGCCGTCGAGCAGCTTCACCTCTTCCGCGAGCGCATCAAGAATCCCGATGACGAGGGCGCAATCGCCGATCTGCTCAGAAAGATCCTCCGGCGCGAGGAGGGTGACGGCGCAGGGCTTGTCTACGGTATGGGTCATGCGGTCTATACCCTCTCTGACCCGCGTGCGCTGCTGCTCAAGGAGAAGGCCTATGAGCTGGCAAAGGGCACAGAGCATGAGCGTGATTTCAAGCTGCTCAGTGCGATCGAGCGCATCACGCCGGAGCTTGTGCGCGAAAAATCCGCAAGAGCCGCGGCGAAGAATGTCTGCGCGAATGTTGACCTCTACTCCGGTCTTGTCTATGAGATGCTCGGCATCCCGAGCGATCTGCTGACGCCGATGTTTGCAGTCTCGCGCATCGCGGGCTGGGCGGCACACCGCATCGAAGAAGTGCTGACCGGCGGCAGAATCATCCGCCCGGCATATAAATCCATCACAAAAACAACCGCATATGTCCCGCTGGCGGAGCGCACCGCCCAGACGAAATGATCCGCAGACTGCTGAGCGGCATGCTTGCCGCGTTCCTGACGGTGCAGCTTCCGTCCTGCGCGTTTTCCGGCAATGTCGAAACGATGCTCTCTCCGCCCCGTCTGACGGTTGAGCAGGAGAATATCTACCGCGCCTTACAGGCGGCAGTCGGCAGCTCTGTCAGCCTGAAATATCCGAAATCGGGCGAGCGGCTCTCCGCTTTTACGGTCGAGGATCTTGACGGCGACGGACAGGATGAAGCAATCGTCTTTTACGAGAGCAGCCGAAGCACGGAGGATGAGAACCGCCTGCGGCTCGGGCTGCTGGCACAGGAGGACGGCACATGGCGCGCAATGGCGGAATACCCGACGGCGGGCGCTGAGGTCGAGCGCATCGACATTGAACAGCTCGGCACAAATTCCCGCAAGAATCTCGTCATCCGATACAGCGTTGTAGACGGCGCAAACCGCACCGCAGAGGTGCTGCATTATGACGACAAGGCGCTGACCCGCACGCTCTCGCTGCCCTATTCCCGCATGAGCGTCACAGACCTGGACGGCGACGGCACACGCGAGCTGCTGGTGCTCTCGGGCTCCACAACCTCTGCAACAGCCTCCGCGACTGTCTATGCACTGGATGAAAAAGGCAGCTATCTGCAAACATCCGCACAGCTTCCCGAAACAGTTACGGAGATCAGTTCCATCGGCTATGGCACGGTTCCCGCGCTGTACGGCACCGGACAGATCCCCGCGATCTTTGTGGACGGCAGCTCCGGCGCAACCACTGCGCAGACGGTCGTGCTCTCCTATGCGGACAGCGCACTCACACTTGTTTACACCGACAGCCCCGACCGCTTCCCGAATACATCCCGTCCCGCCGGTCTCCTGACGGCTGACCTGAACGGCGACGGCGAGCCTGAGATTCCGGTGCAGACTGTTTTCTACGGCTACGCAAACGCGGAGGACGGCTCCCCGCTCAGCATGACGAACTGGTATGTCTGCCGCGGCGGTGTGCTGATGCTCGAATATTCCTCCTACTACGCCGTGCAGGAGGGCTATGTCTTCCTGCTGCCGAAGCGCTGGGAGCGCAGGGTCACGGCAGTCCCGGAGGATGAGGAGATCGTCTTCTATGAATATGATCCCGACACGCAGAAGGAGGACGGCAGCCCCGTGCTCCGCGCCCCGCTGCTGCGGCTCCGCACCGTGACAGATCCCGTGCAGGCAGATAATTTACAGGAAAACGGCTATCTGCTGATTCAGAAGCGCGGCGGCAGCTATTACCTCGCGAACGCAGAATCCGGCAGCGCCTCGCTCACACTGACACAGAGCGAGCTGCTCTTTGCAATGAAATATCTATGAACCGAATGAAAGGCAGGTGCTTTGAATGAAGCGTGTACTGGTCTGTGAGGATGAAGACGTCATCCGCGAATTTGTGGTCATCAATCTGAAGCGCGCAGGCTACGATGTGGTCGATGTGAGCTGCGGCGAGGATGCCCTCACCATGTTCGATCAGGAGAACGGCAATTTTGACATTGTGCTGCTCGACATCATGATGCCCGGCATCGACGGATTCACCGTCTGCAAGCGGCTCAGAGAGCGTTCCTCCACCATCGGCATCATCATGCTGACGGCGAAGGCGCAGGAGA
The DNA here is from genome assembly GCA_016291435.1 of Oscillospiraceae bacterium. GTDB lineage: Bacteria > Bacillota > Clostridia > Oscillospirales > Ruminococcaceae > Firm-04. The sequence goes on from JAEEXH010000002.1 coordinate 45,827, forward strand.
TGGACAAGGTCAACGGCCTGATGATTGGCGCAGATGACTACATCACCAAGCCCTTTGCCCCCTCGGAGCTCACCGCCCGCGTCGATGCGATCTACCGCAGAGTCTGCATGAGCTTCATGAAGACCGAGAAGACCACCGTGCTCGAATCGGGCCCGTTTGTGCTCAATCTCAAGAGCCGCACCATCACCAAGAACGGCAAGCCGATCGACCTCACGCAGGTGGAATATCAGATCCTCGAATATTTCCTCAACAACAAGAATACCGCTCTTGACCGTGCGAGCATTCTCTCGCATATCTGGGGCGACAGCTACTACGGCGACAACAAGATCGTCGATGTCAACATCCGCCGCATCCGCATGAAGATCGAGGATGACCCCTCCGATCCGAAGTATATCATCACAATCTGGGGCTACGGCTACAAGTGGGAAGAGAACCCGGATAACCGCCGGTAAAGGAGACGCCGCATCATGGCGAAAAAAAGCATTACCCGCCGCTGGATCCTCAATAACCTCGGCGTGATCGTGCTGATCCTGCTGGCGATCGAGCTGGCGCTGATCTACGGCGTGCAGAGCTATTTCTATAACTCCGCACGCACCTACATGGTCTCGAAGATCAATGCCGTCAACGGCGTCCTGACAAACTACGCGCGCGCCTCGGGCACAAACCTCAACACAGAGCTCCGCCGCACGCTTGAGACCTTCTCCGACAAGGACAAGATGGAGCTCATGGCGATCGACTATGACGGCATGATCGTCCTCACCTCCTCGGGATTCTCTCCCGACTACGAGATCAGCATGCCGGACTACGATGCCGCGATGCACGGCACCGGCAGCTACGGTTACAGCACCTCCGTCACAGAAAACGGCGAACGCATCATGGCGGTCAGCATCCCGATCACGGAGATCAGCGGCGAATACAGCGCGATCCGTGTTGTCACATCGCTGGAAACCATCGACGAGACCATCCGCGCATTTGTCCTCTGGATGACGCTGCTGGCAGTGGCGATTCTGCTGCTGCTCGGTCTCTCCGACCTCTACTTCGTCGGACTGATCCTGCGCCCGATCCGCGAGATCAACGCGAACACGGAAAAATTTGCACAGGGCGATTTCAGCGCACGCATCCGGCAGGAGAGCGAGGATGAGATCGGCGAGCTCTGCCGCGGCATCAACCACATGGCTGACGAGCTCTCGACCGCAGAAACGATGAAAAACGAATTCATCAGCTCCGTCTCGCACGAGCTCCGCACGCCGCTCACGGCAATCAAGGGCTGGGCGGAAACGCTCACCTACATGGCAGAGCCCCCGAGCGAAGGGGAACCGGCTGAGCCTGCCGATCCCGAAATGATGCGGAAGGGTCTGCGCGTCATCGTCGGCGAGACAGAGCGCCTCTCGGAAATGGTCGAGGAGCTGCTCGATTTCTCGCGCATGCAGAGCGGTCACTTCACGCTGCAAATGGCAACAATGGATGTGCTCGCTGAGCTCGGCGACGCGGTGCTCATCTATATGGAGCGCGCAAAGAAGGATGACATCCGCCTGACTTACTCGGAGCCTGAGAACCTGCCGTTCATCATCGGCGACAAGAACCGCATCCGGCAGGTCTTCATCAATGTCATCGACAACGCGATCAAATATACCGAAAAGGGCGGCTTTGTCGCAGTCACCGCAGAGGCGGCAGAAAACGACACCCTCGTCCGCATCACCGTGCAGGATACCGGCTGCGGCATCAAGCAGTCCGATCTTGCAAAGGTCAAGACAAAATTCTATAAACCGAACCACACCAAGCGCGGCTCCGGCATCGGGCTGGCAGTCGCCGATGAGATCATTTCGCTGCACAAGGGCACACTGGAGCTTGAGAGCGAGGAGGGTGTCGGCACAACCGTCATCATCACGCTCCCGGCAAAGCCGAAGGAAGGCTGATGCCCCCGCAGGCAGCCCCCCGAAAGGACACAGGATACAATGGCTGAAAAAGACGCGGCACTCGCAGCCGCAAAAGCAGAATACGCCCACCGTTCAAAAATCGGCGGGCAGGCGCTCATTGAGGGTGTCATGATGAAGGGTGCGTTCCGCGGCGCAATGGCTTGCCGCCTCCCGAACGGCGAGATCGACCTGGAAACATGGGATCTCCCCGCAGAGTGGACAACCGATCCGAAGACCGGCGAGAAAAAGCTCCTGCGTCCGTGGTACACAAGGATCCCGCTCGTGCGCGGTGTCTACGGCTTCTTCGACTCCGCAGTCGGCGGCTACAAGTGCATGATGAAATCTGCGGAAAAGCAGATGGACGAGGAAATCGACAGCTTCTGCAAATGGAAAAAGGAGCAGAAGATCGACAAGCTCGAAGAAGACGAGCAGAAGATAAGATTCGCAGAATGGTACAGAGCGGAGCGGAAGCGTCTCGATGAGGAAAAGGCAAAGGAAGACGCGGATTATGTCCCGCTCGGCGAGCCGGACGATGACACGATTGCCCGCAGATGGGACTATCTTGTCAAGGCAAGCGAACACTATGACTACGAGGAGCCGGGCAAATTTGAGCAGTGGCTCGATGACAAGCTGGGCGACAAGATCTTCGGCATCATCATGGGGATTGCTGCCGTGCTGAGCATCGTCATCGCCTTCGGACTGTTCCTCTGGCTCCCGCGCTTCACGGTCGGGCTCATCAAGCCGCTGACCGAAAGCCGCATCATCCGCTCCTGCGCGGAGGGTCTTGTCAAGATGGCAATTTTCATCGGCTATATGGCATTCACCGGCTGCATGAAATCCGTCCGCCGCACCTATGAATATCACGGCGCAGAGCACAAGACCATCGCCTGCTTTGAGGCAGCACTCCCGCTCACCGTCGAGAATGTGAAGAAGCAGTGCCGGTTCCACCCGCGCTGCGGCACCAGCTTCATCTTCCTTGTGCTGATCATCAGCATCTTCTTCGGCTGCTTCAATCCGTTTGACATTGTCTGGCAGCGCGTGCTCTTTTCGCTGGCGATTCTGCCGGTCATCATGGGCGTCAGCTATGAGGTCATCCGATACGCAGGCCGCAAGGAAAACATCCTGACGAAGATTCTCTCCGCGCCCGGTCTCTGGGTGCAGCGCATCACAACAAGAGAGCCGGATGCCTCACAGATCGAATGCGCGATTGCCGCAATGACCCCCTGCATCCCCGAAAATCTGGAAGACGATGAATGGTAAACACCGATGATCGTGACAGAAAACCGCTATGATCTCGCCTATGCACGCGCTGTTGCATGGAATCAGCCGTTTGAGTATCTCTGGATCGGGCTGCTCGCCTACGGTGGATACCGCCTCCTGCACATGCTTTGGACGCTTGCCGCAAACGGGCTGCTCCTGCGTGCGCTCCGGCTGCCGCAGTTTTATATCGTCCCTGCCATGGTCGCACTGCTTGTTTTGCTTTACATCCTGCGGATGCCCTTTATGAAGCAAAGGCGCTGGGCAAAGGATGACCCGGTCGCTGTCTGGGCATTTTCGGCGGAGAAATTCACCTGCGACTTCACGCGCCGCGGCTATTCCTCACACAGCGATTACAGCTATGCGAATGTCCGCTCAGCAAAGCGCCGCAAGGGATATTTCAAGCTGTCACTGGACTCGCTCGGCGCGGTCATCATCATGGATCACATGTTCCGTGAGGGCACGCCCGAAGATCTCGAAGCGCTGCTGATCACAGTGCTCGGCAGCAAATACAAATTCTGACAGGATACGATATGAAAATCACAGACCCCGTGCTCCGCAAAGAGCTCACGGACATTCTGGAGGCAGGCGGCATCGAAGACGCCGCGCTCGAAGCACAGTGGATCGCGGAGGATATCCCGGATGCGGAAAAGGCAAGGGAGATCGCCCGCCGCCGCGCACAGCATGAGCCGCTGCAATATCTGCTCGGCACATGGGAATTCTACGGGCTGACGCTCAGAGTCGGCAAAGGGGTGCTCATCCCGCGTGCCGACACGGAAACACTGGTGGATGCGGTGCTCAGCCGTCTGCCGCAGACGCCGAAGCCGGAGATTGCAGATCTCTGCACCGGCAGCGGATGCATTGCCCTCGCGCTGAAATCGCAGCGGAGAGACGCAGAGATCATCGGCATCGAGAAAAGCCATGACGCCATGCAGTATGCCGTCATCAATGAAATGCACCTTTCGCTCGGCGTGCAGTTCTTTCACGGCGATGTGACCGATCCCGCTGTGTACGGGCTGTTCCGGGGGCTGGACGCCGTTGTGAGCAACCCGCCCTATCTCACGGCAGAGGACATGCGGCATTTGCAGCCGGAGGTCACATATGAGCCGGAGACGGCACTCGCGGGCGGAGAAGACGGTCTCTGCTTCTACCGCATCATCACGGAGAAATGGAAGGGCGCGCTGAAAACAGGCGGGCTTCTCGCATATGAAGCAGGCATCGGGCAGGCAGACGCCGTGGCGGAGATTCTCCGCGCAAACGGCTTCACCGGCATTGAGCAGATCGCCGACTTAAACGGCATCGCGCGCGTGATACTCGGATTCAAAGACGAACAGTCTATACGATAGAAAGGAAAGATACACACATGGCAAAGCAGGATCTCAAGAAGAAGCAGACCGGCATGGTCGTTCCCGCCAGCAAAGAGGAGCGCGAGAAGGCGCTCAAAAACGCCATCGCACAGCTCGAAAAGCAGTACGGCGCAGGTGCCGTCATGCGGCTCGGTCAGCGCACCACAGCGAATGTGCAGGCGATCTCGACCGGCTCCCTGACCCTCGATATGGCACTCGGCATCGGCGGTGTCCCCCGCGGGCGCATCGTCGAGATCTACGGACCGGAAAGCTCCGGCAAAACGACCGTCGCGCTCCAGATCATCGCAGAGGCACAAAAACAGGGCGGCGAAGCGGCGTTCATCGACGTGGAGCATGCGCTCGACCCTGTCTATGCGGAAGCACTCGGCGTCAACATCGACAACCTGCTGGTCTCCCAGCCGGACAGCGGTGAGCAGGCGCTGGAAATCGCGGAAGCACTCGTGCGCTCCGGCGCGATCGACGTCATCGTCATCGACTCCGTTGCGGCAATGACAACCCGTGCGGAAATCGAAGGCGAAATGGGCGACTCCCATGTCGGTATGCTCGCACGCCTCATGTCGCAGGCCATGCGCAAGCTGACCCCTGTTATTTCCAAGTCGAACTGCGTCGCGGTGTTCATCAATCAGATCCGCGAGAAGATCGGCGTCATGTACGGCAACCCCGAGACCACCACGGGCGGCAGAGCGCTCAAGTTCTACGCATCCGTCCGCATGGAGGTGCGCAAGGGTGAGGCGATCAAGAACGGCGCCGAGGTCATCGGCAGCCGCACCCGCGTCAAGGTCGTGAAGAACAAGGTCGCACCGCCCTTCCGTGAGTGTGAATTCGATATGATGTACGGCAAGGGCATTTCCCGCATTGGCGAGGTGCTCGATCTTGCCGTGGAGCTTGATATCATCCACAAGAGCGGCTCCTGGTTCAGCTACGGCGACCGTAAGCTGGGTCAGGGCAGAGATGCCGTCAAGGAGCTGCTGGAATCGGATCCCGCATTTGAGGCAGAGGTCGAGCAGAAGATCCTCGAGATGAAGGACAGCCTCGTGCTCGCCTCGAAGAAGAACAAGAAGGATGCGGCAGTCTCCGGCGCAAAGTCGAAGGCAGAGCAGGCAGCGGCAGAGACCGGCGCCGCGCTCGCAGAAAGCACCGCGGATTCCGATGAAAACTTTGAAGAGTTTTCGCCTGAGGAATGATCATCACATCTGTTTCACCGTCGAAGGGCAAGCTCTTTGAAGTGACGCTCGACGACGGGCAGAAGCTCTGGCTGCATGCCGACCTGCTGGCGGAAGCCGCCCTGCACACGGGGGATTCCCTCTCTGCGGAGGACATCGCAAGGCTCCGGCACCGTGCCGCGGAGCACCGCGCCTATGAATACGGGCTCTATCTGCTTGAAAAGCGCGGATACTCCTACCGCGAGCTCTATGACAAGCTCATGCACGCGCAGAACGCAGAGGAGGAGGCTGTCCTCACAGCGCTCGAAAAGCTCATGCGCTACGGCTTCCTGAACGACGCCCGCTACGCGGAGCAGCTTGCGCGGCATTTTGTCGAGGGGAAGAAATACGGCATCCGGCGCGCAGAATATGAGATGCGGCACCGCGGTCTCTCGCAGACCGACATCGACGATGCGCTCGCGGAGTTTGATGACCCCGTGCGCATTTCGGAGACGCTTTCAGAGCTCCTGCATAAAAAATATGCGCGGTATCTCTCCGACCCCGATGACCGCAAGGCAATCGAGAAGGTCACGGCGGCGCTCGTGCGGCGGGGATTTACCTATCAGCAGATCCGTTTTGCGATCGAAGATTATTACGCTTCTCCGGAAGATGAGGAGGAGGGAGACTGATGGAGAACACGATCACTGTCCGGCAAACCACGCTGCTGCATGTGGTCATCTGTGCGGCTGTGCTCGGCATCGGCATGCTGCTCGGGCTGCTCATCGGCAAGCTGATTCTGCTCATTCTGCTGATGCTCCCGGGGCTTGGCTATGCACTGCATCTGATTTTCTGGTCGCTGGAATGCGACACAGCCTCCGGCACATTCACCTACCGCACGCTGACGCAGGGCATCCGGACATTCACGGTATCCGATATCCGCAGCAAGCGCATCTCCGACGGCGGCTATCAGCGGAAGAATGAGCAATATGAGATCTATGTCCACAAGGAGGGCATGAGCGAACGCATCTGCATGCCGCTCAGCAGGGCTGAGGCACTGCGGGCATATCTCGAAGCGCAGCCGCAGCCGCAGACAGAGAAAGGAACCCCCGCCCCATGATGCGCGTCTTTGATACCTATGTGTTCAATCTCGCAGACAGAGTGACCTTCGCAAAGGCGGCTGCCTATCTGAACGATATGCTCGCGGAGACCGGCTTCACGGCGCCGAAAACCGCATTCTCGGTCTATGCGGCCGGGGAGAGCGTGCCGCAGAAGGCAGCGGAAGCCTGCCCGTTTCTCTGCAAATATGCGCAGAAGGGCGACGGCACCTGCGGCTTCACCAGCGCAGACACCGATCCCGCGGCGTGCGACCGGGGCAAAATCTTCGCGGAGGAAAGCGACCGCGCTGAAATCTGCGCGCTCTTTGCAAAGATCCCGCACAGGCTGAATTTCCCGTTCTGCACGCTGATATTCGGCGGCATCCGCTGGTTTCCCGACAGCCGGGACGATGCCGTGCCGGAATCCCGCAGTGAGCGGCGCTTCCGCAATCCGTTCCTGATCCCGGGGAGCATGTACTGCAACTCCGTGCGGCTCTCCCGCAGCTATGACGACGGCAGAAAACTGGTGTCTGTCTCTCTCTGCATCGAGGTCACAGGCGAGGATGCCCCGCGGGATCCATCGGAGATTCTTGCAAAGCTCGCGCCCTATCTCGGCGAACCGGAGCTGAAAAACCGCGTCTGTGTCTTTGATGACGCGGCGGAATGGGAACGGCTGCATACACTCGAACAAACACACCGCACGGCACTCAGCGCACAGATCCGTGCTGCAATGCCGGCACCGATCAATCCCAGCGCCGGGATGCGGGACGCAGAGCAGCATGCAAAGACTGCGCTGCTCGACCGGATCTTCCGCGGCACAGGCTTCGTAAAAGTGAAGGGATACCCCGGCTGGCTCTCATGCTATGCCTGCACCGACGCACACGGCTTCTGCTTTGAAGCCTATGTGCAGCGTGTCTCCGCCTTCGGTGAATTCCGTGTCTGGCTGGAGGTGACGGGCTGCAATTTCACAATGAGAGAGCTGCCCTTCCCGTCGCTGGATTATGCAGGCACCGACCCTGAAACGGCAAAAAGCATCCTCTCGCGCTTTGCGGCATGCTGTGTGTCCGCCCGCGATACCTATGCGGCAGCACTCGCAGAGGATTTCGGCAACACCCCGGACTGGTTCCGGGAGTAAGATAAATTTTAGGAGCATCTCATGACAGTCAGTATGATCTCGCTTGGCTGTGCCAAGAATTTAGTAGACTCCGAGCGCATGCTTGCCCTGCTCGAAAAGGGCGGCTATTCGCTCACAGCAGACCCCGCCGACGCCGACATTGCGGTCATCAATACCTGCGGCTTCATCCAGTCGGCAAAGGAGGAGGCCATCGACACAATTTTAGAGATCATCGGTCTCAAGGAAGCGGGCACGCTGAAGGGCATTGTCGTCACAGGCTGTCTCGCCGAGCGCTATAAGCAGGAGGTCGCAGAGCAGTTTCCCGAGGTGGATGCCGTCATCGGCATCGGCGACCAGACGGAGATCTGCAAGGTGCTCGATGAGATCACGGGCGGCAGCCGCGTCACACGCTTTGCGCCGAAGTGCAATATGCCCCTGACAGGCGAACGCCTGCTGGCAACGCTTCCGTTCTTTGCCTACCTGAAAATCGCAGAGGGCTGCTCCAACGGCTGCACCTACTGCGCCATCCCGCAGATCCGCGGAAAATACCGCTCTGTCCCGATGGAGGATGTGCTCGCGGAGGCGCGGGCGCTCGCCGGGCGCGGCGTCACGGAGCTTGTCGTCATCGCGCAGGATACAACCCGATACGGCGAGGATTTCAGCGGCGGCAAATCGCTGCTCCCGGATCTTCTCACAGCGCTTTGCAGAATCGACGGCTTCCGCTGGATCCGCGTGCTTTACTGTTACCCCGAGCGCATCACCGACGAGCTGATCGAGGTCATCGCACGGGAGGAGAAAATCGTCAAGTATCTCGATATTCCGATTCAGCACTGCTCCGGCAGCGTGCTCAAAGCCATGCGCAGAGAGGGCGATGTCAACACGCTGCGTGCACTTTTCAGAAAGCTCAGAGACCGCGTCCCGGGCATCACGCTCCGCACAACGCTGCTGGTCGGCTTCCCCGGCGAGACCGAGGAGGACTTCACGGAGCTCTCGGAATTTGTCGAAGAAATGCGCTTTGACCGCATGGGCTGCTTTGCCTATTCGCAGGAGGAAAACACCGTCGCGGCAAGAATGCCCGATCAGGTGGACGAGGAGATCCGGCAGAAACGCGCCGATCTTCTGATGGAACAGCAAATGACAATCTCCGCAGAACTGAACGCTGCCCGCGTCGGCACTGTCACAGAAGCGGTGATCGAAGGATATGATACATGGAGCGGCTGCTGCATTGCCCGCACAGCCGCGGATGCTCCCGATATTGACGGGCGGCTGCTCATTGCCGCAGATGAGGGACAGTATGCGATCGGGCAGTTTGTGACCGCTCAGATCACAGACACGGCAGATTATGATTTGATAGGCGAGGTGATCTCAAGTTGAATACACCGAATAAGCTGACACTGGCGCGTGTGCTGCTGGTACCGATCTTTGTCATCTGCTTTTTCTGGAGATTCCCCGCGCATTATCTCGTTTCCCTTGTGATCTTTGTGATCGCCTCTGTCACCGATGCGATCGACGGCAAGCTGGCACGCTCCCGCAATGAGATCACGGACTTCGGCAAATTTCTCGATCCGCTTGCAGACAAGGTGCTCGTCATCTCCGCAATGGCATGCTTTTTGCAGCAGCAGCGGATGAACATTGCTGCCTTCCTGCTGATTGTCACGCGGGAATTCATGGTCTCGGCGCTGCGCCTTGTGGTCGCCAACAAGGGCACAGTTGTCCCGGCGAGCTTCGCAGGCAAGCTGAAAACCGCATTCACGATGATCGCGATTATCACGGCGCTGGTCTGGTGGTCGTTCCAGGGCGATTTCAAGGCATTCGGGCTGGATCTGCCGCATGCGCTCTATACCGGCTGCGAGGTGCTGATCCAGATTCTGTTCTGGATTGCGGCGGTGCTGACCGTCTGGTCGGGCATCGAATATCTGAAGGCTTACTGGAAAGACATCAATCCGAACAAATAACGGAGGAAACGTATGTTCAAGCAACTCAAACGCGAAATTGATCTGATCCGCGACCGCGACCCGGCGGCGCGCAGCTCCGTTGAGATCCTGCTGACCTATTCGGGGCTGCATGCAGTGGTGGCATACCGCATTGCACACAAGCTGCTGAAGGCGGGCTTCCCGACGCTTGCGCGTATTGTCTCGCAGCTCGCAAGGTTCTTCACGGGCATTGAGATTCACCCGGGCGCAACGATCGGCAAGGGGCTTTTCATCGACCACGGCATGGGTGTTGTGATCGGTGAGACAACAATCATCGGCGATGACTGCACGCTGTATCAGGGCGTCACGCTGGGCGGCACGGGCAAGGACCGCGGCAAGCGTCACCCCACGCTCGGCAACAATGTCACGGTCGGCGCGGGCGCAAAGGTGCTGGGACCCTTCAAGGTGGGTGATAACGCAAAGATTGCGGCAGGCGCGGTCGTGCTGCGGGAGGTTCCCGCGAATGCAACGGCAGTCGGCATCCCGGCGCATGTGGTGAAGATGAACGGCGTGCGCGTGCAGGATCTCGACCAGATTCACATTCCCGACCCGGTGCAGCAGGAGCTGGAGAAGATCGAGCAGCGTCTCCGCAGGCTGGAGAAGCGCAGATAAGCGGGGAGCCGTGCCCCGTTATGCGAAAAAAAATGACCTGTCTGACAAAGACAGGTCACTTTCTATATAATGCCGGTGGCGGGGGTCGAACCCGCACGGTATCGCTACCAACGGATTTTGAGTCCGTCACGTCTGCCAATTCCATCACACCGGCGCAGCATATACAGTATAACATAAAACAGAAAAAAAGTCAATGCCCGGCGGAGCGCCCGTGCAGGCATTATTACAGTGAAGCGGCCTGTCCTTTGTCAGACAGGCCGCTTTTCTTTTCATATCATAATCAGGATGCGCTGTAATTCGCTGAGCCGAAGAACACACGGTCGAAGAAATCGCGGGTCTTGTCCTCGCCGAGCGCCTTCTTGAAGACATCGGTCGAAACGCCGCCCTTCTCGATCAGTCCGTCGGAATATGCCTTTGTATTTGCAAGCTGCGCCGCCTTGTCCGCCGCACTGCTCTCAGAGAGAATGTCCGCCGCATTGAGATACATCCCGAGCGCGGTTCCGAACAGCTCGCTGTTGCGCGTGTCGTCCTTCAGCTGCTTGTGCAGCACAACGCTCAGCAGACCGTCATACCAATTCTCAGACGCGGGCAGTTCATCCAGATCCGCAAAGAGCTCCTTGAGACTGCCAAGCTGCGAGAGGACGGTTTTATATTCGTCGGTCTCTGTGTCGCCGACCAGATCGTAGAACTCAACATAGGACTTGCGGTTTCCGAAGATATACATGAAATCGAGCGTGCAGAGCGGTACATTTTTCTCATAGGGTGTGATCATGAATGAGACCATCTGCATGAAGCCCATGTTCGCACGCATGACCGAGAGATTGCCGAGCCCTTCGATCTCATACTGATAGGTATGGAATTTCATGAAGCCGTAGATGCGCATATCTTTATATTCGTCAGTGTACTTGTCTGGCTGCGCGGCGGCATCGCATTCGGTGACAGTGTAATGCTCAGCGACCTGACTGAGTCCGTCGCCGATCATTTCGTAGATCAGCTTGTTGTTTTTTACGGAGAAAAAGACACATGTGCCGACCAGCACGCAGATCAGAGCCAGGAGAATCCCCAGCACAATCAGCAGCGGCTTTTTCTTCGATTTTGTACTCATATCATTCATAGCTCCCTATCGTTGTTTCTGTGAAAATACTTTCGGTTACTCCCACTCCACCGTCCCCGGGGGCTTCGATGTAATATCATACACCACGCGGTTCACATGCGCGACCTCATTGCAGAGGCGGTTGGAAACACGCGCCAGCACATCATAGGGGATGCGTGCCCAGTCTGCGGTCATGAAGTCATCGGTCGTGACGGCGCGAATCGCAATGAGATGTTCGTAGGTTCTGTGGTCGCCCATGACGCCGACCGTATGCACATCGGGGAGCACGGCGAAGAACTGTTTGAGTTCCCGCGCAATGCCGCTCTTTTCAATTTCATCGCGGAAGACGGCGTCTGCCTCCTGCAAAATGCGGATCTTCTCCTCGGTGATCTCGCCGAGGATGCGCACGCCGAGACCCGGTCCCGGGAAGGGCTGCCGCCACACGAGCTCTGAGGGGATGCCCAGCTTCTCGCCAACCGCACGCACCTCATCCTTGAAAAGATCGCAGAGCGGCTCGATCACGCCGTCAAACTGAATATCTTCGGGCATCTTCACCATATTGTGATGGGTCTTGATGACAGCGGTGCTGCCCTGCCCTGCCTCGTTGCCTCTGCCGCTTTCAATGCGGTCGGGATAGATCGTGCCCTGTGCAAAGAAGCCCTCAGCGCCGGTTTCGCGGATCTTATCCCAGAAGACATTGTAAAATTCCGTGCCGATGATCCTGCGCTTCTGCTCCGGGTCGGTGACGCCGCGGAGCTTTTCGAGAAACTGCTTCCCGCAGTTCACGCGGACAAAATTCATGTCAAAGAGCTTTGTGAAGGTCTGCTCGACGAAATCGCCCTCATCCTTGCGCATAAGCCCCTGATCGACAAAGACACAGGTGAGCTGTCTGCCGACGGCGCGGCTTAAAAGTGCCGCTGCGACAGAAGAATCGACGCCGCCGGAGAGACCGAGCACAACCTTCTTATCGCCGATCTCCGCACGGAGCCGCTGCACCGTGGTCTCGATGAAATCATCCATCACCCAGTCGCCGGTGAAGCCGCAGACTTCATAGAGGAAATTGTGCAGGATCTGCCTGCCGAAGACGCTGTGTGTGACCTCCGGGTGAAACTGCACCGCATAGACCTTCTGCGCAGGATTCTCAAAGGCGGCGCAGGGGCAGTCTGCGGAATGCGCGGTGACGGTGAAGCCCTCGGGGAGGCGGCTCACAAAATCCGTGTGGCTCATCCAGACGGTGCTCTGCTGCGGGACATCTTTGAAGAGGACGCTTTCGGCATCCGCAGTAATCTCGATTTTGCCGTATTCCGATTTTTCGCAGGCAGAGACCGCGCCGCCGAGCGTATAGGCGACAAGCTGGCAGCCGTAGCAGATGCCGAGCACGGGCACGCCGAGCGAGAAGATCTCTTTTCCGATATGCGGGGAGCTTTCGTCATAGACGCTGTTGGGGCCGCCGGTGAAGATGATGCCGGCGGGCTTTCTGGCTGCGATCTCAGAGAGCGGGGTGTCATAGCGCAGGATCTCGCAGTAGACGCCGCATTCACGGACGCGCCGCGCGATCAGCTGGTTATACTGCCCGCCGAAATCCAGCACAATGCAGAGCTGATTTGCCATAGGGTTCCTCCTTTAGAAGTGTCGCTGATGCGACGGGATTTATAATGGGGCTCTGCCCCAAACCCCGCTGGGGATAGCGATCCCCAGACCCCTGCTTATAAATAACATAAGATATTATAGCATATTATGCGGGAAAATTCAAGCGCAAATTTGCGGGTTCCGGGTCAAGGCGCGCACTTCTTATAGGGGGTGCGCTTCTTGCGCTTCTTGCGCGCCTTACTCCGTCATATTGCTGCGATCTGCACTGCACAAACCTGTGTCTCTTGTGCATATCACAGAATCTTGTTTGTTATATGAAAAAAGTTGTACGCCGACATACAACTTTTGCGGAAAAAGCCGCTGTATGTAGAGGGGGAAGTCCCCTCACGGCTGACTGCGAAAGGAGTTTTACATGGCAGAAGAAAAGACTTTGGAACAGGCGCTTCAGGAAAACGGCTCGCTGATCTTTCTCGACGGTGTGGAGAAGAAAGAGACCCGCTGGCTCTGGTATCCGTACATCCCGCTCGGGAAGGTGACGATCCTCATGGGCGACCCCGGAGAGGGCAAATCGACCTTTGCCCTGAATCTTGCCGCTGCGGTGACAAGGGGGATGCAGTTCCCGGAGACGCACCAAATCGTGACAGCGCCGGATTATGTCCTCTATCAGAATGCGGAGGACGGGCTCGGCGACACCATCTGCCCGCGGCTTGAGAAAGCAGGTGCGGATCTCCGCCTGGTCATGACGATCAACGAGATGAAGGAGAATGCCGACATGCAGAGCACGATGCTCTATGAGATCATCTCGAAGATCAGACCGAAGCTGGTGATCCTGGATCCGCTGCAAGCCTATCTCGGCGATCATGTGGACATGCACAGAGCCAATGAGGTCAGACCCGTGATGCGCTATCTTGCGATGCTTGCCGATCACTTCGGCTGCGCCATTGTCCTCATCGGGCACATGAACAAGAAAGCCGACCTGAAATCGCTTTACCGCAGCATCGGCAGCATTGACCTCACGGCTGCGGCAAGATCTGTCCTGCTTGTCGGGCGCGACCCCTCAGAGCCCGCGCGCAGAGTGATTGCACAGGTGAAGAATTCACTGGCTCCCGAGGGGGAAAATGTCGCATTCACGATCAATGACGGGGTCTTTCACTTCGAGGGCGTCTGCGATGTGCCGACAGAACGGCTGCTCTCCCAGAGAGAGCGCAGGGTCACCCCGCGCGACAGGGCGGCTGAATGCCTGACCCGCTGGCTGACCGAACACGGGGAGATCTCCGTGCGCGAGATCTATGACATGGCATGCGGGGAGGAAATCACAAAAGCAGCGCTTCTGCGGGCAAAAGCATCACTTGGCATTCATGCGCACAGGCAGAATAATCAGTGGTACTGGTCGCTTCCGAAAGCGTAAGGCGCGCAAGAAGCGCAAGGAGAGCAAGAAGCGCACCCCCTTATAAAGTGCGCTTCTTAAAATGTAAAGCAGGGAGCACGACATGTTCAATAGCTGCGAACAGCAGCGTCAACGGTCTGTCATTGGGCGTCTTCGGTTGGGCTCCCGGAGGCAAAACGCCAGCACGGGCTCCGTGCTTCACAATTTCCCTCTTGCAATTCCCTGTAAAATGTGCTATAATAATAGATACGCTGAGGCGCAATGCCGGCGGCGCACATTAAAAACGGAAAGGACTGATATGGACTATGGCGAAAATGAACGTCATCTTCGACCGCTGCAAGGGCTGCGAGCTCTGCACGACCGCATGTCCCAAGCAAATTGTCGCGATTCAGCATGAGAAACGCAACAAGGAAGGCGTATTCACCGCCTACTGTACCGATGACGATGCCTGCATCGGCTGTGCAATGTGCGCGATGATGTGCCCGGATTGTGCCATTATCATCGAGAATTAACGAAAGGATGTGCTTCAATGGAAAAGGTTTTAATGAAGGGTAATGAAGCACTTGCCGAGGCTGCCATCCGTGCAGGCTGCAAATGTTTCTTTGGCTACCCGATCACCCCGCAGACCGAGCTCTCCGAGTATCTCGCAAAGCAGATGCCGAAGCGCGGCGGTGTCTTTCTTCAGGCGGAATCTGAGGTCGCTGCAATCAATATGGTGCTTGGCGCCGCAGGTACCGGCACCAGAGTCATGACCTCCTCCTCCTCCCCCGGAATCTCTCTGAAATCTGAGGGTATCTCCTATATCGCAGGCTCCGATGTGCCCTGCCTCATCGTCAATGTCGAGCGCGGCGGCCCGGGTCTCGGCTCGATCCAGCCCTCCCAGCAGGATTACTGGCAGGCGACAAAGGGTCTTGGCCACGGCGATTTCCACCTCATTATCCTGGCGCCGAACTCCGTGCAGGAGGTCGTCAACCTCGTCACAAAGGCGTTTGACCTCGGCGAAAAGTACCGCATGCCCGTCATGCTGCTCTCCGACGGTCTGCTCGGTCAGATGATGGAGCCGGTAGAATTCCCGGAGATCACCCCCTCTCAGGCGGATAACTCCGCATGGGCAGCCTGCGGCACCAAGATGGAGAGAGAGCACCATATCGTCAACTCGCTCTACATCGAAGCCCTCGACCTCGAGGAGCAGGTCAAGCGCCGCTACGAGCGCTATGCAAAGATCGAGGAGACCGAGGCAATGGCAGAGACCTATCTCTGCGAGGATGCTGACATTATCGTGACCGCATTCGGCGCGACCTCCCGTGTCGCAAAGTCTGCCGTCAACAAGGCAAGAGCCGAGGGCATCAAGGCGGGTCTCTTCCGTCCGATCACGCTCTGGCCGTTCCCGAAGGCTGAGCTCAATGCCGCCTGCAAGAATGCAAAGGCTGTCCTCTCCGTCGAGATGAACATGGGTCAGATGATCGACGATGTGAAGCTCGCGCTCGATTGCCGTCTCCCGGTCTCCTTCTTCGGCAGAACCGGCGGTGTTGTGCCGTCGCCGAAGGAAGTGCTTGAGGAGCTGAGAAAGCTGAACGGAGGTGCGCAGTAATGGCTGTGAAATTTCAGAGACCGCATTCCCTGTGTGATGTCCGTCTGCACTATTGCGCAGGCTGCACGCACGGCATCATCCACCGTCTTGTCGCAGAAGTGATCGACGAGATGGGCATTGAGGGCACGACCGTCGGCGTATGTCCGGTCGGCTGCTCCGTGTTTGCATATAATTACTTCAACTGTGACATGATCGAGGCACCGCACGGCAGAGCTCCGGCCGTCGCAACCGGCGTCAAGCGCGCAAGACCCGATCTGAATGTCTTTACCTATCAGGGCGACGGCGACCTCGCTGCAATCGGTACCGCGGAGACTGTCCATGCGGCAACCAGAGGCGAAAATATCGTTGTCATCTTCGTCAATAACGGTACCTACGGCATGACCGGCGGTCAGATGGCTCCGACCACGCTGCCCGGTCAGGTCACCACGACCTCTCCTTACGGCAGAGATCCGAAGACCGCAGGCTATCCTGTCCGCGTCTGCGAGATGCTCTCGACCCTTTCCGGCACGGCACTCGCTGTCCGCACGGCTGTTGACTCCGTCCCGCATATCCGCGAGACCAAGAAGATGATCCGCAAGGCATTCGAGAATCAGCAGAGGGGCAACGGCTTCTCCATCGTCGAAGTCCTCTCGACCTGCCCCTCGAACTGGGGTCTCACGCCGAAGGAGTCCATCAAGCGCCTGCAGGAGGAGTGCATCCCCTACTATCCGCTCGGTGTTTACAAGGATGTTGAGATCGCAGAGGCAAATGCCGATCTGCTCGCAATGGGAGGTGCCGCGAAATGACATATGAAATTCTGCTCGCGGGCTTCGGCGGACAGGGCATCCTGTTTGCCGGCAAGCTGCTCGCTTACTGTGCGCTGTTTGAGGGCAAGGAAATCTCCTGGCTCCCCAGCTACGGTCCTGAGATGCGCGGAGGCAAGTGCAACTGCTCCGTGACAATCTCCGATGAGCCGATCGGTTCCCCGCAGGTGCTGGAGCCGGATCTGCTGGTCGTGCTGAACGGTCCGTCCTTTGACGCTTTCATGGGCAATGTGAAGCCCGGCGGCAAGGCATTTGTTGACAGCTCGATGGTCGCGCAGAAGACCGACCGCACCGATATTGAGACATTCTATGTCCCGGCGACCCAGCTCGCAGATGACAACAATCTCGCGAAGGGCGCAAATATCGTCCTGCTCGGCAAGCTGCTGCACGAGACCGGCATCTTCTCCTTTGAGACCGTCCGCAAGGCACTCGAGAAGAACACCCCGGCAAAGCGCGCACATACCATCGACAACAACATGAGAGCACTCCAGCTCGGCGCGGACTACGCGGGATAAGCGGAAGGATTGATAATGGGGCTCTGCCCCAAACCCCGCCGGGGACAGCGGTCCCCGGACCCCGTTATATGGCAAAAAGATTGCCCCTGAGACCGTATGTGGTTTCAGGGGTGAATTGTATTTAGCGCCCGAAGCTGCCATTTTTGTAAAAAAATTCCCCTTTGATTGACATATCCCGCATGATCTGCTATAATATACAAAAAAGGAGGGAAGCCCTATGACTTATATTCTGGCTGCACTTGCCGTCATCCCGGCAATCATCGTGATGCTTTACATCCGGGGAATTGACAAAATCGAGAAGGAGCCCTGGAAGCTGCTGTTTTCCATTTTGCTCCTCGGCGCGCTCAGCGTCATCCCGATCATGATCGCGGAGCTGATTGTCGATATCCCCATCAGCATTTTCCCGGAGGGCTCGCTGATTCACGGCTTCTTGCAGGCGTTTGTCTGCGCGGCATTCGTGGAGGAGAGCTTCAAGATGATGGTGCTCTGGCTGCGCACATGGAAGCACAAGGAATTCAACTACGTCTTCGACGGCGTGGTCTATGCGGTCTTTGCCTCGATGGGCTTTGCACTTGTGGAGAATATCCTCTATGTGTTCCAGATGGGCATTACCACGGGCATCCTGCGCGCCGTGACATCCATTCCGGGGCATATGATCTTCGGCGTCTTCATGGGCATGTATTACGGCCTTGCAAAGCGGGAAGCGCTCCTCAGAAATGAAAGCGGCAGAAAGAGATATATGATTCTCACATGGCTTGTGCCCGTCATGCTGCACGGCATCTATGATTTCTGCCTGATGGTGAACAGCTGGGTGATGCTGCTCATCGGCATTGTCTATTATATCGTGCTGGTGATCTACGCTTTCCGCAAGCTCTCGCGCATCCGCAAGGAGGACGCACCGCTCCCGCAGGAAACACCCGTGCCCCCCTATCCGCCGTATCCGGGATACCCGCAGAATCCGGTGTATCCGCAGAATCCGGCATATCCCCAGAATCCGACATATCCGCAGAATCCGGGATACCCCCAGAATCCGGTGTATCCGCAGAATCCGGCATATCCCCAGAACCCGACATATCCCCAGAATCCGGCATATCCCCAGAACCCGGTGTATCCGCAGAATCCTGTCACCCCCCAGAGCCCGGTGTACCCGCAGAATCCTGTCACCCCGCAAAGCCCGGCATACCCGCAGAATCCGCCTGTCCCGCCCGCACAGGATCCCGCTGACCCCGCAGATCCGCGCTGAACGCTCCTATTATGAAAGGTATGCGAAAAATCCGTGTGAGCCATTGCATTTTTCCACAATCTGTGCTATAATATAAAAGGCGGAGAAGATACCGCAGAGAAAATGCCGGTCTCCGGCAGGAAGGAGCGTCTATATGAAAGCAGTTTGCAAGACATTGCTCTTTATCGTCATCGCGGCAGGCGCCGTGTTTTCCGTGTATCACGCGATCAAACTCTACCGCAGCAAATATGCCCCGCGCTACCTGAAAGGGAATGCCTGCTGATCGGTGTATCAGCTGACATAGAAATCTTAAGGCTTTAAGAAAAGAGGAAAAACATCATGGACATTCGTTTTGAGAAGGCAGCCGTGCTGAAAGAAAAGCCGGCAGACGAAACCAAGCTGGGATTCGGCCACGTCTTTACCGACTATATGTTCGTCATGGACTATACCGCCGGTCAGGGCTGGCATGATGCCCGCATCATCCCTTACGGCAATCTGTCGCTTTCCCCGGCTGCACTCTGCCTGCACTACGGCCAGGAGGTCTTCGAGGGCATGAAGGCATATCGCCGTGCTGACGGCGGCATCCAGCTCTTCCGCCCGGAGGAGAACTTCAAGCGTCTGAACAGCTCCAATAACCGTCTGGTCATCCCGGAGCTCCCCGTTGATATGGCAATGGAGGGTCTCAAGGAGCTGCTGAAGGTCGAGAAGGACTGGGTTCCGCACATCGACGGCGCATCGCTCTATATCCGCCCGTTCATCATCGCAGTTGACCCGTTCCTCGGCGTCAAGCCCGGCGATGAGTATATGTTCATCATCATTCTCTCCCCGTCCGGCGCTTACTACGCATCGGGTCTCGATCCCGTCAAGATCTATGTCGAGTCCAAGTATGTCCGTGCGGTGCGCGGCGGCATGGGCTACACCAAGACCGGCGGCAACTACGCTGCTTCCCTGATCGGTCAGGATGAGGCACACAAGGAGGGCTATTCTCAGGTTCTCTGGCTCGACGGCGTGGAGCAGAAGTACATCGAGGAAGTCGGCGCAATGAACATCATGTTCGTCATCGACGGCGAGATCGTCACGCCGGAGCTTCAGGGCTCCATCCTCCCGGGCATCACGAGAAAGTCTGTGCTCGAGCTGACCAAGAGCTGGGGCATGAAGGTGTCCGAGCGCCGCATCACCATTCAGGAGATCGCGGATGCCTATGATGCAGGCAAGCTCGACGAGGTCTTCGGCACCGGCACTGCGGCTGTCATCTCCCCGGTCGGCCACCTCAAGTGGGGCGACAAGGTCATGACGATCAACGACAACAAGATCGGACCGATCTCCCAGAAGATTTACGATACCATGACCGGTATCCAGTGGGGCAAGATCGCAGATCCGTTCGGCTGGGTCGTGCCGCTGGACTAAGACCCGGAGCCCGGGCAGGCGCTTTTCTCAAGTCAACTGACTTTCCCGTTCTTGTCAGCGCACCGGTGACGCCGCTGTTCGCGGCTGTTGCAGGGATGACTTCGAGTTTGTGCAGATATAATTGAATGAAAATGCCCCCGGTAAGGTTTTTACCGGGGGCATGCTGTATATACAGTTGACAGATTGCGCATTTCATGATACAATAAATTAACAGCACACTTCACCGAAAGGAAGCCAAATCCCATGAATAAAGCACAAGCGAAAATCATCGCATCTTCTACCGCCGGAGAGCTCGTCTGTGCCTCCGCCGGGCGCATCTCCACCACGCAGGGCACCTCGCTCGAAATTCTGGAGCGCTCGAAGCAAAAGGAAAACAACGGCACGCTGATCGAGAAGGTCGTCGCCTCGGGACATCAGTCGCTCATCGAGCACGCGATGTTCACCGTCGCATTCGACAGTGTCTCTGTCTGCGTCGAGGAATTCGTCATCGAATACCGTCTGGCGTCGTTCACTGTGCAGTCGCGCAGATACGTCGATTTCACAAATATCGGCTGCTATGTTCCGGAGCTGCCGGAGGCGCTCTCTGCACGCTTCACGGCACACATGGAACACATGTTCGGTGTCTATGCCAAGCTCCTCGAGCTGGAGATTCCGAAGGAGGACGCCCGCTTTGTGCTGCCCTATTGCTTCCGCAGCAATTTCTACTGCACGCTGAATGCCCGCGAGCTCATGCACATGATCTCCGCAATGCTCTGGGGACGCGGCGCACAGTTTCCCGAGCTCAGAATGCTCGGTGCATCGCTGAAAAAGCAGTTTGAGGCGTTTTTCCCGCATCTGCTCGATGCCGCCGAGAAGAAATATCACGCGGACACCGCCCGCTATGCGCTGCCGGATGCCCTGCCCGCGATCCCCGATCCCAAGCCGATGCAGGCAGGCATAAAGCTGCACGACACCACCGCTTCCCCGGAAACGGTCATCACGCAGGCAGCCGCCGCAAACTGGATGATCCTGCCCGATGAGAACCCCGAGCTCCGTGCGGTCGTCTGCGGCGAACGCCCCCGCGAGCTGGAAATGGTGCAGGCGCGCTTTACCGTGCAGAATCTCTCGCTCGCCGCAGTCACACATCTTGTGCGGCACAGAATGCAGAGCGTGCTCGTGCCGCAGGTGACAGCAGCCGTTCTGCGCAATACCTATCTGATTCCGCAGAGCATCGCGGAAAACGCCGATGCACTGGCGCTTTACAAGCAGGCGTTCACAGACAACACCGCCGCGCTCCGCTCGATGCTTGCCGACGGTCTGCCCGTCTCTGCGGTGCAGTATTTTGCGCTGGCAGGCAATCAGCTCGATGTTCTCTGCATGATGAACGGGCGCGAGCTCCGGCATTTCTTCGCGCTCCGCACATGCAATCGCGCACAGTGGGAGATCCGTGCCGCCGCGGTTGCACTGCTGATGCAGCTTCGGAAGCAGTCCCCTGCGCTCTGGTCGCTGATGGGACCGAGCTGCTATGTCACGGGCGTATGTCCCGAGGGGCGGCTCTCCTGCGGAAAAATCCGCGAGGTGCAGGCATATTTTGCCGAAGACCGCAGCGATGAATAAGCTGAAACCGCTGTCCCCGATGCGCAGACGCTATATTCTGCGGCTGATCCTGCGCATCGCCGTGCTGATCTTCTGCGCAGTCTGGCTGATTCACGACCCCTCGCAGGCAGATATCCTCCGCGGCTGGAATTTTTTTCGGAAGCTCTCGCCTTTTCATGTTCTCTGGGTGCTCTGGATCGTCGATATGCTCTGGCAGCTCATCCCGGTGCATAAGAATCTGCATATCGCGCTCGGCTCGCAAAAACATTTCAGATTCCGCTTTCAGCCTGTCGCGGAAAAGATCAATTATCCCGCGCTGCGTGATCATATCATCAGCACGACAAAGGCGGCATACAAGGTGTTTCTCATCTGGATCGCCGTGGTCGCGCTAGTGTCGTTCCTGCGTTATTTCAATGTGCTCGATGACGCCGCGCTGTTTCTCATCACAATCGCATTCTATGTCTGCGACCTGATCTGCGTGGTCGTCTGGTGCCCGTTCCGCCTGATTCTCAGAACCCGCTGCTGCACAACCTGCCGCATCTTCAACTGGGATCACCTGATGATGTTCTCGCCGATGCTGCTGATCAGCGGCTTTTACCCGCGCTCGCTGCTCATCATGGCAATGGTCGTCTGGCTGATCTGGGAGCTGTTTATTATGATGTATCCCGAGCGCTTCTGGGAGCAGACCAACGAAGCCCTGCGCTGTGCAAACTGCACCGACCGTCTCTGCGGCAAGCGCTTCGAGCAGGAATAACGGAGCAGACAGGAAATCTTCAAAAAGGGCTTGCATTCTGTCGGAAAATCCGTTATAATAGTAATGTATGACTGAATCCACGCATACGAAGGGAGACTTGATATGCCAAGCACGAACTCACCGCGCCCGCGCACTTCGGCAAAATCCAGAAAAAGACGCCGCAGAAAGCGCCGCGGTCCCGTTATCAGATTCAAATTCGGCAAGCTGATCCTGATCTGGGTGCTCTGCCTCATCGCTGCATTCCTGCTCTATATGCTGAGCCGCAACCTGCACCCCGAGAAAAATGTCTTCCGCAAGGGCTGGCAGCCGGGCGAAAGCTCTGTCTCCGATTCGGCGGCAGATATAACCCCGGTCATCACACCGTCAGAGAGCAGCCTCTCTGAAAACAGCTCTGCCGAAAGCAGCACTGCTGAAAACAGCACTGCGGAATCCAGTGCAGAGGAATCGGGCGAAGGCGGCGAGGAATCCTCGCAGGTGCCGGTCACGAACAAGGTCAATCCTGTGCCGGAAACCGCTGCCCGTTCCGCAGATTATCTCAAGACCTGCGCCTTCGTCGGAGAGGTCGATATTTACCGCATGGGGCAGTCCGGTCAGCTCCAGGAAAAGAGCTATTACGCCAGCGAGGAGATCAATCTCACAAATTACGGCTCTGAATATGTCTTGCTGGACGGCACGACCATTCACATTCAGAGCGCGATGTATGCCGCAAAATGCCCGATCTACCTGATGTTCGGCACAGAGGATCTCGCAGCGGGTCAGCCCGCGGATCAGACCGCAGACCAGTTTTCGGTGCTGCTCGGACTGATGAAGGCATCGGCGCCGTCAGCGACCATCTATGTGCTCTCAATCCCGCCTGTTACAAAGAACGGCGAGAAGACTGTGGCAAACAGCGTGATCGACGAATACAATTCGCTGCTGCTCCAGATTTCCAATGAAAACGATGTGTATTTTGTAGACACAAACACTGCACTGAAAAATAATGAAGGCAGACTGGATTCCGCCTATGCAGACGAGGACGGCATTCATCTGAACGCCGTCGGCAGAGAGACGCTGCTGAACTATGTGCTCTCGCATGTGCCCGCATAATTGAAGCATGACAAAGCCCCCGACCGCGTGCCGGGGGCTTATTGTTATGGTATCGCTGCGCGATGATTTTGAATGGGCTCTGCCCAAACCCGCCAAAGGGACATTGTCCCTTTGGAAACCCGCTTTAGAAAGGGGTGCGTTTTCTCACAGACTCACAGCAAAGCGTGCGGGTATTCCCCAATATCATCTATGGTATCATTTTGAATCAGCTCTGCGCAGTCTGCCCTGCGTTCAGAAATTCCTCCGAGACCGCAATCTCGTGCCTGTGCAGGCGCTCCCGCAGATCGGCAAGCGGCATCGGCTTCCCGAAAAGATAGCCCTGCGCACGGTCACAGCCGATCGACCGCAGGAATTCATACTGCTCCTTTGTCTCCACGCCCTCTGTCAGCGAGACCATATCCAGCTGCTGCGTCAGGTTGATGATATTCTGAATGATCGTCGTGGTCTTCTGATTCTTGCCGAAGCCGGAGAGGAATTTCATATCGACCTTCAGCACATCGAAATAGTAATCCTTCAGCACATTCAGCGAGGAATAGCCGCTGCCGAAATCGTCGAGCCACACCTTATAGCCCGCACTGCGCAGAGACTGGATCACTTCGAGCAGCAGGTCGGCACGGTCAGAGAGCGCACTCTCCGTGATCTCCACATCGAGATATTCCCGCGGCACACCGTATGCTTCTGCCTGCGCATTGAGATGCCCGATCATATCGCACATTTCAAAATCCAGCCGCGAGAAATTGATCGAGACCGGCGCAAAGGGCTCACCGTGATCTGCGGAGTCGCGGTAATCGCGGCACACCTGCTCGACGATATAGCGGTCGAGCTTATAGATCTGCCGGTATTCCTCCAGCACACCGATGAATGCACCCGGCGGCAGCAGACCGTAGTCGGGATCCTGCCAGCGAGCAAGCGCCTCCAGCCCGACGATTTTGCCGTTTTTCGTCGAGACAACCGGCTGATAGAACACCTTGATAAAGCCGTTCTCGATCGCAGTGTCGATATTGTTGACGATATACTGCTTGAGCTGGAACTGATCCTCCAGCGATTTGTCGTAGTAACAGAAGCTGCGGTCATAATGCTTCTTGATCGCATTGCAGGCAAAGCGGGCTCTGTCGCAGGCAAGGCTCGGGTCGGCTTCATCGTCCGCGGGGCGATAGGCGCCGCATTTCAGCGAAAGCTGCACCTCGCCCTGATTGTTCCGGATCCCGCCGGAAAGCTCCGCAACGGTCTTTTCGCAGCCTTCATTCGAGGTCAGCACGACAAAGTGATCGTCGGAATACCGCGCAACGATTGAGCCGGGGAATGACTTTTCCAGTGCCTTCGCAAAGCGCCGCAGGAGATCATTGCCCTGATGAAAGCCGTACTGCTCATTATAGGACTTGAAATTTTCGATATCGAGAAAGAGATAAACCACACGCTCGCGGTCAGTGGTGACATAGCTGAGGAGCTTTTTTGCCTCCTCGCGGAAATAGAACATATTGTGAATACCGGTGAGCTCATCGGTGACAGAGATTTCGCTCAGGTGCTCGTTCATTTTGACAAGGCTTTCATCCTGCATCGCCTGCGAGCGGGTCTTGCGGTAGCTGGAGATACAGAACAGCAGTGTCGAGAGCCACATGGTAAAGCCGTTGATCTGCGTGCTTTCCGTGATGCCGGGCAGACCGTCCGGGCTGTTGACGGCGACCAGCGTATCAATCTGCTCGAAGAAAACCACATAGGAGACCGTCAGAATCAGAAAACCGATGACCGGGCGCCATGTCAGCAGGCAGACGACGAACAGCTCCATCGTGAGGAAGGTCAGGATCTGCTCGCCCTTTGCGTAGGAATTCACGGAAATGATGATGCCGAAATTGATGCAGATGAAAGAAAAAATATAGAGCACAGAAAGTGTCTGCCATTTTTTGTCTTTCCTGGAGCTGATCAGCATTGCAGAGAATACAATCATCGCGGCACCGGCAATAAAGAGGATGATATAATTGAGATAGGTGAGTGCGGAAACATTGCGGATCGTGTGCGTCGAGAGCATGTGGATCTCATAGACGCAGACCGTCAGGCTCAGTGCGGCGACAAAGAGCGCCGCCCAGCGTGACTTCTGCCAGCCGTATGTAAACCGCAGCGCATAGAGCAGCATCAAAATGCCGGCGCTCAGGAGGATAAAGTAATTCATGAAATACTTATCGACCACGCCCCAGAAGACATCGCCTGTCAGGTGATTCGTGACGACCGTGCGGATCATGCGAAGGATCATCCATACCTCAAGCGCGATGACCACAACGGACATATAGATGCTGGAACGGATGTTATACTTATAGAAATAGTCGCGGACATATTTGCTCTGCTTTTCAATGCCGAGCCACTGCATCAGCTTATTGTGTGCTGCATCGCTCATCAGAATTCGCCCCCTTTCTCTGTCTGAAAAAAGCCGCTATTATCGCAGTTTACATCTCCATAATAACATAATTATGATAAAATGTCAATGCATCATTGAATTATTTGGTGTATAATATCAAAATTTAAGCATATGATTTGTGCGTTCATACAAAGAAAGCTCCCGATGTATCTCACACCGGGAGCTTTTCTCATTGCAATCAGGAATTCAGAAGCTGTTTCTTCTTCTCCTGGAATTCCTCCTCCGTGATGATACCCTCGTCACAGAGCTTCTTGTATTCGCGGATCTCATCCGCAATTTCCTTTGCGCTGCGCTTCGGCGCCGTTGCCGTTGTGACCGTGCTGCTGCCGCCGGAAGATACAGCCTTTTCAGCGGGCTCCGGATCATCCTCATAAGGCAGATCGTAGATGCCCTTCTTACGGTTCGCTGCAAGGAGCTTCACCGTATCGTTGTGCTTCTGATCGTAGAGCCAGAAGAGGACGCACAGTGCCAGACCGACCAGCAGCAGGATCAGACCGGTTTTCAGTCCGGGCGGGGTGTACTTCATCCTGACCGTGTGCTCACCTGTGGGGAGACGCACACCGATCATCGCCTTTGCAACATTCAGCACATCCTCATCCTTGACCTTTTTGCCGTCGATCCAGACCGACCAGCCCGGTTCCCACGGAACGGAGGTCATCATGATCTGGTTCTGCTTCGCGGTGATCTTGCCCTCGAGCGTTCTGCCGCCGTAGGTCGTCAGATCCCACTGATTCGTCTTGAGCTTGTTGATATCCTCCTGGAACAGCGCGGTGTTGAAGTGCGTGAAATAGAACGCCTTGACAATCGCATACTTTTCCTTTGTGCCGGCTGCATCCGTGCGGAGCGTCATGCGAAGCTGGAGCTGCGTGCCCTTCGGATAGGTGCCGACATAGAGAATATGATAATCGTCGGTCTCGAAATAGGAGCCGAGCGATTTTGCATCGGAGCCGTCCTTATTGCAGCAGGTGGTGCCGTCAACATTCCACTGATCCGTCAGCCAGAGATTGACCTTGCTCTCGTTCTCCGTCTTGAAGAAGAGGTAGATCGGATCATCGGACTGCGCCTCAATGAACATATCGACTGTCGGATCGACTGCATGGCTGCCGTCCGCCTGCTTGACCTCGCGGAAGTTCATCTGACTGCCGTAGCTGTCCTTGTAGACATCGTTCAGTCGCATCTCCTCAGTAATCGGGAGATCATAGAAATAATGCTCGAAGGGATCATCGGCAAAGTTGCCGTCTTCCTTGAACTTTGTCTTGCCGACGAGCGTGCTGAGGAGTGCATTCTGGCTGTTGAACGGATTGTCATTGCCGAAGAAGCCGACCTTCAGGATATCCTCGCTGACCATATAGCCGAGCGCCAGTGCATTCGGATTCTGATAGACGCTGACATCCATATCGGTCTCGCTCTGTGTCTTGCAGACCTCGGTGAATTTCAGATCATAGGCAATATCCAGATCGGAATTCTGCCCCTTCTTGAGCACATTCTTGTTGTCATCGCCCTTATCGAGCACATACTTGATGCCGAGCAGGGAGTCTGCCAGCGGGGTATTGCCCTCATAGCGGGAGTAGTAGCTGCGGCAGGAATAGCCCATTGCCTCAATGAACTTGAGAATCTGGGTGTTCATCACCGAGCTGGAGTGCGTGATGCCGCGGAGCCGGAAGCCTGCATCATCGTTGACCGTGCGGACATAGGTTTTCTCGGCACGGTAGAAGGAAGGATCTTCCGTATAGAGCTTGTCCACGAGCGCTCTGCCGGATTCGATATACTGCGAATAGGATTTCTTGGTGGAATATGCGACCTCATGATGGATCGCCTCGAAGGAAGCCTTTGCATTGAAGGTCAGCTCGCAGCTCACAACCGCAAGAATGCCGATTGTAGCCGTCACGATCTTCTTCTTCGGGGTATTCTTTTTAGAAAGCAGATACACAAAGCCTGCATAGACTGCAAGGAGAATGATCGTCAGACCGATCGACCAGAAGATTGTCTCGGAGGATTTATTGGAATTCCAGAGATTGTTGAAGTAAACCTCGCCCTTCTGGTTGACGAACATGCCGTGATGCTTGTCATTGAGCTCAGCCGCACCGAGCTTGACAAAGTAGGTCACGATCATCAGGAAGACGAAATAAACGCCGAAGGTGCCGAAGATTTCCTTCTTCTTGAGGCTTGTCACATAGCGGAGCGTCATGCCTGCCATCGAAAGCATGATGAAGGAGAAGATGAAGGAATAGCGGAAGGGCAGCCAGTTCGGCATCTGTCCGCCGTGCCACATCATGTCGATCGGGCGGATCATCATGCAGAGCATCATCACAAGCGCCATGATGCCGTAGCCAAGACGCTGACGGTACGGAATGCGGCGGTTCAGGAAGAAGAGCGGCAGAAGGAACGCTGCCAGCACACCGCAGTAGATCTCCGGCTTACCGAGCACATTCACCGAGCTGTACTGGTTGACGCAGGTAAACTGCGCAATGAACTCGATCGGATTGAACTGCGTTTTGAAGGAGTAGTCCGGATTCTTGGTGAAATCAAACTTACCGAGCGCCAGTGCATTGTAAACCGGCAGGATCATGAATGCTGCAAGGCTGATTGCTGCCGCAGCCGAAATGCCCATTCTGCCGCATGTGACCAGCAGGGGCTTTGCCTCAAACTTCACCTTCTGCGAAATGAAGCAGGTGTAGATCACGAAATAGATCGCGGTGAAGATGCAGCACATGAAGCCGATATAGAAGTTCGCGATGCAGATATATGCCAGCGGAATGATGAAATTCAGCTTTCTGCCGTCATCGACGAGATATTCGATGCCGAGCGCGATCAGCGGCAGTGCGATCAGACCGTCGAGCCACATCGGGTCGATCGTCTGGATGACACCGTATGCGCACATGCCGAACATCGTACCGAGGATCACAGAGGTGAATGTTCCCACATGGCGTGCCTTGCGCAGGAAGTAGGTCATCGTGACGGATGCTGCGCCGAGCTTGCAGAGGATCATGATAAACAGGGATGCAAGGATCCACTTGCGCGGCAGGAGAATGACAATCAGGGTAAAGGGACTCGCAAGATAATAGCCGATGACACCCTGATAGCCGCCGGAAAGGTTCCGCGACCAGTTATACAGAATGCTGCCGTTTCCGTGGAAGGCATCGCGGATCGCCTCAAAGTAATACACATACTGACCGTTCAGGTCGAGGCAGAGCACGGAGTGATCTCCGTAAGGCGTGAGCCCGAAGAAGGCATACGCGATATAGAGCAGGATGACAGGAATGAAGAAGGCGGCGAAATACGCCCGATTCCTGTAAAACCATGCCTGTACCTTTTGAAGCCCGCCCGTGCTGCTCCCTTTCATGAAAGCGGCAGTCGCGGCTTCAGTTGATGGATTTGCCAAAGCAGTTTCCTCCTTTTCTTTTGCTGACAGACCGAAAAGATCCGTCAAATATGCAGACTCTTTTATTATACATGATTTCTTCGGAATTTACAAGTATTTTTGAAAATTTCTTTGCGCAGAAATCACATATTATATATGTATTCGGAATCTCTGCCGCTTTCCTCACAGAATCCGCGTAAAATCTTCGGTTTGATACACAATCTATCATTTTTGCCGAAATATACTATTTATATAAGGCTTTTTATAGAGCTGTTGAAATCCCGGCTTTTAGATGGTAAAAGAATCCGATAGTCGGATTCCGATATTTGTGAAAAGCGACAGAGATTATATGACCTCCTTGAAATTTAACGCTCAATATGCTATAATATATGATGTATCGGACTGTGCTGCTGTAGCTCGCGGACTGCGATTACAGCCTTTCTTTTCGGGGCAGACGCCCCCGATCCAAAGGATCAGCTCCGCGCTGTTCCCGGACCCGGACATGGTTCCCGGAAAGCGAAAAATCATAAAATATTATATATAGATAAAGGATGTGAACATACTCCATGAATTCCTTTAAGGAAGTGTATGAAGCAGTCGTGGATTATTGCAGCAAGCAGGGTGTCGGTGATATGGCACGCAATCTCTGGCTCACGACTCTCGAACCCGCAAGACTGGAGGGCAATATCGCTGTGTTCTATTGCCCCAATGATTTCCACAAGAATATCATTATGTCGAACTATCACAAGATTCTCTGCGAAGCCTTCGAGCAGATCGTCGGCTTCCCGGTCGAGCTGAAGCTCATTGTCACCGATGACAGCCTGAGCGACGCCGAAAGCCCGGAGCTTGACCCAGAGAGCTTCGATGCGCTGCACAGCGATCTCAGCGAAGCCTATGAAAATTCCAATTATCCCTATACCTTTGAAACATTCATCGTCGGCAGCTCCAACCGCTTCGCCTATGCAGCCTGCACCAGCGTTGCACGCGGCGACAATGCCGACAATACCTATAACCCCCTCTTCATCTACGGCGATTCCGGTCTCGGCAAGACCCATCTCATTCACGCCATCTCCCACGAGATGAAGAAGCGAAATCCTGACCTGAACATTATCTATGTCACCGGCGAAACCTTTACCAATGAGCTGATCGAAGCAATCCAGCAGAAGAAGCAGCCGGAATTCCATCAGAAATACCGCAGCGCAGATGTGCTGCTCGTCGATGACGTCCAGTTCATCAGCGGCAGAGAATCCACGCAGGAGGAATTCTTCCATACCTTCAATATCCTGCACAACGCAAGAAAGCAGATCGTGCTGACCTCTGACCGTCCGCCGAAGGATATCAAGATCCTTGAGGACCGCATCCGTTCCCGCTTTGAGTCGGGTCTGATCACAGACGTTGCGCTCCCCGATTTCGAGACCCGCGTCGCGATCGTCCGCAGAAAAGCAGAGCTGCTCGATCTCCAGATTCCCGATGAGGTTGCGGAATTCATCGCAAATCACCTGAAATCCAATATCCGTCAGCTCGAAGGTGCCGTGAAGCGTCTTCTGGCGCTCAAGCAGCTCGCAGGCTCCCCGCCTTCGATCCAGATGGCACAGACTGTCATCCGCGATATCCTGACGGACGAGCAGCCGACACCTGTCACGGTTGAGCATATCATCTCCGAGGTTGCCAATGTCTACGGCGTCACGCCGGAAGACCTGCGCTCCAAGAAGCGCTCGCAGCAGATCTCCAATGCCCGCAAGGTCGCGATTTATCTCGTCAAGAATATCACACAGATGTCTCTTGCGGCAATCGGAGAGGAATTCGGCGGCAGAGATCACTCCACCATCGTCTATGCGATCCAGAGCGTGCAGGGTGCGATGAAGAAAGATGCACAGATGCGCGACATCATCGAGAACATCACGAAGACCATCCGCGAAGGATTCGGAAAATAATCTTCCGCCGCTTTCCACATCTTTGTGCGTTCCGGCAAATGGGGCAAAATTTTGACAAAATCCGCCGAATGCTGCCGATTCGGATCAAATTCAACGAACTGGAAAATCATGCGGAAGTGCTGTGAGACAGTATGTTCGATTTCTCCGGTTTTCAACAGGTGTTGAAAAGAAAGTGGAAAACCTGAGCCCTGTTTGCGCCGTTTCTGCGGTTTTCACGGCATTTCACATGATGAAATGTGGAAAACTCCGGTCATATACTCCGAGTATTCACAATTTCCACCGATTTTTCAACACACATTCCTGCGTTTCCACTCTTTGCACTTTTCTGATTCCGGGCGGACTTGCTTTCAACTTTTCCAAATTTTCTGCACATCCGCTCCCGGAAAACTTTGCCGCTCGATCGGACAAAGGTTTTTGCGCTGTTTCAGAAAAAAGCGATCTGCGCAAAAACAGTTTCAACCTTTCCACAGCCCCTACTACTACTACTGAATTATAATTATACTCTTTTCTGAGATCAGATCCGCTTCGCGGCTGAAAACGGAAATCCCGTTTGTGAAAACAGCCTGCACCCTGAGCGGGATATGAAAAGGAGAATTATCAAATGAAATTTACATGCCAGAAGACAGACCTCATCGAGGTGCTGCCGAATGTTGCGAAGGCGACCTCTGCGAAAACACCGATGGAGGTGCTGGCGGCAGTCCGGCTCCAGGCAGAGGGCATTGCACTTTCGCTGACAGGCTATGATCTTGAGCTCGGCATCCGCACGGAGATTCCGGCAGCGGTTGAGGAGGCAGGCATCCTGCTCGCAGACAGCCGCCTTTTCTGTGAGCTTGTCCGCAGAATGCCGGAAGGCATCATCACGGTCAGCTCCGATGAGCACCTGAAAATCACGATCCGCGGCGGCGATACCGAATGCCAGCTCCCGGGTCTTCCCGCAGACGAATATCCTGATCTGCCGGCCGTGGAGCAGGAGGCAGGTGCGGTCATTCCGCAGGGTCTGCTCAAGAATATGATCAACCAGACGATCTATGCAGTCTCGCTCGATGAGACCAAGCCGATCTTTACCGGCGAGCTTATCGAAATGGAAAACGGTGCGATGAATATTGTCGCGCTAGATAATTACCGCATGGCAATCCGCACAGAGCCGCTGCCCGGTCAGGACCCTGTCCGCTTCGTTGTGCCGGCAAAGGCGCTCCGCGAGATCGAGCATCTGCTCACGGAAGACGAAAAGAACGAGAAGCCGAGCAGCATCCGTCTCGACCAGCATCATGCGATTTTCGAGATCGGCGGCTATTCTGTCTATACCAGACTGCTTGCCGGTGATTTTATCAACTACAAGCGCAGTGTTCCGACCGGCTTCAAGACCGAGATGAAGCTCTCGAAGCGGGAGCTGACCGACAGCCTTGAGCGCTGTGCACTGCTCATCAGCGAGAAGAACAAGACCGCTGTGCGCTTTCAGATCGAGGATGACTGTGTCCGCGTCAGCTGCCAGAATGTCATCGGCAGCATCGACGATGTGATCGCAGGCGACATTACCGGCGATAAATTGGTCATCGGCTTCAATAACCGCTATCTGCTCGATGCCGTCCGTGCAATTCAGGGCGACGTCGTACGCATTCAGCTCACCGCTGCCGACAGAGCCGTCAAGATCATGGAAGCAGACGGCGAGGGTTCGGTCGCGATCATTATGCCTGTCCAGGTACGGAGATAATATGGAAACCATCGAAATTACGATAAAAACATCGTTTATCAAGCTGGAACAGCTCATGAAGCTCGCAAATCTCACTGATACCGGCGGCTTTGCAAAGCAGCTCATTCAGGACGGTCATGTAAAAGTGAACGGCGAGATCTGCACCATGCGCGGCAAAAAGCTGCGCGACGGCGATCAAATGCAGGCGGGCGAATATGAGGTCATCGTGCATGCGCCGAAGGACGAAGAGGCGTAATGCGGATCGTTTCGCTGGAGGCGGAGGATTACCGCAATCTGCATGCGGTCTCAATGACACCGCATCCTTCGCTGAATCTGATTCTCGGGAACAACGCGCAGGGCAAGACAAATCTGCTGGAAGCGATCTGGACCTGTACGGGCTGCCGGAGCTTTCGCGGCGCGAAGGAGAGAGATTTCATCGGGCTGAAATCCCCTGCCATGCACCTCAGACTGAAATTTGAAGACAGCCGCAGAACGCAGGAGATTCAGATTCACATGCAGCGCGGCGACGCAAAGCAGAAAAAGATCCTGCTGAACGGCGTGCCCGTGCAGGGCGGCAGCCGTCTCTTCGCGGAATTCCAGTGTGTGATCTTTTCGCCGGATGACCGGGAGCTGATCCGCTCAGGACCCGAAAAGCGGCGTGCCTTCATGGATCTCTGCGGCTCGCAGCTCTCCCCTGCCATGCTCGGGGTGCTGCGGCGGTTCGATCATCTGACAGCGCAGCGCAATGCCGTGCTGAAACAGATTCAGCTCGGAAAGGCAGACCGCAGGGAGCTCTCTGTCTGGGATACGCAGCTTGCGGCGCACGGTTCGCTGCTCACCTGCCTCAGATATGCCTATATCCGGCAGCTTGCCGCGGTTGCGTCCGGATTTTATCATACCGTCACAAGCGGAAATGAGAAGCTCTCGGTCAAATACCGCTCCAATCTTTTCCGCAATTCCGAGATTCCCGACAGGCCGACCGCGGAGATGCAGGCATATTATCTTGAGCAGCTTACGAAAACGGCGGAGGATGATATCCGGCTCGGCTTTACGGCAAAGGGTGCGGGGCGCGATGACTTTTCCTGCAAGATTGACGGGCTTTCTGTCCGGGAATTCGGCTCGCAGGGGCAGCAGAAATCGACTGCGCTTGTCTTAAAGCTCGCACAGGCGGCGGTTTTCTATGAGAAAAAAGAGGAAACGCCGGTCATTCTGCTCGACGATGTGATGGGTGAGCTCGATGCGCAGCGGCAGAATCTTGTCTATGAAATTATCGAGGACATGCAGATTTTCCTGACGGCATGTCACCCGGATGCAATCGGCAGGGCACGCGAAATCAGTGCGTCGGGCAGCTGCAATGTGTATCACATGGCGGAAGGAAGCCTGACAGAATAAGGGAGGAGGCGCCCTTTATGTATATTCATCTCGGAGAGCGCATCTCCATCCATGACAGCACCGTGATCGGGCTGTTTGATATTGAAAATACGACCATCGGGCCGGATACGCGCGCGTATCTGAACCGCATGGAGGCGGAGGGCAGAGTCGTCAATGTCTCGGAGGAAATGCCGAAGAGCTTTGTGATCTGCATGGAAAACGGCACGGAGACGGCATATATTTCCTCCATCTCGGCGGCAACACTCAGAAAACGCGCAGGCACGATGTTTTGACATATATACAAATGAGAAATGGCGGAGGCTGTGAACATGGCAGATATGGAACAGAATGAAGAAATGCTCGCACAGACGCAGGTCACGGGCGAATATGACGAAAATCAGATTCAGGTCCTCGAAGGACTGGAGGCTGTCCGCAAGCGTCCCGGTATGTATATCGGAACGACCGGCTCGGGCGGTCTGCATCACCTTGTCTATGAGATTGTGGATAACTCCATCGACGAGGCGCTTGCAGGATACTGCACCCACATTCAGGTCGAAATTTTAGAGGGCGACGTCATTCGCGTCACAGATAACGGACGCGGCATCCCGGTCGGCATCCACCCGAAGGAAGGCATTTCCGCGGCAACGGTCGTTTATACCGTGCTGCATGCCGGCGGCAAGTTCGGCGGCGGCGGATATAAGGTTGCGGGCGGTCTGCACGGCGTCGGCGCTTCGGTCGTCAATGCGCTTTCGGAGTGGCTGGAGCTCACTGTCTGGGACGGTACGCACAGCTATTTCCAGCGCTTTGAGCGCGGCAAATATTCCGAGGAGCTCAAAGCAACCGGCGATACCGACCGGCACGGCACATCTGTCACATTCAAGCCGGATGCAGAGATTTTTGAAGAAACCACAGTGTTCGACTATGAGATTCTGCTCAAGAGAATGCGCGAACAGGCGTTCCTGAATGCGGGACTCACCATCGAAATCACCGATCACCGCCACCCCGAGGAGGAACGCCATGAGGTGCTCTGCTATGAGGGCGGCATCCGGCAGTTCATCGAGCATATTCACCAGACGAGAGGGCTCGATCCTCTCTCCGATCAGGTTATTTATTTTGCGGGAAAGAAGGGCGACAACGCCGTTGAGATCGCGATGCAGTACAATGACAGCTACAACGAGGTCATTCTCTCCTTCGCGAACAATGTTCACACAATCGACGGCGGTATGCACGAGATCGGCTTCCGCAATGCACTGACGAAAACGATCAACGAATACGGCAAGAAATTCGGGCTCATGAAGGACGGCGACAAGCTGGCGGGCGAGGATGTCCGCGAGGGTCTGACCGCGATCATTTCCGTGAAGCTCACAGACTGCCAGTTTGAGAGCCAGACGAAGGTAAAGCTCGGAAACCCGGAGATCAAGCCGTTTGTGGAGCAGATTGTCTCCGAAAAGCTGATGGACTTCCTTGAGGAGAATCCTGCGGTCGCGGCGCTGATCTTCGAGAAATCGCAGGCGGCACAGCGTGCGCGTGAAGCTGCAAAGAAGGCGCGTGAGACCGCAAGACGCAAGTCCGCGATGGAATCGGCATCGCTGCCGGGCAAGCTCGCAGACTGCTCTGAGCGCGATATTGAATTCACCGAAATCTATATCGTTGAGGGTGATTCCGCAGGCGGCTCCGCGAAGAAGGGCAGAGACCGGCGCTATCAGGCGATTCTGCCGCTCTGGGGCAAGATGCTCAATGTGGAGCGTGTGCGCATCGACAAGGTTTACGGCAATGATAAATTGCAGCCTGTTGTCACGGCGCTCGGCACATCTATCGGCGAGGATTTCGATATCACGAAGCTCAGATACGGCAAGGTCATCATCATGGCGGATGCCGATGTGGACGGCTGCCATATCCGCACGCTGCTCCTGACATTCTTCTTCCGCTTCATGAGACCGCTCATTGAGAACGGCAATATCTATATCGCACAGCCGCCGCTCTTCCGTGTCACAAAGGGAAAAACGCATAAATACGCATTTTCCGATGAGGAGCGAGACAGGTATATCGCGGAGCTCGGCGCGGGCGGCGCAAAGCTCGAGGTGCAGAGATACAAGGGTCTTGGTGAGATGGACCCCGATCAGCTCTGGGAGACCACAATGGATCCTGAGACCCGCACGATGATCCGGGTCACGATGGAGGATGCGATGAAGGCAGACGAGATCTTCTCGATCCTTATGGGCGACAAGGTGCAGCCGAGACGCGAATTCATCGAGACCAATGCAAAATATGCGACCAATCTGGATATCTGATCAAATTTTGTAAGACCTCTGAAAGGAGGTATCCCCTATGGCAAAGGAAACAAAGCTGTTTTCCGTGCAGACGGAGATGCGCGATCTTGACTATGAGGATGTGTACCGCATCTACTTGCAGGAGGAGCGCGGCAGAGACCGCAGAACCGCAATGATCGTCTGCGGCATTCTGGCAGCAGTCTTTGTGCTGATGACGGTGCTGTTCCATAATTTCACCTTCCTGATCTATGCAGGCGGCTGCCTGATCGTCGCGGGCATGTATTATCTGGTGCCGACGAACCGTAAATTTCTGGCGCAGAATAAGCTGCAATACGGCGAAAAGCGCGAGACGACGTTCTTTCCGCATCATATCTCGACCTTTGAGCTGCTCGATGACGAGGAGGAGCTCAGCGAGGAGGAGAAGCAGGAGGCGACCACGGAATTTTCCACCGGCGTCATGAAAGCGTATGAAAATGAGCGCGGCTTCCTCTTTGCAGACGGCAAGATCTCGAATCAGTTTCTCTATCTTGCAAAGCGGAATCTTGATGAGGAGGAGATCGAGTCGATCCGCACCTTCGCAAAGGATCGCTGCTCGGGCGGCTATCTTCTGCTGGAGATGCGCACGATGCTCGACGGCTCCGACGGTGCGGAGGATGAAGAAGAAACCCGCGAATCTACGCTGGTTTCCGGCGCGTGCGATCAGTATTACGGCGCAAAGCGGCTGCATCTCTATGACGAATCGGGCAGACGGATCAAGCCTGAGAATGAGGACGGGGACGCAGAAGCAGAATATGCGGCAGACGCCGATGATGCACAGCAGGAAAGCCATACGGCAGTGATGGATGCGCCGGAAATGGACGTTGATGCCGAATGGGAAAAGATCGTTTCGGAGGATGCCGATGAGTAAAAATCCGACGCTGACAAAGCGCTATCACATCCCGCTGGATATGTTCATGGATGCGTTCCGCGCATTTCAGCGAAAATATGTTTATCCGCAGAACATCGTGCTTTCGGTGATTCTGCTGGCGGTCGCGGGCGTCTATGTCTATGCCGCGGTGCGCGACAGCTCCAAGACGCTGCCCTATATCGTGATTGTGTTCTGCGTGGCATTTGTGATGAGCACATGGTATAAGACGCTGAAAATGCGGCGGTCGCTGCGGGAAGCGCTCAAAGAGATCGAGAGCGACACCTATGAGATGAAGCTCTTTTCTGATAAGCTGACAATCCGCACGGAGGATGCTGTGCCGGTTCCCGCTGAGACAGCGGCTTCTTCGGAAGCAGACGAAGCACCGGGGGCGGATCCGGAGCCCGCAGAGGATGCTGCATCAGAGGATGCGGAAGGCTTCAATTCCATTTTCCCGGAGAAGCTCGCAGAGCCGGTGCAGGATATTCCGCCGACGGAGATCTTCTTCGAGGACAGAGTGAAAATTCACGAATTTGCGGAATATTTCATGGTATATCTTGTGAAGCGGAACTTTTATCTGATCCCCAAAAAGGATTTTTCTGAGAATGAGCTCACACAGCTCCGCACAGCATTCAAACTATAATTTCCTTTGACAGAAAGGAGCCTGAGACTCTTGTACGATACAAGTAATTCGATTCTGATTCATCGCGATATTGAGGAGGAAATGCGGTCATCGTTCTTAGCATATTCGATGTCCGTTATCACCTCGCGTGCCCTGCCGGATGTCAGGGACGGTCTGAAGCCTGTTCACCGGCGCATTCTCTACACGCTCTTTGAGAAGAGCCTGACGCCGGAAAAGCCGTACCGTAAATGTGCGGACATCGTCGGTACCGTGCTCGGTGAGTATCATCCGCACGGCGATGCGTCTGTTTATATGGCGCTCGTGCGTCTGGCGCAGGATTTCTCGATGCGCTATCCGCTCGTGGACGGTCACGGCAACTTCGGTACCGTGGACGGCGACCCGCCTGCTGCTTACCGTTACACAGAAGCGAAAATGACAAAAATGTCAACCTGCATGCTGACGGACATTCAGAAGGAAACGGTCGATTTCCAGTCGAACTACGATGACCGTCTGAAGGAGCCGGTCGTGCTGCCGTCGCGCTTCCCGAATCTGCTGGTCAACGGCTCGGAGGGCATCGCGGTCGGTATGGCATCGCATATCCCGCCGCACAATCTCGGCGAGGTCATCGACGGGCTGGATTATCTGATCGAAAACCCGGATGCAACGCTTGAACAGCTCATGCAGTTCATCAAAGGACCGGACTTCCCGACCGGCGGCGTCATCATGGGCAGAGCGGGCATCCGTGCAGCCTATGCGACCGGCAGAGCAAAGCTCACCGTGCGCTCGAAGACCGAGATCACCGAGATCAAGAACCGTCAGTGCATCATTGTGCATGAGATTCCGTACATGGTCAACAAGGCGGAGCTCATCAAGTCGATTGCCGAGCTTGCAAAGGAAAAGAGAGTCGAGGGCATTCACGATATCCGCGACGAATCGGGCAGAGAGGAAGAGGTCCGCATCTGCATCGAGCTCAAAAAGGACGCAAATGCGAACCTTGTGCTCAATCAGCTTTTCCGCTATACACAGCTTCAGGATACCTACGGCGTCATCATGCTGGCGCTCGTGAACGGCATCCCGCGTGAGCTTTCGCTGAAGCAGATTCTGGAGCTCTATCTGGAGCATCAGGTCGATGTTGTGCAGAGAGCCTGCCGCTACGATCTCCGCAAGGCGAGAGAGCGTGCGCATATTTTGCAGGGCTTCCTGGTTGCACTCGATTTCATTGACGAGGTTGTGGCAATTCTGCGCAGCTCGAAGACGATCCCCGAGGGCAAGCAGCGCCTGATGGAGCGCTTTGCTGAGGTCGATCTCACAACGCTGATGGAAGACCCCGCATACCGTGCCGCGATGGGCATGGCGGTCGATCCTTCCGAAAAGGAATACCCGACGATCGGTCTTTCTGAAGCGCAGGCAGACGCGATTGTCTCCATGCGTCTCGGTCAGCTGACAGGTCTCGAGCGCGACAAAATCCTCAATGAGGTCATGTCCCTCTGCGATAAAATCAACGATCTGCGCGATATTCTCGCACACAAGGAGCGTCAGCTCGGCATCATCCGCGATGACCTCGAGGAGATCCGCGGCAAATACGGCGACGAGCGCAGAACCGAGATTGAGAATGTCAGCGGCGAAATGGATATTGAGGATCTGATCCCGGTCGAGGACTGCGTGGTCACATATACAAACTTCGGCTATATCAAGCGTGTGCCGCTCTCTGTCTATAAGTCGCAGAAGCGCGGCGGCAGAGGCGTCACGGGCATGAAGCAGCGCGAGGAGGACTTTGCCTCCGAAATGTTCGTTGCCTCAAGCCATGACCATGTGCTTTTCTTCACAAACCGCGGCATCATGTTCGATCTCAAGTGCTATGAGATTCCGATGGGCGGCAAGGACAGCAAGGGCACGAACATCGTGAACCTGCTCCCGCTCATGGAGAATGAGAAGATCGCTGCGATGATGAAGGTCAGCGAATTCAATGACGAGAGCTATATCGTCATGGTGACCAAGAACGGCAAGATTAAGCGCACGGCGCTTCCGGCATACAAAAATGTACGCAAGAACGGCATTATTGCGATCAAGCTCGAGGAGGGCGATGAGATTGCGGGTGTCCGCATGACGAACGGCAAGGATCAGCTCATTGTCGCGACAAAGAACGGCATGGCGATCCGCTGCGACGAAAACTGCATCCGTCCGCAGGGCAGAAGCGCACACGGCGTCCGCATCATGAAGCTCAGAGAGGGCGATGAGATTGTCTCGATGGCGCGTGTCAGAGCGGGTGCATCTCTGCTGACTGTCACCGAAAAGGGCTTCGGCAAGCGCGCTGACATCGAAAGCTATCCGCTCAGAAACCGCGGCGGCTTCGGCATCACGAACTACAAGCCCGACGATGAGCGCGGCAAGGTCTGCGGCATCAAGGTCGTCGATGAATCCGATGATATTATCCTTATTTCGAGCGACGGCATCATCATCCGCATCCGTACAAGCGATATCCGCATGATGGGACGCATCGCAAAGGGCGTCCGCGTGATGCGCGTCTCCGAGACCGGCAGAGTGGTGGCATTCACCCGCACGGAGCACGAGGAAGATGCGGAAATGAGCGAGGTCGAGCAGCTCTCCGAGGAGGAGCTTGCGGCACAGGAGCAGGAGGCAAAGGCGGCGGAGACCGCTGAGGCAGCCGTTCCCGAGGAGCCGGCAGAGTCCGATGACGCGGAGGAAGCGGAAGAGGAATCCTGACCTGCACACAGTCTGCTGATATTCGGCGCAGGGAAATCGGCGAAGAAATAAAACTATATGCGAAAGGAGATATCTCCCATGCAGGCAATAAAATGTGAGCTTTGCGGCGGCAATCAGCTGATCAAGAAGGACGGCTTTTTCCAGTGTGAATTCTGCGGCACGAAATATACGCTTGAGGAGGCGCGCAAGCTGTTTGTCAGCGGAACGGTCTCCGTTGAGGGCGATGTCAAAACAAAAGATGCCGATTTCATTGTCAAGGCAGGCAAGCTGAAAAAGTATAACGGCAAATCGACCGATGTGGTGATTCCCGAAAATGTCAAGGTGCTGGGAGACTTCTGCTTTAGTGGTCTCAATATTGAGACAGTTGTGATTCCAAGCAGCGTGACAACGATCGGTTATCGTGCTTTTGCCGGTTGCACGAGCTTGACCTCAATCGAGATTCCAAGCAGCGTGGTAGAAATCGGATGGGATGCTTTTGCCGGCTGCACAAGTCTGACCTCGGTCAGGATTCCGGGCAGTGTGAAAGAAATCGGCTCGGATGCTTTTGCCGGCTGCACAAGTCTGACCTCGATCGAGATTCCGAGCAGTGTAAAAAGAATTGGCAGTGACGCTTTTTCTGACTGTAAGAGTTTGTCCTCAGTTCAAATTTCAGACAGATTGATGTTCATCGGTGATTTTGCTTTTAAGGGCTGCGAAAGATTGATTTCAGTTCATATTTCGGACAGCTTAACAGAGGTAGAAAAGAAAAATCTCAGATTTGACCCTGACTGGATAGATAGTTATATCGGTAACAATGCTTTTATGTATTGTAAGTGCTTGACCTCAATCGAGATTCCGAGCATCGTGAAAGAAATCCGCAGGTATGCTTTTTCCGGCTGCACGAGCTTGACTTCGATCAAGATTCCAGACAGCGTGATAGAAATCGGTGAGTGTGCTTTTGACGGCTGCACGAGCTTGACTTCGATCAAGATTCCGAGCAGCGTGACAAAAATCGGTGATCGTGCTTTTTCCGGCTGCAAGAGCCTGACCTCGATCGAGATTCCGAGCAGCGTGACAAAAATCGGTGATCGTGCTTTTTCCGGCTGCAAGAGCCTGACCTCGATCGAGATTCCAGACAGCGTGACAGAAATCGGTGAGCATGCTTTTTCCGACTGCACATCTCTTGATCCGGCAAAGATCAGAATATCCCCAAGAAAACAACAGATTTTTACAGGGTTACTAAAAAAAGGTTATTGTGAAAAATGCGCCGGACCGCTGGAAAAGAGACAAGTGGGCGGTTATGTATGCTCCAGATGCGGTGCTATATATCTGATGCTTTTCTAAAAACAAATGATAAACGGAGGCTGCCTATGGAAAGAAAGATCGAATCCGGCTTTGTCAAGAGATTCATCTTGGTATTTCTCGGCAGCCTTTTTGTGCAGTGCTTCTGCTGGGCGATGTACAGCTACCTCTCGCTCTCTGTCTGGCTCTGCGGGCTGAGCGCCGTTGTCACGGCGATCCTCTATCATTTCCTGCAAGCGGAGGAGGAGACGGGAATCTCACGCAGAAGCGTCTTTTTTGCTGCAATCCTCACGCCGTTTCTGATAAGCACGGCAGTGACGGTCGTGCAGCTCATCAAATACCCGCAGCTCAATTTGCTGAGTGCAAATCTCGACGGCGTCTCGCCGATGACGGAGCTCATCTCGCTCTATGCGGCGCGGCTCATGCTGAACGGCATCCCGCTGCTGATCTTCGCGGCGGTGGACAGGGCATATCTTGCGGGAAAGGGTGGACAGCATGCAAAAGATTCGTAATTTCGCAGTATTTCTGCTGATTCCGCTGCACCTGCTGATTTATCCGGCAGAATTTCAGAACGGAGCGCTGTTTTTCGGCGCCTGCTTGCTGGCGCTGCTTGCGGATTTTGCGCTCTCCTTCCGGGATCTGCGCATCTTCACCGCAAGGCGCGGTAAAATCGGCGTATTTGCGCATGATTTCCTGCCGCATCTCGGAAAAAAGGCGCTCATTGCCGCCGCGGATTTTGTGATCTATCTGATTCTGAACGTGACGCAGCATCACAGTTTTGACGGCTTTATTTTCGATAATGAGCTGCTCTGGTTTTCCATCTGTATCGCGGAGCTGATCTGCGGGCTGCTTGTGAGCT
Organism: Oscillospiraceae bacterium; assembly: GCA_016291435.1. Taxonomy (GTDB): domain Bacteria; phylum Bacillota; class Clostridia; order Oscillospirales; family Ruminococcaceae; genus Firm-04. Next base: position 88,751 of record JAEEXH010000002.1, read on the forward strand.
TTGTCACGGGCGCTGCAAGCACGATGCTTCATCATGACGACATAGAAAAGCGGTGAAGCAGATGCGGAAGAAACGGGCGTGGATGCGGTATGTCTGGTGCGGGATTGCGATGTTTCTGCTCCAGGTGTTCAGCATCCTGATTCAGGCAAGAGGCGGCTTCTTTTATGCCTACGGCTTCAACTTTGTGCTCTCCCTCGGCATCATGATGTTCAGCGCAAAGCTCTTTGAGGATAAGCAGCGCACATTTCTGCGCTATATGCGCGACTTTCTGCCCTATCTGCTGCAAACGGTCTGTGTGATCGGCACAGATCTCCTGCTTGCGCTTCTGGCGATGCATCTGTCATCGAAGCTCTACATGCCGGATTATCTTGTCAGCGCGGATACTGTAACGATCATATTATTTGCGTTTGTGTCGGGCGGGATGCCCTATATCTTGATTCAGATTCTCTGCGCGGCGGTCGGCTTTCTGATCGCGGCAGGGTTCTCCATTGCGGACTACATCAATCGGAGGCGATAACATGACAAATGCGGAAATTCTTTCGCATATTGACCACACGCTCCTGAAACAGGATGCAAAATGGGAGGATATTGCAAAGCTCTGCGAGGAGGCACTCAGGTTTCACACGGCATCGGTCTGTATCCCGTCTGCGTGGGTGGAAAAGGCGCATGCAGCGTATCCTGCGCTCACGCTCTGCACGGTGATCGGCTTCCCGCTCGGCTATGTCCCGACTGCGGTGAAGGTTTATGAGGCGGCGCTGGCAAAAGAGCAGGGCGCTGCCGAAATTGATATGGTAATCAACGTATCTGCGCTGAAAAGCGGCGATGATAACGCCGTGCTTGATGACATTCGGCAGGTGCGGAAGGCAGCAGAGGGATGTATCCTCAAGGTCATCATCGAGACCTGTCTGCTCACGGAGGCGGAGAAGATCCGCTGCTGTGAGATGGTGACAGCAGCCGGCGCAGATTTCATCAAGACCTCGACGGGATTCAGCACCGCCGGGGCTGCACTGGAGGATATTGCACTGTTCAGACAGCATATCGGCGCGAATGTGAAGATCAAGGCAGCGGGCGGCATCCGCACACGCGAACAGATGGAAGCATTCCTTGTGGCAGGCTGCGGCAGGCTCGGCACGAGCGCGGCGCGCATCCTCTTTGATGCGCCGTGAAGGTGCTGCTTTCGGGATACGACAGACTTACGCAGGAGCTCATGTTCCGCGTCTATGCCGCTGAGATCCCGACAGCGGACAGAAAGCTGCGGACACATCTTGCGCACAACTATGCAAACGATCTGCTGGGCGCTGCGCTCGAAGCGGATTTCGGCGTGAAGCACGCAAAGATTGTGCGGAAGGAGCACGAAAAGCCGCTTCTCGTGCATGAATCGCTGCACATGAATATCTCGCACTGCAAGGGGCTTGCAGTCGCGGCAATCGGCAAAATGCCGCTCGGCGTCGATGCAGAGCCGCCGCGGGAAATCGCAGAAAAAATGATGCGCACTGTCTGCATGCCGGCGGAATTCCGCTGGCTCGGCGAGCAGCCCGCAGAGCAGCGTGCGTTTTGCTTCTCGCGCCTCTGGACGCTGAAGGAAGCATATACAAAATATACCGGCGAGGGCATCCGCCGCCCCTTCTCGACGCTCGGCTTCAAGCTCGGCAGGGCGGCAGACAGCCTGCGCAATGACACAATCGAATTCCTGCACCCGGCGGCATGCAAGGTGCGGTTCTATCAGATGCTCTGCGGCGAAAAATATGCCGTATCGCTCTGCATCCCGCGGCTCGGCGCAGGCGGATTCGATCTCTCGAAGCTGCCCGAGGGGTGGGTGCTGAACAGAGACGGAGACTGAACACCTGCCGCAGGATCGGAGGGCGCAGAAATGACACGGCTGAATCAGAAGGATCTCCCGTTCAGAAAGCTGTTTGATGTCAGAACAACAGATCAGTTCCGGGCATTTGCCGCGGTCTCAGAGGGCAGGCTGCTGTATATCACCGAAGAGCAGGCGGGCATGATGCTGGTGCACTGCGAGAGAATGATTTTTCAGCTCAGCAAGGAAGAATTCCGGGCACATGCCGAACGGGCAAGGAAAAACGGTAAATTGCAGAAAGCCTTTGACAATCACTGGGTCACGCCCGAAGAAATCGAGGCGCTTTGCAGATAATATATCGGAGGAACATGACAAATGATCTTGCTGCTTATTTTGGCGGGGCTGTGTATTTACACTGCATATGCCTACAACAAAAAGCGGAAGTTTTATCTGGAGCACGGCAGAGAGGTCTCAGGTGAGGTGCTGTTCTTTGAGAAGCGGCGCGGCTGGAAAGGGCAGAAGAACTATCCCTATTACATGCTGAAGGTCGCGGCAGAGGGCAGGGAATATCTCATCGAGACGGACAACTCAAAGGCGCGGAAATACGGGAAGCAGACGGATATTGTCCTCTTTGTGCCGGAGGAGCTTGAAAATCCGCTCTCGGAAGGCAATCTCGCGCTTTACAGCGCACAGGCACAGACCCCCGAGGCGCGTTCTCAGGTCGCGGATCTCTACGCGAAATCGCAGGATATGGAACGCGAGCTCGACCGGGTCAACACGCAGATGCGTACAAATCTGGCAATCATCAAGGAGGATCTGCCGGGGCTCGGCGGCATCATTTTCGCTGCCGTGTTCGGCGCGTTCCTGCTGGCGCTCGCGGTCATTACTGCGATCGGGGCGCTCATCAAGTAAACAAAACAAATGGAGGAAACGGCTATGCTGTCGATTGATCTGCGCGGTCACACCGCACTCATCACAGGCGCCTCGGGCATGCTCGGGCGCGTCATCGCACGCACCTTCGCCGACTGCGGTGCAAACCTCATCCTGCATTATTGCCGCAACAAGGAGGAAGCCGTCGCGCTCGGCAATGAGCTCCGCTCGAAGACCGGCAGACGCATCCTCACGGTGCAGGCGGATATTACAGACGCCGATTCTGTCAGAGCGATGCGCGATACGGTCGCGGCCTCGTCTGTCGGGATGCCGGATATTCTGGTGCACAATGCGGTGATTCAGTATGAATGGAAGCCGGTTCTTGAGCAGCCGCTCGGCGATTTTGACAGTCAGTACGGCTCCTGCGTGATGCAGACGGTGCACATGACGCAGGCGTTCGTGCCGCATATCATCCAAAAGGGCGAGGGCGGCAGAATTGTGGTCATCAACACGGAATGCGCGGCGCTCGCAGAGGCAAACTGCGGTGCCTACACTGCCGCAAAGCGCGGGCTCGACGGGCTTGTGCGCGTGCTGGCAAAGGAGCTGGGACCCGATAACATTACGGTGAATCAGGTCGCGCCCGGCTGGACGGTCACGGAGAATGACCGCAGAAACCGCACCGAGGTGCAGCCCGATTACGACAGGACCGTACCGCTCGGGCGGCGCGGCACAGACGCTGAAATCGCGCAGATGTGTGCATTTCTCGCATCGCCGCTCGCCTCCTTCACAACCGGCGCCTATATCCCGGTCTCCGGCGGCAGAGTGATGCCGGCGATCTGATCCGGCGGTATCGCAAATCATCTGAAATCATGAGACCGCAGGCCGGTCTCTGAAAAGAAAGGAATATGTTACATGAATACCAACAGCTATGAATCCCCGTTTTGCACCCGCTATGCAAGCCGAGAGATGCAGTATCTCTTCTCCGCAGACAAGAAGTTCACGACATGGCGCCGCCTCTGGGTCGCGCTGGCAAGAGCAGAGCATGAGCTCGGGCTGAATGTCACCGCGGAGCAGGTCGCGGAGCTTGAGGCACACATCGAGGATATCGACTACGAAGCAGCCGCAAAGCGCGAGAAGGAGTGCCGCCATGACGTCATGTCGCATGTCTACGCCTACGGCCTCTGCTGCCCGAATGCAAAGGGCATCATTCACCTCGGCGCAACCTCCTGCTATGTCGGCGACAACACCGACATTATCATCATGCGCGATGCGCTGAAGCTCGTGCGCACAAAGCTCGTCTCCGTGCTCGCAAATCTTGCGAAGTTCGCGGAGGAGTGGAAGGCACAGCCCTGTCTGGCATACACCCACTGTCAGCCTGCACAGCTCACGACCGTCGGCAAGCGTGCGACGCTCTGGATGAATGAGCTGCTGATGGATCTTGAGGAGCTCGACTTCCAGCTTGGCAGAATGAAGCTGCTCGGCTCGAAGGGCACGACCGGCACGCAGGCATCCTTCATGGAGCTTTTCGGCGGCGACGGCGCGAAGATCCGTGCGATGGAGCAGAAGATCGCTGCGGAGATGGGCTTTGCACCCGATGCGGTCGTTCCTGTCTCCGGTCAGACCTACTCCCGCAAGGTCGATGCACAGGTGCTCAATGTGCTCTCCGGCATTGCACAGAGCGCGATGAAGTTTGCGAATGACATCCGTCTGCTGCAATCCTTCAAGGAGATCGAAGAGCCGTTTGAGAAGGGGCAGATCGGCTCCTCTGCAATGGCATACAAGCGCAACCCGATGCGCTGCGAGCGCATCACCGCACTCGCCCGCTACCTCATGACTGACACGCTGAATCCGGCATTCACCGCGGGTACACAGTGGTTTGAGCGCACGCTCGACGATTCCGCAAACAAGCGCATCGCCGTCGCGGAGGGCTTCCTCGCGGCAGACGCGATCCTCAATATCATGATGAACGTCACGAGCGGACTGGTCGTTTATCCGGCAGTCATCCGTCAGCGCGTGATGGCAGAGCTGCCGTTCATGGCGACCGAGAATGTCATCATGGACGCTGCGGCAAAGGGCGGCGACCGTCAGGAGCTGCATGAGCATATCCGCGTGCATTCGATGGCGGCGGGTGCCGAGGTCAAGCAGAAGGGCCTTGCAAACGATCTCTGCACGCGCATCGTGAACGATCCGATCTTCGGCGTCACCGAGGAGGAGCTGAACGCAAAGCTCGATCCGGCAAACTACACCGGCAGAAGCGTGCAGCAGGTCGAGGAGTTTCTCGCAGAATTTGTCGCGCCGGTGCTCGCAAATGCGGAAACTTCCGGCGAGGTTGAGCTGACTGTGTGATGATTTGCGGAGAATTCCGATATTTCTCTTGACAATTTACGCGAAATGTTCTATAATAAAAGATACTTGTCGGCATAGATACAAAAACACCGGTCTTCGGGGATTTGACCTATCTCCTGCCGATATACGAAAAACAAGGAGGCTTGGCAGTGAAGAACAAGAAATCAGTCTTCTTCATCGTGGCGATTCTGATCATCGCGTTCGCGGTTTCGACCGTGCTCGGCGTGAAGAATCAGTACGGCGACCTCACCACCACCTATATCAAGGGTCTCAGAGATATCCGTCTCGGCATTGATATTCAGGGCGGCGTGGACGTCACCTTCTCGCCCGCAGACGGTGAAGATGCAGACGCGGATCAGCTCGATTCCGTCAAGGAGGTCATGAAGACCCGTCTGGTGACACTCGGCGTAAATGACTACGAGGTCTATACCGACGATGCGAACGATAAGATCATCGTCCGCTTCCCCTGGCAGACCGGCGAAACGAATTTTGATCCGGAAAAGGCAGTCAAGGAGCTCGGCGAGACCGCAAAGCTCCAGTTCCGCAAGGGTCTCAACTACACCAGCGATGTCGATGATGACGGCAACGTCACCCTCACTCCGCTCGGCGATGTTGTCATCGAGGGAAGCGATGTTGCGGAAGCATATGTCGGCTATGAGTATGATCAGTCCGGCAACCAGACCGGCAATTTCGCCGTCAATCTGGAGCTGAAGGAAGAAGGCGCAAAGGCGTTCGCAGATGCGACTGCTGCTGCTGTCAACGGCGATTCTGAGTATCTCGATGTTTCCGCGGGCGGTCAGAATCATGTCATCTCGATCTGGATGGATACCAACTGCATCTCCTATCCGGCGGTCAATTCCGTCATCAGCGAGGGCAGAGCCCAGATCACCGGCTCTTTCGATTATGACGGCGCAAAGGCGCTTGCCGATAAGATCAACGGCGGTGCGCTCCCCTTCAATCTGAAGACCGTCACCTTCAAGACCATTTCCCCGAGCATGGGCTCCGGTGCGCTGCGTATCATGATGATTGCAGGCGTCATCGCGCTCATTCTCATCTGCATCTATATGATCATCCTCTACCGTCTGCCCGGCGTTGTTGCGTCCATCGCGCTGATCGGTCAGGTCGCGGGCACGCTGGCAGTCATCTCCGGCTGGTTCGGCTTTGAGGATTCCAATACGCTCACCATCCCCGGCATCGCAGGTATCATCCTTGCGATCGGCATGGGCGTGGACTGCAACATCATCACCGGCGAGCGCATCAAGGAGGAGCTGAATACCGGCAAGTCGCTGGAATCTTCCCTCCAGGCAGCATATAAGCGTTCCTTCACCTCCATCCTCGACGGCAACATGACAGTTATCATCGTTGCGATCATCCTGATGGGCGCATTCGGTGTGTCCTCCAGCTTCTTCGCAAAGGTGCTGTCGTTCCTGTTCAGATGGTTCGGCGTTTCCACCGAGGGCACGATCTATTCCTTCGGCTTCACGCTGCTGACGGGCGTTATCTTCAACTTTATCATGGGCGTTGTCGCTTCTCGTCTGATGCTGACCTCCCTCTCGAAGTTCAAATGCTTCCAGAACAGAAAGCTGTACGGAGGTGCTGAGAAATGAGTAAGCAGAACAAGAAAAAGAATACAAACCAGACCAATATCCAGTCCATCATCGAGCAGGTGAAGGTGCGCGATTTCTACGGCACCCGCAAGGTGTTCTTCGCGCTCTCCGCTGTACTGATTGTGCTGGTGCTGCTCTGCTGCTTCATCCGCGGCGTGCAGATCTCCATTGAGTTCAAGGGCGGCACGCTTGCCACCTACGCCTACACCGGCACCGTTGACGAAAGCGGGCTTGCCGCTGTCGGTCAGGAAGTGCTCGGCACCCAGGTCAATGTCCAGACCGGCGAGACCTTCACCGGCGAGAAGCAGACGACCTTCACGCTCTCCTTCAGCATGGACGATCCGTTCAGCGCAGAGCTTCAGGATGAGCTGCTTCAGAAGCTCACGGAGAAATATCCCGATGCCGGCATCGAATCACTCGAGACCAACGATGTCGCGGCGAATTCCGGCGTCAAGTTCCTGACAAAGTGCCTTGTCGCAGCGATTTTCGCAATCATCGTGCTGATTCTTTACATCGCATGGAGATTCAAGCGCATTTCCGGCTGGAGCGCCGGTGCATTCGCAATCGTTGCGCTGCTGCATGACCTGCTGATCGTCTTCGGCACATTCGTGATCTGCGGCTTCGAGCTCGACTCGAACTTCGTCGCGGTCATCCTGACGATCCTCGGCTACTCCGTCAATGACACCATC